>NZ_KB912059.1:0-14097 GCF_000383695.1 Thioalkalivibrio sp. ALJ15
CTGCAGAGCCGGCAACCCGAGCCGGGGCTGCTGGTGCACTCCGACCAGGGCTGTCAGTACACCAGCGACGCCTGGCGGCGTCTGCTGGTGCAGCACGGCGCCCGGGCCAGCATGAGCCGGCGGGGTAACTGCTGGGACAATGCGGTGGCCGAACGCTTCTTCCTAAACCTGAAGATGGAGCGCGTCTGGCGACGGGACTATGCCAATCACGGCGAGGCCACCCGGGACATCACCGACTACATCGTCGGCTTCTACAACGAGCGCCGAAGGCACTCGACCCTGGGCTACCTGTCGCCTAACGCCTACGAGCGAAAATGGACAGCCGAAACACCGATCGAGGTGTCCGAAATCACTTGACCACTACAAAGGGCACCCGGATTCCGCCCGGGGACCTTGCTCCAGGGCCCTCGGGCCGGCGGCGCTGAAACTCGCTGCGCTACGCTCCGCTCAGACAGTCAGCGCCTCTTTTCCGTCCCGAGGACCCCTCCGCAAGGGGCTTCATACGGGGGGATAAGGTCAAAACAGAAGGTCTCCCCGCGCTTGTACTTAACTCCAACGCCGTAGGGTGCGGTTGAGCACAGCGAAACGCACCGTTCCAACGTCGGGGCAACCCTGATGCGATTCGCTGCGCTCATCGGCATCCTACCCTTAGCGCCCGCTTGCGGGCGCGGCACGCCATGGCCGTAGGCCGCGCGTGCCCAAGATGTCGGAAGACCCAGCCTCCATCCATGTGCTACGCCGCTGGGACAGCCGTTGTTTGGACCTTCACCCCCGTTGTCGTCGCGCCGAGTGGAGAGGGTTTTCGCGGGAAGAGAGGCGCTGACTGTCTGAGCGGAGCCGAAGGCGCAGCGAGTTTCAGCGCCGCCCGCGAAAACCCTCGGAGCGAGGGAAACCCCGGCCCGCACAGCGGGCCGGGGTCGCGGCAGTCGGGCGTGTTTCTTGGGTACTTCTTTGCACGAGCAAAGAAGTACCTCGGGGTGCGCTGCCGAGACAGCGCTTGGCAGGCGGTGGACCAAGGCCGCCGTAAACACCAGATGCCGAACCAGATCCAGCCAAAAAAGGCGGGCAACAACGACCGCTACTCCGCCGCCTTCAGGGCCTGCACACGGTCGAGCTGCTGCAGACGCCTCCAGGCGAGAAAGGCGGTCAGACTGGCCGCGACCAGGATGCCGAGTGCGGCAAAGCCGTAGGCCTGCGGCGTGATCACCAGCGGCACGCGGAACAGGTCCATCGCAAAGGCCTGGTTCAGCAGCCAGGCGAAGCCCGTGCCGGTCAGCCAGGCGACCGGGATCGCCGCGAGGGTCAGCACTGCGATCTCGCCGAGCAGGATCCAGCTGACCTGGCCGCGCGAGTAGCCGAGCACCTCCAACGTGGCCAGGTCGCGGGCGCGCTCGGCATAGGTGATGCGTGCGTTGTTGTAGGTCACGGCAAAGGCGATGGACACGGCCAGCGCGACGAACACCATCGCGAACACGATGACGGTCTCGCCGATGTATTCGCGGATGTTGCGCTCGGCCTCGGCGATCAGTCCGACGCTGGCGACCCGCGGGCGGTCGGACAGGCTGCGGAACAGCGCGTCCTCCTGTGCGCGGTCGGTCAGCAACCAGGCACCGGAGACCGCCGGGCCCTCGCCGATCAGGCGGTTCAACGCCGGGCGGTACATATAGGCCCCGACACCGATGGGCTCCTCCACCACACCGGCCAGCGGCACCGTGACCGTGCGGCGGCGCCCTTCCAGGATCTCCACCTCCACCGGGTCGCCCACGCGCAGCCCGAGCTGTTCGGCCAGATAATCCGTCAGCAGGATGCCCTCGTCCGGCAGTCGCCCGCGCCCGCCGCCCATCGGCAGTTGCCGCAGGCGCGGTTCGGCGTCCAGCCCCAGCAGGCGCACGCGCTCCTCGCGGTTCACGCCGACCAGCCGCACCGGTACCGCGCGGAAGGTCTCCACCGCCAGCACGCCCGGCTCGTGACGCAGCTCGCCGGCCGCGCGCGCCGGCACGGGATCGGTGAACTGCAGGTCGATGTCCATCTGCAGCACCTGCCCGTACTGGGTGTCCAGCATCTGGGTCACCGCGTTCAGCTGGTAGGCGCCCATCAGCAGCAGCCCCCCGGACAGGCCAATGCCGATCACCGACAGCACGGACTTGAGCCGGTGGCGCGCAAGGTTGCGCAGGATGATCCGGGTCGGCTGGTCGAACGCGCCCCAGGCCGCCGAGCGCTCCAGCCAGCCGCGGTGAAAGCGCTCCGGGGCCGGCGGGCGCATGGCCTCGGCCGGTTGCATGCGCACCGCCTGCCAGACCGCGCGGAAGGTACCAAGCATGGCCGCGCCCATGGCCACGCCGACCGCCAGCACCATCACCCAGCCCTGCAGACGAAAGCTCATCTCGGGGAAGCGGAAGTACTCCGCGTAGATGCCGGCCAGGCCCTGCGCGGCCCAGGCCCCAAATGCGAGCCCCAGCGCGCAGCCCACCAGCACGATGCCGCCGGTCAGCAGGGCATAGTGCCCGGCGATCGCGCCGTTGCCGTAGCCGAAGGCCTTGAGCACGGCAATCGGCTCGCGCTGGGAACGGATGATGCGCCCGACGACGACGTTCAGCAGAAAGGCCGCGACGGCCAGGAAGATGGTCGGCAGGATCGCCGCCTGCGCCCGCAGCTGGGTCAGCTCCTCGGACAGAAAGCGGTGCGAGAACTGGTCGTCGCGGCCATAGGCCCCCATGCCGCCGTAGCGCGCCAGTTCCCGGTCCATCGCCTCGATCACGGGGGCCGGGTCCGCACCCGCCTCCAGGCTCACGGCCACCGAATTGAATGCCCCTTCCATCCCGTAGGCGGCAGCCAGCGCGCGGCGGTTCATCCACAGGATGCCGTAGCGCTCGTAGTCCGGCAGCAGGTCGGTGGGGCTGATCTGATAGACAAACTCCGGCGACAGCGCGATGCCGCTGATCTGCAGATCGGTCAGGCGCCCGTCGATGATCGCGCGCAGGGCGTCGCCGGCCCACAGCTCGTGGGCCTCCGCGAAGGCTTCGCTGACGACCACCTCGCGTTCGCGTCCGGCCTCCGGCAGCCGCCCCTCGCGCAGGTAGAGCCGGTTCAGCAGTGGCTCACCCCCGTCCGGTATCGAGAGCACAGTGCCGCGGATCGGGTCGTCAAAACCGGCGACCTCCAGGCGCACCGGGGCCTGCACCCGAGTCTCGATCTGGTTGATCCCCGGCGTATCGCGAAAGCGCTCCACCGCGCTCTCCGGCGCGCGCGTGATCTCCGCGAATACGTCGGCGAACTGGTATTCGGAGTAGAAGCGGTCCTTGGTGATGGTCAGGGCGTCGAGGCTGGTCACGGCGATCACCAGCGTCATCACGCCGCTGGCGATCACCAGCGCGATCGCCGCCGCCTGCCCCTTCAGGTGGCCGAGATCACGCAGGATCTTGCGGTTCAGGGCGCGCATGGTCGTCCGCGGTCGCTACCAGTGCAGTTCGGCCGGGGACTGGCGCGTGGCGTTTTCGTGGATCTCGCTCACGCGCCCGTCGCTCAGGTGGATCACCCGGTCGGCCATCTCGCCGATCACCGCGTTGTGGGTGATGATCGCCACGGTCGTGTCCAGGCGCTCGTTGATGTGCTGCAGCACTTCCAGCACGCGGATGCCGGTCTTCGAATCCAGCGCGCCGGTCGGCTCGTCGCACAGCAGCACCGCCGGCTGCTTGGCGATCGCGCGGGCGATGGCCACGCGCTGTTGTTCGCCACCGGAGAGCTGCGAGGGAAAGTGGTCCATGCGGTCCTCCAGCCCGACCAGCGCCAGCGCCTCCTCCGGTGACATCGGGTCGCGCGAGATCTCGGTGACGATCGCCACGTTCTCGCGCGCGGTCAGGCTGGCGATCAGGTTGTAGAACTGGAACACGAAGCCGACATGGTCACGGCGAAAGGCCGTCAGCGTGCGCTCGGAGGCCTGCGCCAGGTCCTGGTCGCGGTAGCGCACCTCGCCCTCGGTCGCGGTGTCCAGCCCGCCCATGATGTTCAGCAGCGTCGACTTGCCGGAGCCCGAGGCCCCCAGCATCACCACCAGCTCGCCGGTGTACAGCTCCAGGTCCACCCCGCGCAGGGCGTGGATGGTCACCTCGCCCATGCGGTAGACCTTGGTCACCCCCGCCGCGCGAAAGATCGTCTCCCGCGTGGCCACGGGGGCCGGGTACGCGCTCATGCGGGAGCGGCCACCAGGTGCGTGGTTTGCGGTGCCGAGGCCCCCGGCTCGGGCGCGCTCGGCAGGATGCCGCCCTCGCCATCCAGGCTCATGGACCACAGGCTCAGCAGCAACAGCAGAATGATCAGGATCGGGATCAGGACACGTGGTTTCATCGGACAGGCCCTCGCTCGCGACAGTACCCCAATGCTGCCACAAAGCCTCCGGCACGGCGCTGCCCCGCCCCGTCATCACGAGTCGCGAAGCGACGTGGCGATCTCCATCCGAAGCCGCCTGTTCCTGCGTGCAGACAGCTTTGGCCGATTGCCACGTCGCCTTCGGCTCCTCGCAATCACAGGGCGGGAGCTTCGCGACTCGCGATGACGGTGGCACGAACGGCGTCGCGGGGGCCCCCGATTTGTTGTTTTGCGCCCAAATATTTACCCTATGCGCACCGTCCGGCCTGCCGCAGACGCGCCGAGCATCCCGAAATCGCGCGCCGCAGAGCCGTTTTGGCACCACAAGCGGTGCCATGCCAACCCGTTTCAACAACGCAAGGAGTCAACATGTCCGCACTCATCTGTGGGTCCATCGCGTACGACACCATCATGGTGTTCCCCGACCGCTTCAAGAACCACATCCTGCCGGACAAGGTGCACATGCTGAACGTGTCCTTCCTGGTCCCGGACATGCGTCGCGAGTTCGGCGGGTGCGCCGGCAATATCGCCTACAACATGAAGCTGCTGGGCGGCGAGCCGACCATCATGGCCACCGTCGGCGGCGACTTCGCCCCCTATGCCGACTGGATGGACAAGCACAGCATCTCGCGCAAGCACATCAAGGAGCTGAACGACACCTACACCGGTCAGGCGTTCATCACCACGGACCAGGACGACAACCAGATCACCGCCTTCCACCCGGGCGCAATGGGCTTCTCGCACCAGCAGAAGGTCACCGAGGCCGACGGCATCAAGGTCGGCATCGTCTCCCCGGACGGCCGTGACGGCATGATCGAGCACGCCCAGCAGTTCGCCGAGGCCGGCATCCCGTTCATGTTCGACCCGGGCCAGGGCCTGCCGATGTTCGACGGCGACGACCTGAAGCGCTTCATGGAACAGGCGACCTATGCCGCGTTCAATGACTACGAAGCGCAGCTGACCTCCGACCGCACCGGCCTGAGCCTGGAGCAGATGGCCGAGATGGTCGACGCAATGATCGTCACCCGCGGTGGCGAGGGCTCCGACATCTACACCGGCGGCAAGAAGATCACCATCCCGTCGGTCGAACCGGCCGCGATCAAGGACCCGACCGGCTGTGGCGACTCCTACCGCGCCGGCATCCTGTTCGGCCTGGAACAGGGCTACGACTGGGAAACCACCGGCCGCATCGCCTCGCTGATCGGCTCGATCAAGATCGCCCACTCCGGCACCCAGAACCACCACTTCACCGCCGCCGAATTTGCCGACAAGTTCGAAAAGGCCTTCGGCTACCGCTACTAAGCGACCTCACGCCGCCCCGGGCACTCCGCCCGGGAACGCAAAAGGCCCGGCCCGAGTTTCCTCGGTCCGGGCCTTTTTTGTGGATGGCACCCGCTCCGACCCCTGCCCCGTGGGAGCGTGCTTGCACGCGAAGCCCCTGCCTGTGCCCGGCTCTGGCAGGGGCTTCGCCGCCAAGGCGGCTCCTACAATAAGAACTGTGACTCCAGGGCTAGTCGCGCTGGTAGGTGCCGACCAGGCGGTTCATGCCGATCACGTGGGGCTCGGCGCGCTCCAGGAACTGCCAGAGCGTAAGGCCGGCAGGGAGCTGAAGGTCGCGGTCCAGCGCCAGCAGCCAGAAGAAGTAATGGTGCTTGCCGTGGCCCTCGGGTGGCATCGGGCCGCCGTAGCCGGTGCCGCCAAAGTCGTTCTCGCCGACATCGCCCAGCGTAGCCGCCTCGGGCAGGCCGTCGGTATCCGGCGGCAGGTTGTAGAGCACCCAGTGCACAAAGCCGTAGGTGCCGGACTTGATCAGCGGGGCATCCGGATCATGGCAAATGACGGCCAGCGAACGCGTTTCCCGCGGGAGGTTGCTCCACTTGAGCGCTGGCGAGGTGTCCTCGCCCTCGCCCGTATGGCGCTTCGGGATCGGCTGGCCAGGACCGAACGCGGAACTGGACAGCTGCAGGTCGGACAGTGCAAAACCCATCGCCAATCTCCTGATCAATGCGTACCCGCCACCCTAACGCGCGCCCCGGGCCCGCACCAACCGGTTGCAGCCGCCCGCCGTCACGCGGATCATCGAGGGCATGCTGAACGCTGTAAAACGCTGGCTGGGCCGAGAAGACCCCCTAACCGGGGCTGCGCGCGCGATCGACCGCGGCCGATCGGGGATCGAGACCGTGCTGGGCCTGCCCCACCGTCTCGCCGTACCACTGTTGCGCCGCCACTTTGGCGAGGCGGTGCATCCCTCCGACGAAGAATTCCGCGAGACAGGCCAGAACGGGTACTGGTCCCTGCCCACGCCCGGTTCGGAGTTCGAAGTCCGCCTGTTCGGCGACGATACCGGGCGCGTCACCGTCGGTACGGTCCGCGGCACGAACGTCTATTCGGGGCTGGTGGTGATCAGCGAATGGTCGCCGGAACACCCAGTGGCCGTGTGGCAGGTGCGCCTGGAAGAGTCGGCCACGGAGTCCGCCCGAACCCTGCACGACTTCCTGCTGAGCGACGCCTCTTCCTAGCGACCCGACGATGGACGATCACGAACAGTCGATTTCGCTCGTACTGGGAAGCGGCGGCGCCCGCGGCCTGGCGCAGATCGGGGTCATCCGCTGGCTGGAGGAGCACTCCGACTACCGCATTCGCTCCATCTCGGGTGCCTCCATGGGCGCCCTGATCGGCGGCATCTACGCAGCGGGCAAACTGGACATCTACGAGGACTGGGTAAAGACCCTTCGCCGTCAGGATGTCTGGCGGCTGCTGGACTTCTCGTTTCGCGGTGCCGGGCTGATCCGGGGCGACCGCCTGATCGGCAAACTGCGCGACATGCTGGGCGACATCGACATCGAAGAGCTGTCGATCTCCTTTACCGCGGTGGCCACCGACATCGAGCGCGAACGCGAGGTCTGGCTGAACTCCGGCTCGCTGTTCAACGCCATTCGCGCCTCCATCGCCATCCCCACCGTGTTCACCCCGGTGCGCCATCGCGGACGGCTGCTGGTGGATGGCGCCCTGCTAAACCCGGTACCCATCGCGCCGACCCTGAACGACCACACCGACATCACCGTGGCCGTCAGCATGAACGGGCGCATGGGCGACGAACTCACGCGCGTCACCCGCCCCAATGCCTTCGATGACGTCGAGGCCGAAAAACTGGGACGCAGCCGCCTGAATCAGCGGCTGCAGGACGTATTGCCGGACCGGGTCGGCGGCTGGCTACAGGACTGGCCAGGCAAGCTGGGCCTGGGCTCCACGACCGACGGCATGAGCCGCGCGCAGGAGGCCCGAGCGCTCAGCATGATCGACGTCGTCTCCCACTCCATTGAGGCCATGCAGGGCTCGATCGCGCGCTTTCGCATCGCCGCCTACAACCCCGAACACCTGATCGAGGTGCCCGTAAACGCCTGCGGCATCTTCGACTTCCACCGTGCCCGCGAGATGATCGAACTCGGCTACCACCTCGCCGAACGCAGCCTGGGGGACCAACAACGCTAGCCCGCCTTTGTAGGAGGCCAGCCCTCTGGCCGATCCGGCGCCGGCAAAACCCATCGGCCAGAGGGCTGGCCTCCTACAGAAAAGGAGAAACGGCCTTGCTCAGTGCTTGAAATGCACGAACAGGCGGCCGTGGTTCTTCGAGTCCTTCTCCACCCGGTGGTAGCGCTGTTTGATCTCCGGCTGCTGCAGGAAACGCAGCACGCGCTTTTTCAGTTGCCCGCTGCCCTTGCCGTGGATGATCTCCACCGTCTTGATGCGCTTGTCGCAGGCCTCTTCGATTGCGCCGTTGAGCGCCGCATCGATCTTGCGCCCGTTACGAAAGCACTCGTGCAGGTCGATGGACAGTCGTGACATCGCTAACCAGCGGCGCTCAGTTCACCGTCACCACGATGCAGCGCGCCAGCTGCTGCACCTTGTGCGACACACTGCCGGCCAGCAGTCCCTGCAACCCGCCCAGCCCGCGCGAGCCCATCACAATCATATCCACATCGTGGTACTCGGCCTGCTGCAGGATCACCTTCGCGGGCGAGCCGTCCTCGATATGATGGCCGATATCCGTCACGCCCAGCTCGGCGAAGTACTCGTGCGCCTGTTCCACCAGCTTTTTCGCTATGTCGCGCAACACCTTGGGCGGCACCGCGGATCCAATGGCTGCACCGCCGACCGCCAGGGGCGGGTCGTCCGGATCGGGCAGCTCCGACAGCTTGCGGATATGCGGCGGCACCTCGCCCTGCAGCAGCACGCTGACCAGCACCACCCGCGTCTGATACTTGGCGGCCAGATCCGCTGCCACTTCCACCGCGCGCCAGGCGTTGGCCGAGCCGTCCACCGGCACCAGCATGGTCTTCAGTTCCATCGGCTCCGCGCTCCTCGTTACAGGCCATCGCGCTGGCCCAGTGCCCCAGCCTGCCAGAGTCGCCGCGCCACCGCATCCGCGTGTCGTCTGCGCCCGTCAACGCCCTATACTCGGGACAACACAGCCCCGGAAGAACCCATGACACGACTGTTCGAGAAGACCTACCCGCAACCCGGCACGGCCCCGGGCCACGGGGTACACGCTCACGAACACCCTCACCCTTCCGAGGCCGTTGTTTCCGCCTGGCACTACCACAACGAACAACTGAACTCCCAGGACCCGGAAACCGTGATGCATGAAGGTGCGCCGGTGGACGGATTCGTCTGGCTGCACTTCCAGGGCACACCCGGCCCACGCCAGCTGCAACAACTGGCCGAGGCCTTCGCGCTCCACCCGCTGGCGCTGGAGGACGTACGCCATCGCGGCCAGCGCCCCAAGCTCGACTACTTTGGCGATTATGCGGTGATCATCCTCAACCAGCCGCAGCTGGACGGCGATAGCGTGCGCCTGGAGCAGTTCAACCTGTTCGTGCACCCGCAGTTCGTGATCAGCGTGCACAGCGGCGAGACCGACCCGTTCGAGCCCATCCGCCAGCGCATGCGCGGCACCAACCGCAACTTCAACCGCCTGGGAGCCCCGTACCTGGCCTATGCCCTGATGGACGTGGTCGTGGATCAGGCCTTCCCGCTGATGGAACAACTCGGCGACCGCATCGAAGATCTGGAAGAACGCGTGCTCTCGCAGCCCAACCACGACACCCTGAGCCGCATCCATGTCGTGCGCCGCGAGCTGCTGGTGCTGCGCCGCCAGCTCTGGCCCACGCGCGACGTGATCACCCGCCTGATGCGCGACGACCAGGACCCGTTCAGCCCCGAGATGATGCCCTGGCTGCGTGACGTCCACGACCACACCATCCAGATCATGGACCTGCTGGAATCCTACCGCGACATGGCCTCCAGCCTGATCGAGGCCTACCTGTCGGCCGTGAACCAGCGCTCCAACGACGTGATCCGCGTGCTCACCATCATCGCCACCATCTTCATCCCGCTCACGTTCATCGTCGGCATCTACGGCATGAACTTCGACCACCCCGACAGCCCGTGGTCGATGCCCGAGCTCTACACCTATTACGGTTATCCCGTACTGCTCGGCATCATGCTCGCCATCGTCCTCGGCATGCTCTACCTGTTCCGCCGCCGCCGCTGGCTGTAACCCCCAATCACCTGCAGGAGGCCAGCCCTCTGGCCGATAGGATTCTGCCTGCGCCGGATCGGCCAGTGGGCTGGCCTCCTGCAACCCATACCCCGTCACTCCAATGGGGACAATGGCGGGCCGGAACATGGTAAGCCTCTGTCTTGAAGCGCCTTTTGGGTTCCAGGATCGGGCCTTGTCTCTTGCGCCTGGTCGGTCCCGAGAACAAACGGCCAGGTGTGATCCCGTGGTGTCTACGGTGTACAGAGACTGTCATGCCGCGGACCATCCTGGACCGAGCGGAGGCCAATACTCTCGCGCATCAGATCCAGCAGGCCATCGACCGCAAACGGATCTTCAGGCTCGAACATCGCTCCCACGCCGTGCTCATCCAGCCGCATCACGATGCAATGCCAGACGTGGGCCCGGTCATCCCCGGACTCCTCCGGGCTCACGGTCAGCCGCAGTCTCGTATTTTTCGAGACAACCGAATCCGTCAGTTCCAGATACAACCCGCTAAGGCTGACATCGCGGACCCGGCCGCTTGCTCTGTACTCAGAGTCGCCGGCCAGAGTCTCCACCTCGGCTTCCACACGGACGGCCCTGCGACGCCCCTCTCGAAGATCCATTATCTAACTCCCGTCTTGGCCCCATCGGGCACTGGATTGTCGTTTCGCGGCCCCAGACTCTAATGCATCCGGATAGGGAGTTAACGGTGCCGGACACTCCGGGCACCAAGACTCAAGACGGGATAAGGCTACGGTAGTAAATTGAATTCAATAGGTTTTATACAGAGCAGTGGCAGTTTTGTGGTCCTGTAAGGCGCGTTTAGCTCCAGAAATTCCCCCCGGGGTACCAGGCACGGCCTGCCCCCCCCAGCGAATGGGAAAAAGTACGCCCACCGTTCTGTTGGCAGACCACCTGCCGCATCAACTCCGAAGGTGGTGACAGCGGGAGGCAAGGGGCACCGGATGGCATACGCTTCACTCGGCCGCCAACCCCAGCCCGTTCGGTGCCGCTACCCACCATGCTGCTCACGTTGCGGATCGTGTTCGCCCTGCTGGGCCTTGGCGTCGCGCTGATGCTGTGGCACGCAAGGCAGGTGTTTTCGGTCGAGTTGTGCGATGGCGGCGGCATGCGCGCGACCGGATAGCGGGTCGCTCCCGCCGATTGCCGCGGCCCCTGCGGGACCTTGCAATGACGGGTAAGAGAAGCACCGTCATGCGAGGAGCGCAGCGACGTGGCGATCCCCCTGGGCGGCCCGGGCGTCGGGGGCACGCCGAGAGGTTTCGCACTGCGCAACAAAAAGGCGCCCGGGATAACCCCGGGCGCCTTTTGATCTGAACCGGGCGAACCGCCCGGCTCGGGCCTTACTGCTGGTACTGCTCCAGGTCGAAGCGGTCGGCGTTCATGACCTTGGTCCAGGCCTGGATGAAGTCCTTCACGAACTTCTCCTCGTTGTCATCCTGGGCGTACACCTCGGCGTAGCTACGCAGGATGGAGTTGGAACCAAACACCAGGTCGATGCGGCTGGCCGTCCACTTCACCTGATCGCCCTGGCGATCGCGCACCTCGTACACGCCGTTGCCCGCGGGCTGCCAGGCGTAGGCCATGTCGGTCAGGTTGACGAAGAAGTCGTTCGTCAGCTGACCTTCACGGTCGGTGAACACACCATGCTGGCTGCCACCATGGTTGGTGCCCAGCACGCGCATACCGCCGATCAGCACGGTCATCTCCGGCGCGGTCAGCCCCATCAACTGGGCCCGGTCGAGCAGCATCTCTTCCGGCTTGACCACGTAGTCCTTCTTCAGCCAGTTGCGGAAGCCATCGGCCAGCGGCTCCAGCGGCTCGAAGGAGTCGGCGTCGGTCATCTCGGCGCTGGCGTCACCCCGGCCCGGGATGAACGGCACCAGCACATCGTGACCGGCCGCCCGGGCCGCCTGCTCGATGCCCACGCTACCACCCAGCACGATCAGGTCGGCCACGCTGGCCCCGGTCTCGGCGGAGATCTGCTCGTAGACCTTGAGCACACGGGCCAGGCGCTCGGGCTCGTTGCCTTCCCAGTCCTTCTGCGGCGCCAGGCGGATGCGGGCACCGTTGGCACCACCGCGCATATCGGAGCCACGGAAGGTACGGGCGCTGTCCCAGGCGGTCGCGACCATCTCGGCAATGCTCAGTCCGCTCGCGGCGATCTTCTGCTTGGCGGCCTCCACGCAGTAGTCCGTGTTGCCGGCCGGCACCGGGTCCTGCCAGATCAGATCTTCCTGCGGCGCGTCCGGCCCGATGTAACGGGTCTTCGGGCCCATATCGCGGTGGATCAGCTTGAACCAGGCGCGGGCGAAGCAGTCCTTGAAGTACTCGGCGTCCTTGCGGAACGCGTCCATGTACTTGCGGTAGACGGGGTCCATCTTCATCGCCATATCCGCATCGGTCATGATCGGGTTATGGCGGATGGACGGATCCGTGGCGTCGACCGGCTTGTCTTCCTCCTTCATGTCCACCGGCTCCCACTGCCAGGCGCCGGCCGGGCTCTTCTTGAGCTCCCACTCGTGGTCGAGCAGGGCTTCGAAGTAGCCCATGTCGAACTGGGTCGGGTTCTTGGTCCAGGCTCCCTCGATGCCGGAGGTGATGGCGTTCGCGGCCTTGCCCTGCATGTTGGGGTTCTTCCAGCCGAAGCCCTGTTCCTCGACATCGGCCCCTTCCGGTTCCGGCCCCAGCGCGCCGGCATCGCCGTTGCCGTGGCACTTGCCCACGGTGTGGCCGCCGGCGGTCAGCGCCGCGGTCTCCTCGTCGTTCATCGCCATGCGGGCGAATGTCTCGCGCACCTGCTCGCCGGTCTTCAGCGGATCAGGCTTGCCGTTAACCCCTTCCGGGTTCACGTAGATCAGACCCATCTGCACGGCCGCCAGCGGGTTCTCCATGGTGTTGGGCTTTTCGACGTCGCCGTAGCGTTCGTCGGAGGGCGCCAGCCACTCCTTCTCCGCCCCCCAGTAGGTGTCCTTCTCGGGGTGCCAGATGTCCTCGCGTCCGAAGGAAAAGCCGAAGGTCTTCAGACCCATGTTCTCGTAGGCCACATTACCGGCCAGGATGATCAGGTCGGCCCAGCTAATCTTGTTGCCGTACTTCTTCTTGAGCGGCCACAGCAAGCGGCGCGCCTTGTCAAGGCTCGCGTTGTCCGGCCAACTGTTGATCGGCGCGAAGCGCTGGTTGCCGGTGCCGCCGCCACCCCGGCCGTCGGCGATGCGGTAGGTACCCGCCGCGTGCCAGGACATACGGATCATCAGGCCGCCGTAGTGACCCCAGTCGGCCGGCCACCACGCCTGGCTCTCGGTCAGCAGCGCGTGCATGTCCTTCTTCAGGGCCTCGAAGTCGAGCTTCTTCACCTCTTCCCGGTAGTCGAAATCCTCGCCCATCGGGTTCGTCTTGCGGTCATGCTGGTGCAAGATGTCCAGATTCAGCGACTCCGGCCACCACTCCGTGACGGAGTGGCCCTCGGTGGTCTGGCCACCGTGCATGACCGGGCACTTGCCCATGTTCTGCTGCTCACCCATGTCGTTCTCCAGGTTCGTTGCGTTCAGATTGTCCGTCTTTCGGAAACCGCCATCCGTCTACACGGCAATGGCTTTCTTCAGGGCCGCAAGCCATTCCACTCCGGATTCCAACCGGCCGAAGAACGGCTTGCTGCCCGTTTCTCTATGAAGGTAGGCCCCAGGCGTCATGGGTACCAGTTGAGATTGCCCATCCCGGCGATAGCCCGTGGTTATCGCGCCGCCGAGTGCTGCGGATTGCGCACAGGGTGGACGACCTTCACTCCTTGCCCCCACCAACATCCCTATCCTGCTCACTTTCAACATCCGCGGATACGGCTACCCAGTCCGACCAACCCCCTGGCCTCCCGTTCACCCCAACCCCTCCCACACCGGCCTCGCCACCATGCAGCGAGTAGCCCACCAACCCGGTCGCCGCGCAAAGCGTAACGCGCGACTCACACCACAAGCCGCCAGTGGACCAACGTCCACCCCCCCCCCAATGACACAACATACGGATCACAAACCCTCATAGGAGCCAAACGCCACTACATATCGGTACAGTGCAACCAAACTAAAAAGAGATAAGGTCGTAACCATATAGAAACGGAACTACTTCACATGGACGGACCACCGAACCACTCCGCACTTCCGCAAAATACCCGG
>NZ_KB912059.1:14197-100490 GCF_000383695.1 Thioalkalivibrio sp. ALJ15
CATCCGTGAGCACAATCGTCGGGACAGCTGTTGTCTTGACCTTCCCCCCGTTGTCGTCGCGCCGAGTGGAGAGGGTTTTCGCGGGACGATTCAAAATAGAAACGGGGGCGCTGACTGTTTGAGCGAAGCCGAAGGCGCAGCGAGTTTCAGCGCCGCCCGCGAAAACCCTCGGAGCGAGGGAAACCCCGGCCCGCACAGCGGGCCGGGGTCGCGGCAGTCGGGCGTGTTTCTTGGGTACTTCTTTGCACGAGCAAAGAAGCCAGTTGTTGATCAAAAACGGGCGCGGCGCGCTGGCGAGACAGCGCCTGGCAGGCGGCCGGCCGAAGGCACCGTAAACTCCAGATGCCGAACGAGGCCCAGCCAAAACGAAACGGGCGAGAGCCACGAGCGCCGGAGCCCGCTAGAAACGGTTAGCCAGCCCCAAGCTCACGCGCGGTCGCCGCATTCCAGCCAACGTAGACGTCGTCGCCACGCTCGACGACCGGGCGCTTGATCAGCGTCGGATGTTCGAGCATCAGGGCGATTGCACGCTCCTGGTCGATGGCCTCACGCGTATCCTCGGGGAGCTGGCGCCAGGTAGTACCGCGCCGGTTCACCAGGGTCTCCCAGCCAACGGCATCCACCCAGTGGCGCAACTGCGCCTCCTCGAGCCCGTCCTTGCGAAAGTCCACAAAGCGGAAGTCCACGCCGGCCGCATCCAGCGCCCGGCGTGCCTTGCGCACGGTGTCGCAGTTGGCGATCCCGTAGAGGACGAGATCAGACATCGCGCAGCAGGGCGTTCAGCCCGACCTTGGCCTTGGTCTTCTCGTCTACGCGCTTCACGATCACCGCGCAGTACAGCGAGTACTTGCCATCCTTCGAGGGCAGGTTGCCCGGCACCACCACCGCGCCTGCCGGCACGCGGCCGTACAGGATCTCGTCGTTTTCGCGGTCGTAGATGCGGGTCGACTGGCCGAGGTACACGCCCATCGAGATCACGGCGCCTTCCTCGACGATCACGCCCTCGACCACCTCGGAGCGCGCACCGATAAAGCAGTTGTCTTCGATGATGGTCGGGGCGGCCTGCAGTGGCTCCAGCACGCCACCGATGCCGACGCCGCCGGACAGGTGCACGTTCTTGCCGATCTGCGCGCAGGAGCCGACGGTGGCCCAGGTATCGACCATCGTGCCTTCGTCGACGTAGGCGCCGATGTTCACGTAGGAGGGCATCAGCACCACGTTGGGAGCGATGTAGCTGCCGCGACGGGCGGTGGCCGGCGGCACGACGCGCACGCCGCCCTCGCGGAAGTCGCGGCTGGAGGTGTCGGCGTACTTGGACGGTACCTTGTCGTAGTAGTTGGTGAAGCCGCCCTTGATGAACTCGTTCTCGGCAATGCGGAACGACAGCAGCACGGCCTTCTTCAGCCACTCGTTGACGACCCAGTCGCCACCCTTTTTCTCGGCAACGCGGGCCTGGCCGCTGTCCAGCATCTCCATGGCCTCGTTCACGGCGTCACGCACGTTGGTTTCCACGTTGCGCGGATTGATCTCGGCGCGGCTTTCGAAGGCGGTCTCGATGATGCTCTTGATGTCCGACATGAAACAGTCCTTTTAAGTGTTTAAAAATTCGTTATTTGTATAGTTCGGCGATGCGTTCGGCCGCCTCGATGCAGGCCGCCGGTTCGGCGACCAGCGCCATGCGCACGTGTCCGGCCCCGGGATTGTGCCCGGTCTCGGGGTCGCTGCGGGAGAGGTAACGTCCGGCCAGCACCGTGACGCCGGCTTCGGCATACAGGCGACGGGCGAAGGCCTCGTCGTCGCCATCCGGCACGCGTGGCCAGAGATAGAAGCCCGCGGCGGGCGGTTCCACGTCCAGGACCTCCTGCAGGATCGGCACGACCGCGGCGAATTTTTCGGCGTACAGCGCGCGATTATCGGCGACATGGGCCTCGTCCGCCCAGGCCGCCCGACTGACCGCCTGCGTGGGCGGCGGCAGGGTGCAGCCGTGATAGGTGCGGTACAGCGCGAAGCGGTCGAGCAGCTCGGCATCGCCGGCGACGAACCCCGAGCGCAGGCCCGGCAGGTTGGAGCGCTTGGACAGGCTGTGGAACACGATACAGCGCTCGAAGCCGGTACGGCCCATGCGGGCCGCCGCGCCGAGTAGTCCGCCCGGGGGTTCGGCATCCGGGTGGTAGATCTCGGAGTAGCACTCGTCCGCCGCAATCACGAAGTCGTGCCGGTCGGCGAGGCCGATCAGCTCCTGCATTGCCGACTCGGACATGCAGGCCCCGGCCGGATTGCCCGGGTTGCAGATATAGACCAGTTGCACCGCATCCCAGGTCGCGGCATCGACCGCGGAGAAATCGGGCAGATAGCCGTTCTCCGGCGCCAGGTCGTAGAAGGCCGGCTCCGCCCCGGCCAGCAGGGCCGCACCTTCGTAGATCTGATAGAAGGGGTTCGGCATCAGCACGCGCGCCCTGGGCTTCTCTGCGACGACGGCCTGGGCGATCGCGAACAGGGCCTCGCGGGTACCGCTGACGGGTAGTACCTGCCGGTTGGCGTCCACTCCGTCCAGCTGGAACCGCCGTTGCAGCCACGCGGCGATGGTCTCGCGCAGCGCGGGCTCGCCGCGGGTGGTGGGGTAGTGGTTGTAGCCCTGGAGGGTGTCGCGCAGCACCGGTTCGACAAACCCCGGCAGCGCATGACGCGGCTCGCCGATCGACAGGGCGATCGGCTCCCGGTCGGCGGGTTGTTGCAGATCCGCGAACAGCCGGCGCAGGCGTTCAAACGGATAGGGCTGTAGCCGGTCCAGGCGCGGGTTCATGGCGGCTCGGGCGTCGTGTTCGAGGGAAACGAAAGACCGCGCAGTATACCGGAGCCAAACACCAATGGGAGATCCACTCGCTTCCTGTGCGGCCAGTGTGGATGCACTGGTTTTGCTCTCGCGCTGGCCATGCGGCAGGCTTGGCCGTTTCCGATCGGGAGCGATGCATGGCGTGCAGCCACGACCACACGACGCAGGGGAAGCGGGGCCCAAGTGCCTACCGTAAGGGATTGCATGACTTGGGGAACGGCGCCTGGGCCTATCTGCAACCCGATGGCGGCTGGGGCTGGAGCAATGCCGGGTTGGTCCGCGATGGCGAAGAGGCGCTGCTGGTCGACACCTTGTTCGACGAGCGCCTGACGGCCGAGATGCTCGCGCAAATGGATGCCGCGACCGGGATCGCCGCGGGGGATATCAATCTCCTGGTCAATACGCATGCCAATGGTGACCACACCTTTGGCAACCGCCTGGTGCACCAGGCCGAGATCATTGCTTCACAGGCCAGTGCCGACGAGATGCCGGAGCTGCCGCCGGCGATGCTGGCCGGCCTGATGGCGCAAAGCGGCGCGATGGGCGAGGTAGGGCAGTACCTGCAGCGCTCGTTCGGTGCGTTCGATTTCGGTGGAGTGGAGTTGACACTCCCGACCCGCACCTTTTCCGGGCGGCTCGATCTGACGGTAGGCGACAAGGCCGTGGAGCTGATCGAGGTGGGTCCCGCTCACACCCAGGGGGATGTGCTGGTGCATGTGCCGGCTGACCGGGTCGTCTACACCGGCGATATCCTGTTCATCGAAGGGACACCCATCATGTGGGCTGGCCCGGTGGGCAACTGGATCGCCGCGATCGACCGGATCCTGGCGATGGATGTCGAGCTGATTGTGCCCGGCCACGGGCCCATCACCGACAAGGCCGGTGCCCGACGCGTGCGTGACTATCTGGTGTACATCGATGCGCAGGCGCGGGCGCGTTTCGAAGCCGGAATGCCGGCGGAGGAGGCCGCGTTCGACATCGCGCTGGGCGACTACGCCAACTGGGGGGATGCCGAGCGGATCGCGGTCAACGTGGACACGCTGTACCGCGAGTATCGCGGCGATACCGCACCGCCGGACATCATGCGCCTGCTCACGTTAATGGCGCGTCTCGACGCCGCCCGTCGCCAGTAGCGCTCAACGGGCGCTCATCATCCCTTCGGGCGCGTGTACCAGAACCAGGCCAGCCGGCGCGAGCGCAGGCTCCAGGGCAGTAGCAGGGCCTGCAGCACCACCAGGATGTGCTGGGCGGGGCTGAACCAGTCCGCCTTGCGTCCCGAGGTCAACACGGGTGTCTCCAGCATCCGGAACCGCTGCCCGTGGTGGCGGCCCCAGCGCGCCATCGCGCGCGACAGGAACACCTCCTCGCCCGCATAAACCCGCTCGCTGAACCCCCCGACTGCCTCGAAGGCCTCGCGGGTGCAGAAGACGTAGCAGCCGGCGGCGAGTCCCAGCCGCGCCGACAGGGTGTTCCAGGCCGCCGCACCCCAGCGGTAGATGCGATGGGTCAGGTGATCGAACGCGACGCGTGCGCCGCCGCCGCAGACCTTGCCGCTGTCCAGGGCGTCGAGTGTCGTGCGGATCAGATCGGCGTCCGGCCAGGTATCGGCATCAACGAACAGCAGGTAATCGCCGCAGGCGGCCCGGGCACCCGCGTTGCGGGCGCGGCTTATGCGCCGCTCCGGCTCGAACACGACGCGACAGCCGGCTTGCTGTGCGATCTGCGGGGTGGAATCCGTGGAGGCGTTGTCGACTACGATGATCTCGGTTCGTCGATCCACGTCCGCGAGGGCTTGCTGCAGGGCTGCCAGGGTGTGCGGAAGCCACTGTGCCTCGTTCCAGGCCGGGACGATGACCGACAGCGCCGGGAGCCCGCGCACGGGGTATCAGTAGGTCGCCATATGCGGGTCGACGTCACGCGCCCAGGCGTCGATGCCGCCGGACAGATTGATCACCTTGCTGAAGCCGGCCCGCTGAAGAAACCAGCACACCTGCTGGCTGCGAACTCCGTGGTGACAGATCACCACGATCTCGTCGTCCGGGTTCAGCTCCTGGTACGCCGCCGGAATCTCGCCCATCGGGAGCAGCTTCGAGCCGTCGATGCGACAGCGCTGGTATTCCCAGGGCTCGCGTACATCCAGCAGGACCGGCGGCTGGTCCGTCTCGGCAAGGTGATCCTGCAATTCCCGGGGGGACATCTGGCGCATACGATTGACCGTCTAGTGTGTTGCGTGTGACATGAAAAGCCCCGCCCCGGACGATCGGGGCGGTCGGTTCGGGACCCAGACCAGGTCCGGCGGCTCGATCAGATTGTGGCTAGGTCATATTGTAACGATGCATCTTGCGCCAGAGTGTGGTGCGGTCGATCCCCAGGGCGCGAGCGGCCCGGGTGCGGTTTCCGGAATTCGCAACCAGGGCTTCGCGCAGCCGTCGCGCTTCGGGGTGTTCCATCCGGGACGAGGGGGCAGGGGCATAGTCCTGTGCCGCTGCGTTCAGGTTGGAGGTGGCCTCCCGCATTCCGGCCAGGCCGGGGGCCAGAGGGTCGGAGAGTGGGAAGTCATGTATGACCCCATTTTTGGCGCGCAAGCACATGCACTGGAAGACATTTTCCATCTCGCGGAAGTTGCCGGGCCAGGAATAGTTCAGCAGCTTGTTGCGCAACGCGTCGGCCACAACCACCTGGTGCCTCTGCTCGAACTGGGAAATGGCTTCGGCGAGATCGAGCGGGCGTTCCCGTAGTGGCGGCAGGTACACACTGGCCACCGCCAGGCGATAGAACAGGTCGGTGCGGAACTGGTTGTTCGCGGCCATGGCCGTCAGGTCGCGATTGGATGCGGATATGACCCTGACGTTTACCGAACGCGGCTGATTCTCCCCCACACGTTCGAACGTACCGTCCTGCACCGCGCGCAGAAGCTTGGCTTGCAGCTTCGGGCTCATCTCGCCGATTTCGTCGAGAAAAAGCGTGCCCCCGTCTGCGGCTTCGAAACGCCCCACCCGGTCGCTGATGGCGCCGGAGAATGCCCCCCGAATGTGACCGAAGAGCTCGGACTCCAGGAGTTCCTCGGGGATGGCCGCACAGTTCACCTCGATGAACGGTTCGGATGCCCTCGGGCTGTGGGCATGCATCGCCCGCGCGACGTGCGTCTTGCCCGTACCCGATTCGCCCAGCAACACGACCCGCACGTCACTCGACGCCACCTTGCGGGCGAAGTGCAGGGCTTTGCGGCATTCGGGGTCCCGGGAAACCAGCGGATGCACTGGATCCACAACCGCCGACGCAGCCTCCGGGGCCTCCTCTCTGGAGGTCAGGGGTTCGCAGTTCTCGTCGGGGCGCCTGCGCAGCGGCTGAAGGGTCAACAGGCGGAGGCGTTCGTCCCGTTGCATGCGGATCGACTGCGTGATCACGCGCACCGGCAGGGTTTCGCCGTGCAGTTCGAGTCGGGTGCTGAAGTCGAGGTGAGGCGGGACTTCGGTGGCGGTCATGGGCGAAGCCGCATGCAATTCGGCAAGCAGGTTGACGGGGCCCAAATGCTCCAGGGAAAGGGGTATGTCTTCGGATAGTCGGAATAGCTGGAAGAAGGCGGGATTTCCGTAAAGGACCTGATTCTGATGGTCGACGATCAGGTGGGGATCGCGGCTGTGCCGTATGCAGATCTTCGCCAACTCCGTACCGGTCATGTCTCCTCCCGCCCCGCTTTGTTTGTGCGAGGTCTTGTCTCGAGCATACGGCCAGTGAAGTAAAGGTGGCAATGGTCCCGGCAGCAAATGCAAGGCCTTTTCTGATTGCAGCAGAACGTTGCGCGTACGTTGCAGGATCGTTGCATTCCTGTTGCAACACCATGTTTAAAAAATAAGAAAATATCGATGAACTTATTGATAAATAAGTAGTTTCGTATATTGGCATAGACTCTGCTTCCTCCGCCCGGCATGAAGCGGGCCTGCTGTCGAACTGGTGCGGTGTCATCTCTCCCTGTCTCTCCAGGCGTCCAGGCCGCCAAAAGGCCCGTTTCTTCGAAATTGGGCTATTTATAAAGAACGTCGAGCTCGCCGGAGCCCCGGGGTCCGGCGTAGGAGGGAGAACGTGACAAGGTCATCGAGGGCTGCTCTTGTGGTCCTGTCCCTGCTCGCCACGATATTGGCGAGTGCCTATGGTACGGCTGCCGCCAGCAGTCAAATGGTCGAGGTCCGGGCGGCGGCTCCTGAATACCGCACGGTCAGTGGCACCGTTATTCCGTTTCGCGAGGTCACCCTGAGCGCCCAGACCGCGGGGCGGGTCGTGGAACTCACCGGTGCCGAAGGCGATCGCTTCGAGCAGGACGAGCTCCTGGCACGTATTTCCGACGACCGTCTGCTGGCCCAGCGGCGCGCGGCCATGTCCGAGATGCGGGTGGCCGAGGCCGCGATCAACGAAGCGCGCATGCAGTACGGGCGCGAGATGATCTCGCCTCAGTCGCGCAGCCTGGGGCAGATGCCCGGCATGGGTATGCCCTCGATGTTCGACCAGATGTTCACCCGGCCCATGGGGCAGTTCATGGGGTTCGGTGATCCTTCGCTGGATCGGCATACCGACCTGTACTCCCGTTACGTCGGCGTCGATCAGGCCCAGGCCCGCTGGGAGCAGGCGCGGGCGCGAGTGGAGGAACTGGATGCGGCCATTCGCGAGACGCGTTCGGAGGCCCCGTTCGACGGATTGCTGATGCGCAAGCATGTGGAACCGGGCGACACCGTTCAGCCCGGGCAGCCGCTGGTCACGTTTGGCTATGTCGATTACCTGCGGATTGAAGCGCAGGTACCGGTGCGCCTGGTTGCCGCCTTTTCCGAGGGCGATGTGGTGCCCGCCCGCCTGGATGCCGGGGGCACGGTCCAGGCACGGGTGTCCCGGATCTTCCCCATGGCTGACCCGCGTCGGCATACCGTGACCGTGCAGTTCGATCTGCCACGAGGCGTCTCCGGAGGCCCGGGTATGCACGTTTCGGTCGGTCTGCCATCAGCCGACAGCGCACCCGGCCATGCGCTGATCCCTCAGAGCGCGCTGATTCCGGGCGGGGCGCTGCCGCGCGTCGCGGTGGTCGACGGCGAAGGCCAGTCCCGGATCCGGGCCGTCCGGCTCGGTGCGGTGCGGGATGGCGAGGTGGTCGTGACCTCGGGTTTGGAGCCTGGCGAGTACGTCCTGCTGCAGGGCGAGCGTCAGCGGCCTTCTCATGCCCCTGCGACGCCTGGCGCCTCCGGCTACCACCACCCTCCCGCTACTCCGGGCCTCGCGCCCGGGGCGCAGATGTAGGTGAGGAAGGAACCGACACCGACGCATGTCTGAACACACCAACAATCCCTCCGGATCGTCGCCGGAAGACGGTGGTGACAACCACCACCATCAGCCCGGCATCGCCGGTCGCATGGCGGCCGCGTTTATCCATTCGCCGCTGTCGCCATTGCTGCTGCTGGCCAGTATCGCGATCGGGATCCTCGGGCTCATCGTCACGCCGCGACAGGAAGACCCGCAGATCTCGGTGCCGATGGTCGACATCATGGTGACCTATCCCGGCGTGCCGTCGGAGCAGGTAGCCAGCCTGGTCGCCCGGCCGCTGGAGCGCCTGATGAGCGAGCTTTCGGGCGTGGACAACGTGTACTCCGTCTCTCACCGGGGCGAGGCGATGGTCACCGTGCAGTTCGACGTCGGCGAGGATATGGAATCGTCGATCGTCAAGGTGCATGACAAGCTGCTGGCCCATCGCGATCTGACCCCTCCCGGGGCCAGCGAGCCACTGGTTCGGGCCAAGGGTGCGGATGACGTGCCGATCGTGAACCTGACCTTCTGGTCGCACGAGGTGGACGATGCATTGCTGCGGCAGATTGCGCTGGAGGCCAAACAGCAGCTGAATGAGGTCCCCGATACCAGCCAGAGCTTTGTCGTCAGCGGTCGCAAAGAGACGCTTCGGGTAGAGGTGCAGCCCGATCGCCTGACCGGGTTCGGGGTGAGCCTGGATCAGGTCGAGCAAGCGATCCAGGCGGCCAATCTGGAAGACACCGCTGGACGCATCGAGAGCGGCGGCCTCAGCACGCCGGTGTATACGGGGCGCTTTTTCACCGGGGCACAGGACCTGGAAAGACTGCTGGTGGCGGTGGACGACGGGCAGCCGGTCTACCTGCGCGACGTGGCCGAGGTGATCTACGGCCCGGGCGAGGTTGATCAGTTCGTGCGCCACTACTCCGGCGCCGCCGCCGCGGACCCGGATGCAGCGGCGAATGGTGCTGCCGCTGTGACGCTCGCGATTGCGAAGAAGCCAGGCAGTAACGGGGTAACGGTGGCGAACGGCGTACTGGAGCGCCTCGAGCAGCTCAAGGGCGACACCATCCCCGACAACGTCGAGGTCGCCGTCTCGCGCGATTACGGCAAGACCGCCAACGACAAGGTCAACGAGCTGATCTTCAAGCTCTTCATCGCGACGTTTGCGGTGACCATCCTGGTGGGGCTGTTCCTCGGGGTGCGTGCGGCCATCGTGGTGCTGGTGGTCATCCCCGTGGTCATCCTTTTCACGGTCTTCAGTGCATGGGTGCTGGGATACACCATCGACCGCGTAAGCCTGTTTGCCCTGATCTTTGCCATCGGGATCCTGGTCGACGATGCCATCGTGGTGGTGGAAAACATCTATCGCCGCTGGCTGATGAAACGCGGGATCGATGCCGAGACCTCGGTTGATGCGGTCCGCGAGGTGGGCAATCCCACGATTCTGGCCACGTTTACCGTAATCGCGGCGCTTCTGCCCATGGGCTTCGTGTCCGGAATGATGGGCCCGTACATGCAGCCGATCCCGGTGCTGGGGTCGGTGGCGATGCTGTTCTCTCTGGTGGCCGCGTTTGTCTTTACCCCCTGGCTGACTCAACGGCTGCGACCCAGCATGGGCTATCTCGCCAAGGCGACGGAGAAGGAGCACCGCCAGGCCGAACGACTGGGTGGGTTCTTTCGCTGGGCGATACCCGGGCTGGCCGATCACCGCTGGCGCGGCTACGCGTTTCTGATCGGGATTGTGTTGGTGTTTTTCCTGGTCGTCAGCCTGTTCTTCACCACTGACGTGCGCGTGAAGATGCTGCCGCTGGACAACAAGCCCGAGTTCCAGGTGATGGTCAACTTCCCGGAGGGGACGGCGCTGACCGAGACCGCCACGCTGAGCGAGGAAATGGCCGGTGTGCTGCGCGGCTTCGACGAAGTCACCGGCGTGCAAAGCTACGTCGGGACTGCTTCGCCGTTCAACTTTAACGGTCTTGTGCGGCACTACTACCTGAGGGACAAGCCCTGGCAGGGCGATCTGCAGGTGCAGCTGGTGGACAAAGGAGATCGCCGCCGCTCCAGCCACGAGATCGCCACGGAGGCGCGCGAGCGGCTCGCACCGCTCGCGGCAGCCGCGGGTGCTCGCATCCAGGTGGTCGAGATGCCGCCGGGCCCCCCGGTGCTCCAGTCGGTGGTCGCCGAGGTCTACGGGCCGGATGCCAGTACGCGGCGGACGGTTGCCCGCGATCTGGAGCAGATGTTCGCCGGTGCCGAGCACATCGACGACGTGGACACCTTCCTGCAGGCGCCGCACAACGTTTGGCACTTCGAAGTCGACCGAGACAAGGCGCTGCGTCGCGGTGTCACGGTGGAGGCGGTCAACCGCACCCTGCAGACCGCGCTCGACGGTCGGCTCGTGGGCGACGTGAAAGCCCAGTCCCTGGTCGAGCCACACCTGATCCAGCTGCGGCTGCCACACGAACAGCGGGTAGACGTGCGGCAGATGGAGCTGCTCCCGGTAGCGTCGCGCAATGGTGATCTGATCCCGCTGGTCGAGCTGGGTGGCTTCGTCCAGCGCCCGCAGGACGAGCCGATCTACCACAAGAACCTGCGCCCGGTGGAGTATGTGACGGGCGAGGTCGTGGGGCGCCTGGCTGCGCCGGTGTACGGCATGCTCGAGGTCCAGCAGCAGCTCGCGGACTACACGGCACCGGACGGCAGCGAAGTGCAGCCGCACTGGATCGGGCCGCCAGCCAACGACGGATCGGTGGCATTCGAGTGGGGCGGCGAGTGGACGGTCACCTACGAGACTTTCCGCGATATGGGCATCGCCTTCGCGATCGCGCTGATCCTGATCTACATGCTGGTCGTCTGGGAGTTCGGCAACTTTGTTTTGCCGGGCATCATCATGGCGCCGATCCCGTTGACGCTGATCGGGATCATCCCCGGCCATTGGCTGCTCAACGCTGAGTTCACGGCGACCTCGATGATCGGGTTTATCGCCCTCGCGGGGATCATCGTGCGCAACTCCATACTGCTGGTGGACTTCGGCCGTCAGGCCGTCGATCAGGGCCATGACGTGCGCGAGGCCATGATCATGGCCTGCCAGGCCCGTACGCGCCCGATCATCATCACCGCCTTCGCGCTTCTGGCCGGGTCCAGCGTGATCTTGTTCGATCCCATCTTCCAGGGCATGGCGATCTCGCTGATGTTCGGCACCGTGGTGGCCACGCTGCTGACCCTGCTAGTGATCCCGCTGGGCTGTATATCCGGTCGGCGGGCTTTCTGTCCCTCAACGGTCGATGCCGACGGTGGTAACGCCGCGTATTCCGCCGGCCCTGGGCAGGCGCCCCTGGGTTCGGGTCAGCAGAAGGACCTGTTTGGTCCGCGCGATGGTGGTCCGGTTACTCAGGCGGTCCAGTTGGCCGGCCTGTATCTGAAGAGCCTCGTGCTGGCATTCCTCGAAGGGATGCGGGACCTGGCGCTGGCGATCTTCCGCCTGCTGCGTAACTGGTGGCGCGGGGGCGGTGGGCCGGGGGGGCCGAGTGGCGGCGCGGGTCCGCAACCGGGTGGTTCCGGTTCTGGCCCGCAGGGCTCGGGCCCGGCCCGCACATCGGGTGGGTCGACCGCCGAAGCCCCCAATGGGGCCGATTCCTCCGTCGGTCCGGAACACCCCGAGGCCCCCGCGGAACCACCGCCGAAATCCAGTCGCACGAAGTCGAAGAACGAGGACACCTCCCCCGCTGCGAAAGCGCAGTCAGGTTCCGGGCAGGGTTCTTCCCGGCGTACGAGCGCCGCGCCGGCCACAAAGCAGAAAACAGTGCGCAAGACCAGTACGAAACCGACGCAAGCGGGGAAGAGCGGTGGCCGGTCTGCAAAGACCTCTTCCAGGTCCTCGTCCAGCCGGTCCGGTACTACGGCCTCCGGCCAGCCGGCGGGCAAGACCCCATCCAGTTCCGAGTCCAGCAAGAAGAAGGCGACCAGCCAGTCGTCCGCATCAGAAGGAGGCAAGACCTCCAGTACGGCGGGCCGTTCGAGCGGTGCGCGCAAGGGTACAGGGGGCAGCAGTGGCGGATCCGCCAAAGGCCGCGGGCGACGCGGGATCCGCCTGAAATGAACGATCTCGATTCTCTATTCAATCTGGAGGTACGCAATGAAGAAAACATTTGAAAAACCGTTGATCACGGGGCTGACCGGACTCGCCATGGCCACGGCCCTGGCGTTGGGTGCGGCCCAGGCCGACGACTATGCCAATGACCAGGACGGCGCCAGTGGCCAGATGGCCCAGCAGGGCGCACCCATGGGTCCCTATGGCCACGGGCCTCAGGGCGGACACGGCTGGGGCGGTCATCCCGGCGGCGGGATGATGCAGCAGCGGCAGTTCTCCGGCGACATGGGCTTCGGCATGTCCGGTCGCAGTCATGGTCACGGCTATGGCCGCGGCTACGGCCAGGGTCATGGACAGGGTTATGGCCACGGCTACGGCCAGGGCTATCCGGGCTACGGGCCGGGATACGGACACGGCTACGGACACGGCTACGGCCCGCAGCCGCAATACGGCATGCCGGGCCCGATGCACGGGCCGGGATATGGCTCCATGCCCGAGTTCGATCCGGATGACCTGCCCGAGGACATGCCGGAAGAAATGCGCGAGCGCATCAAGAAGCAGCACGCCGAGCGCCAGGAGTACATGGAAGAGATGCAGGCCATGCACGAAGCCCGAATGAAAGCCATGGAAAAGGGCCGCGAGGCGTACATGGAAGAGATGGAACGCCAGCGCGAAAAACGCATGGAGGCCATGCGCGAGCGCCGCGAGGCTATGGAAGAGCAGGGCGGCTACTGAGCGACCGATGGTGAACGCCGTGCACATCGGTTCATGCGCTCGCGGGCTGGCAGCCGGAAGGGGCAAGCCTGTCCTCGGGCTGCTCGTGGCCGTCGTTCTGGCCTGGGGGGTCTCCGGTGCCAGTGTCGAGGCGCGCGAGCGTGTGAACCCCTGGGCCGGCGTGGCGCCGGCGCCGGAGTTCCCAGCCGCGGAGGCGGCGCAGCCCAGGTTGCAGTTCCCGGACCCGGACTACGACCCCACCAGAACTCGGGAGCGTGCCGACGTGCTGGCACCACGGACTCACCCCGGTCAACCCCAATGGGGTTACCACGGACATGGAGGTCCGTATTCCGGGTATCCGGGCCCTTACGGGGCGTACCCCGGACCTTTCGGGCCCGGTGGATGGGGAGGCCCAGCTGGTGGGCCATTCCCCTGGATGATGCCGTGGGGTATGGGCGGGTTTCCGTTCACACCCTGAGGGCATAAGTAAAGCGCCGGTGCGGGACCGCCCTCTTCGTCCCGGCGTCACGAATATCGAGGGCAACACACTCCAAATGGAGGGAACACCATGAAGACTTTCATTAAAGCAGCCGTTCTTGCGGTTTCCATGGGCGGCCTGGCCGTTCCGATGATGGCATCTGCCCAGTGGGGCGGGCCCGGTTATGGCCCGGGTTACGGCTATGGTCCTGGTCCTGGGCATTTCGGCCCGGGGCACTACGGCCCGGGGCACTACGGCCCGGGTTACGGCACGCCGTTCTTCGGCGGCCCGGGCTACGGCCGTGGCTGGGGCATGGGCGACATGATGAGCGACATGATGGGCGACTTTGACTTCTCCGCCCGCGGTCGCGGTCACGGCCATGGCTATGGTCACGGTCACGGCCGCGGTCATGGCTATGGTCACGGGCATGGTTATGGCCCGGGTTACTACGGCCATCCTGGCTACGGCTGGGGCCCGGGCTATGGCGGCCCGATGCAGCAGCAGATGCCGCAGCAGCAGATGCCGCAGGGCGAGGGTGACCGCAACTGAGGTTGCCGGTCATCCGTGGGGCCCGTCCACCAGGGGCGGGCCCATTTTTCCCCAGGCAACACGCTGAACCGCGGGAGTATGCATGCGCACCGTCGTAGCCAATCTGAAAGGCGGTACGGGCAAGAGCACCGTTACCTTCAATCTCGCACTCTGGCTGCTCGAGCAGGGGCGCTCGGTATGCACGGTTGATCTGGATCCCCAGGGGACCCTTACCGATGTCCTGGAGGTTCGCGAGGAAGAGGGCTACATACCTGCGCTGGAGCATGCAACGTCGCTCAAGGCGGTTGCGGAACAGGGTCAGCAGGCTTGGCAGGAGATCCTCGTCGATGTGGGTGCATCCGACATGGGGTCCTTGTTCGAGGCTTTGGAGAGTGCGGATCGCTTGTTGATCCCCGTCCCCCCGAGTCAGGCCGATGTCTGGTCCACCCAGCGTTTCGTGCGCCGGGTACAGGAGTCACACCAGACGGACGGACGTCCGCAAATCCTGGTGTTCATTAACCGAGCGGATACGCACCAGGCGGTCCGTGAAACCGACGAGACCTTTGACGCACTGGGGCAGATCCCGGGCGTGAAACGACTCGCTCCCCGATTGAAACAACGCATGGCGTTTCGTCGTTCGTTCAGCGAAGGACTGTCCGTGCGCGAATTGGAACCCCGTGGCAAGGCTTCACGGGAACTGGAGGCCCTGGCGATCGCGTTATTCGGCAAGCCCGGGCGGCGGCGCCGGAAGTAGAGCCGGACGACCAACAGTGCAAGCGAGACCGCGAATACGAACAACAAGACGCGCCGCTCTCACAACAAGCCTGACAAGGCACCAAAGGAGGATAGAGGCATGCGAGTGATCTGGAATGTACTGGCCATTATCGGCCTGCTGGCCGTGATCGCTGTCGGCTATGCGATCTACGTTCTTCAACCCTACGCCGGGGGCGCTCGGGCCCTCGATTCACAGGCCACGACGGTCTACGCGCGCATGGCGCGCACGGTGCTGGAAACCGGCGATATGGCCGAGGCCACGGTATACAAGAGAAAGGTCGAAGAAGGCCTGGACGTTGGCGAGGTGGAAGACACGCTGAGGATGGTCGCCAACGAACTGAATATTGCCAACGTTGGCGAAATGCCGATGAGCGAGGAGGTGCGTAACGTTACTGGTGAAGACTTCCCGTTCCTGAAGATCTACATGTTCTGCGACGCGAGAATCGCCGCGCAGATGGTGCGGCACAGCCAGGCCATGGCGGCCTATCTCCCCTGCCGCATCGTGCTCCAGGAAGACGAACAGGGCCAGCTCTGGCTGATGACGCTGAACCTCGATCCGATGATCCACGGTGGCCGGCCGTTGCCGGAAGAACTCTACGAACAGGCGCTGTTTGTCCAAGAGTCGCTCGAGACCATCATCGATCGCGCCGCACGGGGTGAGTTCTGATGTCGACTGAGGACCCCTATGCGAGAACGTCCCATGGGCCCGGCGTTGATCCGCCGGAGTACGAACGTATTGCGGAGGAGGCGGATGAGGCCTATCTGAGGGCCCGACGACTGGAGCTTGTCGTGTACTCGGCCCTGACGGCCTTCATCATCCTGGCGATTTACGGGTTCTGGCTGATCACCAGTCTCACCAACGACGTCAGCCGGCTGACCGAGGAGATTAGCAAGATGACGCGTGTGGTCGATCGCGATCTCTCCGTGATCGCGGGGCACATGTCGGATGTAGACGAACGAATGCAGCAGATCGCCGCCAGCATGGAACGGGTGGACAGCCATGTCGGGACCATCAGCGAGGACACCGCGGCGATGCAGCTCAGCATTGCCTCGATGACGCGCGATACCGAGCTGATGGCCGCCTCCACGTCCGGCATGCAGCGGGACATGTGGAACCTGAACCGAAACGTGGGCGGACCGATGGGCACGATGAACATGTTCAACCCGTTTCAGGGTGGCGGGCCCCCGGGGCCCTGGATGCCCCACTGACCGACCGGCTTCCAGGGAGCCGAGGAGAAAACAATGACCGTGATGGCCTGGGTTCTTTTTGTACTGGCGATGGTGATGGTCCCCATATCCATCTGGGGCACGCTGGCGGCCCTCGGCTTGTGCGTGGGCTGCACCATGATCCGCGACTGGAATCGAACGCGCCGCGCGAAAGCGGACGGGGGCAACCGAGGACCCATGTAGGCGAGGGTCTGCTTTTTACGAAATCAAAGGAAGTCTCTTATGAGCGAGCAGAAGAAGCTGGCGATTATCGCCACCAAGGGCAGTCTGGACTGGGGTTATCCCCCGTTCATCCTGGCCTCGACGGCGGCCGCGCTCGGCTACGAAGTGGAAGTGTTCTTCACCTTTTACGGGCTGCAGCTGCTGCGCAAGAAGATGGACCTGCAGGTCACGTCGCTGGGCAACCCGGGGATGCCGATGCCCATGCCCATGCCGGTGATGCTCCAGGGGCTGCCGGGCATGCAGCGCATGATGACGACCATGATGAAAAAGAAGATGGCCGCGAAGGGGGTCTCCGATCTCGAGGACCTGCGCGAGATGTGTCTGGAGGCCGACGTGCGCATGATCGCGTGCCAGATGACCGTAGACCTCTTCGACATGGACACCGACGAGTTCATCGACGGACTGGAATACGCGGGTGCGGCGGCTTTTTTTGAGTTCGCCGGGGACTCCGATATCTGCCTGTTCATATGACAATCTCCCGCGGAAACATCGTCTTTCATTCTGAAGAAGTAATGGATGTATATATTCGAACGTTTGGGAGTGCTGTTGCAAAAGCGTTGCAACAACGATGCGATCTGCAACGCCTGTCCGCTTCCACATAACCTGTAACTCACGGATTAAGAGTTGTTTATTAAGCTGGCGTGAAGTTTGCTGTCGGCCCCAAGGACAAGGCCGAGACCCTTGGCCCGCGAATTCATCACCGCGAATGGACCCCCTGCCATTGAAGCGTTGGTGGCACCCTCCCTCCTGGAGAGGGGCGTGCAGCGTTCGTGCGGAAACAAGGGTCAGTGGCCGGCTTGAGTTTTGCGGACAAGCCGGCTGTCGGAAGGAAGCATGTTGTCCGGCCAGGATGCCGGCGGTTCCGCTGCGAACCGGCAACATGATTGTTCTCCGTCGCTTGGGTCGGGTATGTAAGCCCGACCCTTTTTTGGCGGGTTGCCAGGGGTCTTCCGGCACACAGGTGGGCATGACACGAGGCCGGATACGGAATACCAAACCATTCAACCCGGGACCAACACCGGGATCGAGGAGGAAGGCAGCTACAGAGGGCTGTCGAGATGAATGTATTCACGCAAAGTGGAGGAGTTTGTTCAATGAAGGCACATATCTATCTGGCGGGGCTTGCAGCCTCGTTGCTGATGACCGCCGCGGTGTGTGGCACCGCGCTGGCGGATAACGACGAAGTGACTCGAGGGCAGCTAATGGCGGCGTCGTGCAAGGCATGTCACAACGCCGCGGGTGCCGAAGAAGGCGTACCGGATCTCGCTCGTCTGTCACCGGAGTTGATTGCCAATCAGATGCGGGCATTCCGTGATGGCGATCGTGACGCGACGATCATGGATCGTCACGCCAAGGGTTACACCGACGAAGAAATCGACGCCATGGCGTCGTACTTCGCCCGATTCTGAACAGGGGGTCCATCATGCAACAGTTCAATCGACGCCGCTTCTTGCAGGCGTTCGGCATTACGAGTCTGGCTTCCGTCACAGGGGTCAGTGGCGCGATCGCCGGTGGTTATTCCAATGGCGCACGTATCGTCGTGGTCGGCGGCGGTTCGGGTGGGGCAACGGCCGCCAAGTACCTGAAGACGTTTTCTCCGGGGCTGGACGTGACCCTTATCGAGCCCAATTCGACCTACCACACCTGTTACGGCAGTAACTGGGTGATCGCGGGGTTCGAGGACATGGACAATATCGCCCAGACGTACGACGCCCTGCGTGACCGGCACGGGATCAAGGTCGTGGCCGATTCGGTGACGGCCGTGGATGCGGACAAGCGCCGCGTCCACTTGGCCGGAGGCGACGAGGTCAAGTACGACAAGCTGGTGATGTCGCCGGGTATCGACTTTCGCTATGACGCGGTCGAAGGGATTTCCGAAGACGACGCCGAGGCGATCCCGCACGCCTGGAAGGCCGGGGAGCAGACCCGCATCTTGCGTTCGCAACTGACCGACATGCCGGATGGCGGCGTGTTCGTGATGGTCGCCCCACCAAACCCGTTCCGCTGCCCGCCGGGGCCGTACGAACGTGTCTCGCTCATCGCGCATTACTTCAAACAGGAAAAGCCCAAATCCAAGATCATCGTGCTCGACGCCAAGGACAACTTCTCCAAGCAGGGCCTGTTCGAGGAAGGCTGGGAAGAGCACTACGGCGACATGATCGAGTGGCGTGGTGCGTCCGACGGTGGCAACGTCCAGGAGATCGACGTTGGCGAGAAGATGGCGATCACCGAAGAGGGCTTCGAGCGGGTGAAGGCCGACGTGATGAACTTCATACCGCATCAGCATGCGGCGAAGATTGCCCACGATGTCGGCCTGACCAATGACGAGGGCTGGGTCCCGGTGGATCAGCGCACCTTCAAGTCGGACATGGACGACAACATCTACGTACTGGGGGATTCGAGCGTGGCCGGTGCCATGCCGAAGTCCGGTCATTCGGCCAACAACCAGGGCAAGATCGTCGCCGCGGCGATCGTGCGCGAACTGATGGATCAGGAGCCCTTCGATCCCTCGTCCGCCAACACCTGCTACAGCTTGATTACGCCCGATCATGGGGTCAGTGTTGCGGCCGTGTATCAATACAAGGATGGAGCTCAGGCGGGTGTGGACGGTTCAGGGGGCGTGAGTCCCTCCGGCGAGAGCGCGGATTTCAGGAAGCGGGAAGCCGAATACACCCGAGGTTGGTACAAGGGCATCACCTACGACATCTGGGGCTAGTCCGCCTCGGCTGTTGGATTGCGCCGGGCATCCCCTTGACGGGGTGTCCGGCTTTTTTGTGCTTGCGGTTTCGGCTACGCGTTCGCCAGGGGATCTTCAGCTCCAGCTCCAGGGGCGTCCGGAGGTCGACCCGCCAATTTCGGTGCTTTGAACCGTGCCAGATGGTTCCAGGGGAGCTCGTCACGTGACTGGCTGCTGGCTGGCCTGGTGGGGCGGGAAAGGTGCCCGTGCTGATCAGGTGCGGCGCAGGCGGTCCTCTTCGCGGCTGCAGCGCTCCAGCCAGCGGCTGCCTTCCTCGGGGCCTAACAGTGTGGCCGCCAGGGCGATCAGGGCGAACACGGTCGCCGGTGCGACGGCCCCGGCCAAACCCAGGATGTAGGCGGCATAGGCGGTGGGTACGGCGACGGCCACCGCCAGTACGACCACGCCCGGATAGGCCATGCGGTAGAGCCAGCGCGGATCGACCGAGAGGGCCAGCACCGCGACCGAGCCCAGCAGGCCGAGCAGGATCCAGCCCGCCGCCGCGGCTTCAAGCTCCGCGGCCAGCAGGGCGATCGCCAGCACCAGGCCCAGGGCGACGTGCCGCAGGTGGGTAGAGGCCTTTGGTGTGATCAGCGCATCCATCCAGCAGGGACGGAGGCCGGGGATGGAGTCGGGAGCGGGGGCAGTGGTCTGGTACATGAGGGGCTGTTTGCTTGGTCGGCCGGGCCGCCGCGTTCATCCGGCGGTTCGGTTTCTTGGGGCTTCCTGCAAATGAAAAAGGGCACCCGGATCTGGATGCCCTCTCTCTGAAGTATGGCGCGCCCGGAAGGATAGCGGCGGCGCTGCGCGCCTGGCCCTTCCGGGTGTCGGCCCGTGTCCGACACGTTCCTCGCTGCGCTCGGGATCGAACCAACGAATTTATCGGAGGTTCGAGTCCTTTGAGATCGGACAAATGAAAAAGGGCCACCCGATGTGGGGGCCCTTTCTCGGGAATATGGCGCGCCCGGAAGGATTCGAACCTCCGACCACCTGGTTCGTAGCCAGAATAAGGGTAAATGGTGAGCGTAGGCTAAGGGGGTTTTAGAGCGGCGTCAAATGGCACAAGAAATCCATAAGTGTCGGATACTACAGGGGATCGCTGTCCCCGAAGCATAACGCCACAGACCGACAGGGGCCGACGAGGCGTGTTACGCCGACCACGAATCAGGCGATCGCCGTCACGGGGACTGGCACAGGCCTTGGCCTCCCGGATGACTTCCTGGCGTAGGGCTCTCCTTCGCGGTGTCCCCGGGCTCGGCAGGTTCGAACCGCGGGATTCCCGCGGGCGTGATGGATCTTTAGGTGGTGTGCGAGCGCGAGTGCGGTTTCGGGGACCAGGGCCAAAAGCGTTCTGGGTCGTGCGCGATAGGAAAGGCGTGGTCAAGGCCAATGGCGGTAGGGCGTCTTATCCATTTCGGGTGATCTCGAAGCTCTTTCGCCCGCTTCGGAGAAGCTTGTGACGCTTCCAGTCGGAAAGTTCGCACTGGCCAATTTGTTTAGGGGACGTCGATTCGTTCCGCATGAGTGCGAAGAGGCGCCCCGGTCCGAGTAACGGGGTCGAACGAAAACACATGTTCATTCGGTGACCGGCGACAGCGGCCTACTTGGCGATGGAAGAACTCGCGGCGTCCGGAGTCTAGTTGAACCGTACCCCCGCAAACTGGGCAGTCACCTCGGTACCGTGACATCCGAAGCGTGTTCGGCGCGCCCGGCTTCTCAGCGATGATTTCCAGTACGTGATCGTCTGGCTCATCAATCTTCAGGGACTGCATCCACCAAGGAGCTCTTGTAATGCGGTTGTGAGCTAGGTTCCAGAAGCGCCTTCCCAGCCATATGACGGTAATGGCGGTTATGGCGATGGTTGCTACGTGCTGACCAGTGAATGGTCCAGTCCAAAGCGCTACTAGGGCTACTGTCGCCGCGATAACTGCGTAGGCTGCGACAAGGGTCAGTGGAACGGCAAGGAGGAAGATCCTCCAACCGTTCAATCCCAGTCCGTCTGCCACTGGACCAAGTAGCCTAATTGCGGGTGCCTGCTCCTCGAGCCTGTAGCGCATGCCCCCAGTCGGGGCTCGATACTGCGTACCGCCCTGCGGAAGGTCTGTGAACTTAAGTCCATATCGGGCTCGTTTGTGTCGCCCACCTGCGCTGCTGATTTTCTCCAGCGCCAGAGATCGCTTTGCTCCCAGACGTTGGAACGCATCGTGGATCGCATCCCGGTGGTGGCCCTCCAGTTTTTTCCAGGCAATGCGAATCGCCCGAGAAATTTCTTCCATGTCGCTTGGTGTGGAGACTCGTGCACTAGCGCTGTGCCCCCAAAAACCGGTTGCTGGATCGATTGCCTGGGCGATCTCTTGGGCTTCGAAGGTCGTGCAGGCGGCTTCGCCTGATCCGGCCTTCCTCGCGAGCGAACAAATCCCTCGTAGCAGAACCAGTGGGCGGCTATCGCGCTCACCCCAGCGGGCGATCTCTTCTCCTAGAAGCCCGGCTGCAACCCCAAGGTCGAAACCCTCCAAAAACGGGTTTTGACCGTGTTCCCCCTCGCATTGAACCGCCATGTTTCCCCCAACCGAAGCAGCTACGACGTGCCCCCCATGTGGCCGTGAGCGTAGCGCATACGGGATATCGAGGCGTATTGATGAGGGAAGAGCGATGGAACGATATCAGGGTGACTTGCCGTGGGGTCTAGACGTGACGACGGGAGAGCGCCGCTACATCTCAGAAGTGGCGCGCGGTCGAGCGTGTCGTTGCCGATGCGAAGGCTGTGGAAGCCCTCTGGTCGCTAAGAAGGGCGGGAAGAACGCCCATCATTTCGCGCATGACGTGGGATATGAGCCTTGCGGCTTCACTGGTGAGTCCGCACTACACCGCCTCGCGAAGGAGGTCATCGCTGAGGTTGGCCGTCTCTGGCTTCCAGAATATCGCGTGGAGGTAAGAGACCACGATTCGATGGGAAGCGAACACGTCGAAAGTGAATTGGTTGTCGAGTCCGGTCAGTATTCCCTTTCCGGGGCCATTCTTCACGAGCGTCGAGAGGGTAGCGTTATCCCGGATCTGCACACTTCTCTGGCAGACTACCCCCTGCTCGTGGAATTGGCCTGTACCCATTTCTGTTCCGACGAGAAGATCGAGGCCTTGCGCAGGACCGGCTTGGATACCGTTGAGATCGACCTGTCAGGTCTGCCTTATGACCTTGAGCGAGCCGAGCTTTGTGAAATCCTGCTTGGGGGCGGTGCGGGTCCGCGATCCCGGTGGATCCTCCACCATGGTGAGGCCGATGCGCGTGGGCGGGCTCGTGCCAGATTATGTACCCGCATTCGGGAAGCGAACGCGCAGCAGCGCTTAGCCGGCCAGCGAGACTCCTTCCTTCCAACGCAGCCGCGGAACCTCGTGCCTCATTCTCAGGCGGATAAGGTTCCGCCCCAGGCCCGATATGCATCGTCGGTTGCTCGTTCTTGGAGCAGCCAAACGCTGCAGTCAAGCTGGTTCTTCTGCAGCGGCTGTCGGATCCCATTCTCCATAGCTGAGCACCCGTCGCCTGGAGTTGAATGGATTGCGTGTCCGCACTGCGGTGAATCCGTCTCCACTCAGTATCCTGAATCACTGCAACCGCATTGGGGGAAGGATCGATACGACCATTCAGGTTGATCCGTTAACGAGCCGAGGCGAGCCCAATCGCGTTGCCGACAGACAAGGATTCCGCTGCGCTAGGTTGGGCTGTCGCCTTCCCTTAAATTCGGTCTATTGAAACGAAGACGAGATTCGAAAAAGTCGGTTTACGGAGAGCCAGATCGTTCAGACGCTGAAGCAGGTCGAAGGAGGCCGGAAGGTGAAGGACGTCTGTCGGGAGATCGGGGTCTCGGAAGCGACCTACTACCAGTGGAAGTCGAAATACGGCGGCATGGAGGCGGCCGACGTCCGACGGCTGAAGGAGTTGGAGGACGAGAACAACCGGCTCAAACGGATGTATGCCGAGTTGGCCCTGGAGAACACGGCCCTGAAGGACGTGATTGCCAAAAAAACTCTGAGCCCGGACGAGAAGCGCCGTGTGGTCACCTCGTTGACGCAGGACCACGGGCTGAGTCAGCGCCGGGCCTGTCAGGCGGCCGGGGTTGCGCGGTCGGTGGTGCGGTATCGCAAGCAACCGGACCGGGATGATGCGGTGATCGCGCTACTGCAGGAGTTGGTGGAACACTATCCGGAGCGGGGCTTTGGCAAGCTGTTCAAGCTGATCCGGCGTCGGGGCCTGCTCTGGAACCACAAGCGGGTCTGGCGCGTGTACTGCGCCCTGAAGCTGAACCTGCGGCGCAAGGGTAAGCGCCGCTTGCCACCACGGGAGCCCCGGCCCCTGGCGTCGACCGAGGCCCCGAACGCGTGCTGGTCAGCGGACTTCATGTCGGATGCGCTGTGGGACGGACGGCGCTTTCGCACCTTCAACGTCGTGGATGACTTCAACCGTGAAGCGCTGGCGGTGGAGATCGATCTGAACCTGCCCGCACCCCGTGTGATCCGGGTGCTGGAGCGTATCGCCGCCTGGCGGGGCTATCCGCAGCAACTCCGCCTCGACAATGGCCCCGAGTTCGTCTCGGCCGCGATCGCCGACTGGGCCGAGCAGCGGCGCGTGGAACTGAGCTTCATCCAGCCGGGTAGGCCCATGCAGAACGCCTTCATCGAACGGTTCAACGGCAGCTACCGCCGTGGGGTCCTGGACCTCCACGTCTTCTGAACGCTGACCGACGCCCGGGAACACACCGAGCAGTGGCTGCAGGACTACAACGAAATCATCCCTCCCGACTCACTGGGGAACCTCACGCCGGTCGAGTACGGGCAGCTACACCACACAGAAACGCTCTAGTTATGCGTGGATCTAATTCGGGGAAGTGGACAAAGCGACGTTTCGGCAACGATGGCCCTGCCATCTCAATAGCGTCTCACTCGACAATGGTTTATCCCCGGCGTCTCCCCAGGTCATTCTTGACCGGCCCCGATGATGGCCAGCGAGGATACTCCATCGACCAGCTCGTGCTGTTGAACCCGTTCGAGCCGGTCGTTCGCATAAGTGAATTCATGTACCACGCCGCTGAGCGGGGATCCGACGAAGGCTTTCTCCTGCTCGGGAAGCATTATCACTTGTTGGAATGTCGGCCGATTCTCCCCGTCGGCGAACACGGGCAGGGTGCCAGCTGGCATCGAGTCCAGCAGGTTCTCTTCCAGGATGTTGACCAGATGTACGGCACCGTCCTCGGTCACGCTCAGTCCGAGGCCGTCCCGTGACACAGCGCCGCCCACCGAGGGCGCCGGTAACGTCAGACTCTTGTGTCCGGAGCCGAGCGGTTCCATGGCCATCACGACGTCGCCGCTGACTCCAAGCATCCAGTCGGTTCCCGTGATGATCTCAGCCCCCCAGAGTCGGCCGTCGCCTAGAGCGTCAGGGTATGTCACCCGGTAGGGTGCAAAATCATCTTCGAGGTCCAAGACCTTCATGTGGTCTTCGCAGAAGAATGTCACCCAGCCCGGGCCGAGGGTGCTGCCGTGCAGGCTGTTGCAGGCGTGTACCGAGTCTTCGCCCTGTTCGCGATGCACCCGCAATGACTCGGCTAGTCCTTCCTGTGGTTCCGGCATGTAGGAAGTGACCGCATCGGCGCCGATAAACCGGCCGCTGCCATGATGAGGTGCTCCGCCGTCGATGCGGCGAGGCGCAACCTCGCCGTCCTTCAGGTCGTCGGGCACGAAACCGTAGAATGCGCCCTCACCATCGGCGAATACGCCGATCGCGTCGGCGGATGATTCCACGTGCGACGGGCGTTCCATCTCGTATTCGCCTGCGACGGTTGCCGAGCTTCCTCGAATGAAGGTCACACGGTCCGAGTCTCGCTCGGTAACAACGACAAACCCGGTATCGGCGGCCTTCGTCACACGGGGTGGCGCGTCCGTCTCGAAGGATTTGATGACCTGCATGTCCGAAGGAGCGACGGCATGGAACTCGGGGTTTTCCGAATCCGCGACGTAAAGCAGGGGGCCGCTGTCCGCCATGGCCGGGGGCAGCGGGGTGAGCGATAACACGAGCACTGTCGCGGTCGTGCGGGAAAGCCTGGTCAATGGGATGCGTTGCATGCGGGTTGTCTCCTGATTGTGTGACAAAGAAAAGGGACGTGCGGCCCGGGTGTCTGTACCGAGAAGCAGCGGCTAGGGATGCGTTGCCCTAAGCTGTCAGTACTGCGAATGCGGCTAGCGCACCGCCGGCCAGTGCCGCGGCGGCAAGAGGGGGTGTCCATGCCGGCAGAGACCGAAGGGCCATCGACACCACGAGGCCGGCCAGGGTCAGCACTCCGAAGTAGGTCACCAGACCGAGACCGAAGCCCCAGACGATCACGCTAGTCACGGCCGCCGTGAGCAGCGTCAGTGACCCGACGATGGCGAACAGCCGTTTGCGGGAAAGCCGGCCGTCAACTCCCCATACCTGTTGATGATGGCGCTTCATGGCGACCGCGAGGCACCACAGTCCCCCGTGACCCAGGCCAGTCATGGCGATGCCCGTCAGGATGCTGGTCATTGGGACGTCTCCTCGTTCGCGGACGCCCGAGAGGCGTGGCCCATGTTCGTGTTCTCGGAGCCAGCACGGACATTACCGACGCGGTACCAGGCGTAAACGGCCAACCCCGCCACAGTGAGTGCGGCCAGGTCCGTTCCGGCCATGACCCACGAGGCCTGGGTCAGGGTGACGCCCAGGTGCCGGTCGGTAACAAGGAGATTGACTACGGGGAGGGCCAGTGCGACGAGCACCAGTAGTGCCAGCTGCTCCCGCCAGAGACGCCGCGCGGGACGCGCAAGGGAATGCAGGATCAATGCAGCCCATGTAATGAACATCGCGTGGACTTCCCAGTCACTGCGGTTCTCGAGATGGACAGGCAGCAGCCGGTTGGCCAGGAAATAGGCTAGGATAGCGACGAGGAGGCCGACGATGACGGCGACATTGAGTCGTTCGACGAGGGCCGGCCCCATCGTCGAGTCCGGTCTTGTTTCCCTTGCCAACCGGCGTTTGACGCTCCACAGGACCAGCCCTGTGGCAATCATGGCGGCGCCGGCCAGGCCCGACAGAAAATACAGCCAGCGAAGAGGAGCATCGGCGAAGCGGCCTTCGTGCAGCCCAAGCAGCGAATCTCGCACGACTCCTGCGCTGCCCAGGGGGGGCTCGTAATGTTCGAGTAGTTCGCCCGTCACGCCGTCAAAAACGAGCTGCTCCGAGGATCGGAAAACCGTGTGGTTGTCTCTTGCGATGCCGATCCTGGCTCCACTATCGCCCGGGTTCTGAATGGTGACATGGCGTACTGAACGGTCGCCCCATTTCGTTTCTGCCCGGTGTACTAGTCCCTTTATTTCGATCAGATCGGCCGGCTGGTCATGAGCCTCGGCATGGAACACTCCGGGGAAGCGTTCGCTGAAGAAGGTTTGCTGTGGCGCCGATTCGGCACCGTAACCTGCAGAGATGATCACGGACATATAGGTAAATCCGAGAAATACCAGACCGGACCAGGTAATCATCAGGTGAAATGGGAGCGGCAGGACGCTGAACAGGTTGTGTGCATCCAGCCACGAACGCTGTCCCTTGCCGGTCCGAAAGGTGAAGAGATCCCGGATGATCCGCCGATGGATCACGATGCCGGCGATCAGTGTAACGAGCATTGCCATGGAGGCAATTCCGACGATCCAGAACGCAGTCGTACGTGGCAGATAATGCAGCTGGTAATGCATCCGATAGAGGGTCATGCCTCCACCGGTATCTCGATATTCGACCGGGTCGCCGGTGTCCGGTGCCAGCAGGCGGTTCTGGCGGCTGCCGTTCGAGTCCTGCCAGGCGATTTCCAGGTCCGGGTTCTCGCGGATGCCCGGTGGGTCGATGTTCCAACGGCCGGAACTGGGAACGGTCTCCTGCAGATACTCCTGGGCGACGGCTACTGATTCCGCAGCTGACGCACCGGGGCCATTCAGTGAACGTTCGGGTGTCATCCACTGGTCGATTTCCACGGCAAAATAGCCGATGCTGCCCGTGACAAAGATGAAGTAGAGCAGCCAGCCTAGGCTGATGCCCGTCCAGGTATGCAGCCAGGCCATGCTCTGACGAAACGTATCTTTCATGGGATCCTCCGGGGCATCAGCTGCCGGTGGGTGCGAGAAAGAGTGCCAGCAGCCCCAGCAATACGCCGGGGCCGAGGACGCCGACAGCGGCTCGCATTGCGGTTCCCGCCGCGAAGGCCCACAGGGCCGCGGCGGCGTGGACGAGGAAGCTCAGCGCAATTGAAAGATCGACCGCCTCCGCCCGGTGCAGTGGCAGGGTATGCACCATGGTGGCCCCTAGCGATACGGCCAGCAGGTAGCCGCCGAACACCGCGGTGCAAATACGAAGCACCACGGCGCTGGCATGCAGCACATCAGAACTCATAACGGTACCGTGCCGTAATGGTCCGGCCTGCAAGTGGGAATCCACGCTTCTCGAAGTAATCCCGATCAAGGGCGTTTTCGATCGTGATTGACAGGCGCTGGTCGGGGGTGGGCTCCCATCCGGCCGATAGGTCGACGAGGGTGAAGCCGCCGTCCTCGACGATTTCACCGGGGTTGTGGACCCAGTCCTCATCCTTGCGCGGTCCGACATAGCGCGCGAGGATCTGTCCGTCCACCTGGCCGAAGTCCAGGTCGATGCCCGCATTCACGTTCCAGGTGGCCACATTGAGGCTGTCGCGTTTTTCGCCGTCGGCCTCTTCCCATGCCGTGAGGATGTGATTGACATTGCCGAACAGGGTGAGCATCTCGTTGTGTCTATAGCGGGTCTCGAGTTCGAGCCCCTCGAACCGCGCCCGGTCGGCGTTTTCAAAGCTGAAGATCCGGGGCTCCGAGGGATCGGCGGGATCCTCCCTGGTGACTCGTACCACGCGGTCACGCACGCGGGTGTTGTAGTAGGTTGCGTGAAGCGACATCGGGCCGCCGAAATAGTCGACCCCAATGTCCCAGGTAAAGCTCTTTTCCGGGTCCAGGTCCGGGTTGCCCCGAGTGATCTCGGTCTGGCCGGCCGGGGTCTGGCGTTCGCTCTGGCCCGTTATGGCTCCGGCGTCAGGAACGATGAAGGCCGTACCCGCTGATCCGCGGAGGTACCAGTCTTGTCCCAAGGGATGACTAGCGCCAATGCTCGGATTGAAGCTGGTAAAACGTGACCTGTCGGGCTCGAAGTCCGTGCCGTGTGGCGTGTCGAGCATTTCCAGCTTGATCCAGTCGTGGCGTGCGCCGACGGTTAGGACAGTATCCGTGGGAAGCCGGGATTGTTGCCGTGCGAACAGCCCCGTGGTTTCGCGTCGGCTGTCTGCGGAGTTGGGCTCGATGCGGTTGCCGTCCGCGTCCCAGCGAAGTGCGCGCTGTTCTGCCCGCTCATGATCCATGCCGAAGGTCAGGCGGTGTGCATTACCCCACTGCCAGGTGTCCTTGATCTGCACCCCGCGCCAGTCGACCACGTTTCTCGAGGAACGGTATTCGGGGGCGCCATCCACCACCTCCATATTCGTGGAATCCTCGCGGGCCCCGTAGATCAGCAGGCTGATCTCGTGATCGCCCATATAGCCGGTCAGACGGGTCTCGCCACTGTAGCGGTCTACATCCTTCTGTCCTTGTTGGTCGGTGCCATACGCAATATCGCCCGGAGATTCGACATCGCGCGCGAGTACGCCTTCTAGGGACATGTCCAGCCACCAGCCGTCGGTCAACATGGTGCCCGCGTGGAGGCTGGCATCGTACTTCGAGAAGGAAGTATTATCGCGTCGGTCGCCACTCCCCATGCGGAAGTCGTCCCGCTGCTCGCGGGCGCCTAGTCCCAGAGTGATGTCCGTGCGCTCATTTGCGCTTCCCCCGGTGACCAGCTCGGCCTCGCGGGTGTCGAAGCTTCCGTAACCGAGCGCGATGCGGCTCTCCCACGGACCGGTTTTCCGCCTAGGGATGACATTAACTACGCCCGCCATCGCGGACGAGCCATAAACCGAGGACGCCGGACCACGCAGGACCTCGATGCGCTCGATCCCGGAGGGACTGATAAGGGACAGGTTAGTCGCTCCGGCGGGCCGGTCATCGTAGAGCAGCAGCGTGCGTTGATTGATCCCGGAAAATTGGGGGCGGAAGCCGCGCATGCCGATGCCCGAGAGCATTCCTGGGTACTGCACGACATCGACGCCGGCGCGTTTCTTGAGCAGATCGGTCAGATCGTTCGCGGCCGTCTTTTCGATCTCTTCCTCGGAGATGACCTGAATCGCCTGAGGTTCGTCGCTCACGGCGCTCCCGGTGCGTGAGGACGTGACAACCACGTCGTCCAGTCGTGGTGTCTCGGCCCCGGAGGTGTCCAGTGTGTCCGCTGCCACCGACGCGAACACCCCGGGAATCAGCCCCAGTGCTGCCAGCGCCGCGATGGGTTTTCGGGTTCGGGGAAAAACGGGAAGGGCTGCCGGCTGGCTATTCGGCCGGCTGTTTCGATGGTTCATGGTTTCCTCTCCGGCGCGCCGCCCGCGCACCCTGCTGTGGGCCAGGTGCGGCACTCGGAGAGCGAACGCACGGACCCTGCGCCCCGGGCGTGGATCAGCCCGGGGCGCAGGGTCCGTCGTCGGAAAGGACCCGAAGAACGAGCCGCGCAAAGCCCTCCGCAATGCCGCGTGGATGCTTCAGGCCGGTCTCCGGGCTCGCGGACGGGTCCTTCCTGGACCGGGGGCAGGGCACCTTCCCACGCTTGCGCGCAGTGGTCTTCGCCGTGCCCGGGGTACCGCTTGGTTCTGCGGCACCCCCGTCTCGCCTACCGTTGCGGGGGCAGCGCCGGACTGGTTTGCTCGGTGGGGCAAACGTACCGGCTTCCCGTTTAACCAGTCGGGTTAAACCGACTGGCACCTGAAGCAAGGCGCTGGAGGTTAATGGATCGCGTGTACGTTCGCAAGAATGCGCTGAGTGCGGTTCATGAACCCCATTCAACTCTTTCCCGATGAGGAAGAAGACTTAGCCAGGCTCCCTGGGTGAGCCACCGCCGGTCGAACGCTGGGAGCACATATCCAGCTGAGGGAGACGTCATGGCGCAGAATCGGGTCCAGTTTCAGCGAAGCGTATCGTTCCGGAGTTTATGGCGCATCACGGTACGCAGGCGCCGCGTCCAGGCGGCGCTGCTGTGGGATGGGGCTGCACAGTCAGGAATACGAGCCGGGGCTCTAGGTGCAAGCCGACCGACCCGGTCAGTGTCCCAGCGACGTCTGGCGGCATCTTCTGTCGCATTATGGCGTCCGTTGCATTTCGAGCCGGCGAATTTACTGCTGGGGCTATGCGGTGGCCGACCGCCTCTTCATCAACGTGAGAACGGAGCTGATCGGACAGGCGCCGGAGCCACAGGGGCGCAGGAGAAGATCAGGGGAATACGACACCGTTGAATTCGTGCTCTCAGTTGATTCGGGTCAGGTAGGATTCCAGCTCATTGGCCAGCCAGGTCACCACGGGACCTCCGTGGGCCTGTTCGGATTCCAGTACGCAGAAGGTCTTCCACCACTTAGCGGCCGGATGAGGGATTGTGCGAAGTTGTTCCTGGCGCAGGGCGCTGCTGATGAGCGGAAAGGGTAAATCGGCCCAGCCGGAACCTTCGATCACTGCGTCGCGGATTAATTCGTACTGCGTGAAGGCGAGGTAGTTGTCAGTGTCGGGAGACTCTGGGATCAGGCCGTCCCTGTCCAAATAGGCCATGACAATCTCCGTATGTCCGACGAGGTCGTCCTGCGTGACCCGGGGGAGGACTGCCAGTGGATGGTCGGTGGCGGTGACCGTAAGCATGCGCACGTCTGCAAGCTCTCGAAACCACTGGTAGCCCACGGTGAGCAACTGGGGCATCAAGCCGTAGGCCACATCCACGGCCTGGCGTTCCACAAGCTCCGGCAGCTCCCGGGGTGGAGCCAGATAAACGGATACGCTGGTATGCGGAAATGCGTGCTTCAGGCGACGTAGCAGGTCCCGCCACGTAGCCTCAGGGATGGCGTCGTCGCGGGCGATGCGCAACGCCGATTCGGCACCGCTCATGTGGTGCCGGCAACGGGCGTGGATCTGCCCGGCCACTTGCTGCAGGCGCTGGCAGTCGGTCACGATGCTGCCGCCCACCGGGGTGAGGTGGAGTTGATTGCCGCTGCGTTCGAACAGCACCACCCCCAGTTCGTCTTCCAACGCGCTTAAGGCGGTGCTCACCGTGGTGCGGCTGCGGCCGAGGGTGCGTGCGGCGGCCGCGACGCTGCCCTGTTTCACCACGGCGAGAAACGTTTCGATCTGGCTGTCTTTCATAGCCTCATGGTGACGGAAAACCCGTCGCTCAGCGACTCACGTTATTGAATTGGGCTCCCTAGAATAGCCAGCAATTCAATGGGAGGTCATCATGAGTTCGTTCTGGGCGCGGGAAAAAACGGCGCTGTATCTGTCTGCCACCATGGCCGGCATGTTTGCCCTTGGGGGTATCGTTTGGGGCTTGTGGGTTAACTCCCTGGTGATCCTGTTCGACGGGGCGTACTCCCTTGTAAGTCTGGTGCTGTCGTTGCTCTCGGTGTACGCCGCACGGGTTGTGCGGCGGCCAGCAAACCAGCGTTTCCCCTTCGGTCGTGCCGCGATTGAACCACTGGTTATTACCGTGAAGGGGCTGACTATTGCGCTGGTTTCCCTGTTGTCGATTGCATTGGCCTTGCACGCGCTGTTGACCGGCGGTCGCGTAGTGGAGACGGGCATGGCCATGTTATTCGCGGCCATTAGCGCAGTGGCCTGTGTGGTCGTGTGGGGTTATCTGCGCTGGGTGCAGGTTCGTACCCCCGGCGGGTTGGTCTCTGCCGAGCGCCGCCAGTGGCTGATGGATACGCTTTTGAGTGCGGCCGTCCTTGCGGGCTTCGGCCTGGCGGTGTTGCTGGAGCGCACCGCATTTTCGGAGTATGCCGTCTATGCGGATCCGGTCATGGTGCTCCTGGTGGCTGGATACTTCATTGGTGTACCGCTGAAGATGACCTTGGAAGCTGTACGCGAGCTGGTTCTGGCTGCCCCGCCGGCTGAGCTGAGAGCCCGGGTGATCACGGCTCTGAATGAGGCGGCAGTGCCGGCCCGGCAGGCACGCTATACGAAGGTTGGGCCGTACCTCCTTCTGGAGATTCGGTTGCCCGCAAGGGACATGCGGAGAGCCGAGCGGTTGCGTATCCGGCTTTACCGTTTATTAGCCGACTTGCCTGTCCGTCCGGTGGTCGTCATCCACACGGAGGGTCGTAAGGCGGAACGGGTCGTTGAGGCTGGGCCCTAGGGCAGTTGAGTCCTACCATCGGACTTGGAAGGCCCGCGGAGGCCGGCGATGGCCGGCCCCTGACGCCGGTGCAGCGCCGGATCCGGGAGTTGGAGGAAGAGAACCGCCGGCTGTGAGGGCAAGGTCATTCCAAAAAAGGCCTCGGAGCAGCGGTTCTGCGGTTTGCTGGAGATGAACCGGTCGGGCTACTGGGCATTGCAGACGTGCGGCCGGCGACCGCGCCGGCCTTGCACTGGGGCAAAGAGACGTTCGAACAGTGTGGGTGGCCCGTTGGCAGAAGCCGTGTGCAGTCGGAGCTGCGGATGGGCGATGTTGAGGTCGGCTGCTATCGGGTCCGCCATCTGATGGGGGAGGATGGGCTGTGCCGGGTCTGAAAGCGGGGGTTCGGGGTCACGGCGCAGCGGGACGAGCCGGAGGATGTGGTGGCGAAATACCTGGACAAGCAGTCCAGCCGCGTGCCCGCACGCGGCCTGTGTGGCGGACATCACCTACATACGGACCCGCGCGGGCTTGAAGGAAGTATCAGGCAAACCAGGGAGAGCCTCACCGAAGCATCACGGTCTACATCGTTGGCTACTACAACGAGCGCCGAAGGCGCGCGACCCTGAGCTAACTGTCGCTCAACGCATACGAGCGTAAGTGGGCAGCCCCAACAATTCTTGAGAGCAGGAAATCACCCGACCACTACAAGAAGTTAATCTGCTCTCAGATTCGACTCGTAGAGAGGGGTAGATGATGAGCCAGAGCCAAGCAAGCTTGACTTGGCAACTTCCCCCTCATCGCTATATCGGAGGTTTTTATGTACGATCCCCAGCTTTTCGCGTTGAGCGGTCAAGCCGCCCTTGTTACAGGGGCCGGCGCCGGAATCGGCCGAGCCATAGCCGAAAGTTTCGCCCGGGCCGGAGCTGCAGTAGTCGTCAGCGATCTGGATGCCGCTGCGGCCGCTGCGGTAGCCGAAGGTATCGAGGCCGAAGGTGGTCGTGCGACCAGCATGGCATGTGACGTTACCCGAGAAGAGGATCTTGCCGCAGCGGTGGCCAAACCGGTAGAGGCCTTCGGCAAGCTAACGCTCTTGGTCAGCAACGCCGGCGGCGGTGGACCCAAGCCCTTCGACATGCCTATGGAGGACTTTCGTCGCGCCTATGACCTGAACGTGTTTCCGCTGTTTCGCCTTGCCCAGCTGGCCGCGCCTGAGATGGAGAGGGTCGGCGGTGGCGCGATTCTCGCCATTACCTCGATGTCGGCCGAGAATAGGAACCAACACATGGCAGCGTACGGCTCCTCGAAGGCCGCCGCCAGCCACTTGGTGCGTAACATCGCCTTTGATCTTGGCCCAAAAAACATCCGCATCAACGGCATCGCGCCGGGAGCCACTCTCACCAGGGCGCTGATGTCGGTGCTCAACGACGAGATTGAGCAGCGCATGCTTGCCCGTACTCCCCTAAAACGACTCGGCGAGCCTGAGGATATTGCCAATGCGGCACTATTCCTGTGCTCTCGGGCTTCCAGCTGGATCAGCGGTCAGATCCTTACCGTTTCGGGTGGAGGGGTACAGGAACTGGATTAACCCGATGAAATTGGCGTGGTATCCGTCACAATCTGCGTTGCGAAGCCATCATACTGCACGGTGTCCCTTCCGCGCGCCTACCTGGCAACTGATCGGACGGGCGATTGCCGGTGCGCCGTGGCCATCCAACGCCAATCGGAGCACATCATGATCAGAACCACGAACGCAGCACTTATCCCGACCCTGCTCGTGATCGGGGCAGCCTTGGCGCCACCGACTTCAGCCGCCGGTGTCGAAACGGTAGCACCAATGGATTGGATGCAGGGCTTCCCGCCACCGGAGGATCGCACTATCCGTTTCACCGATGACGATTACTTCGTCGGCGATAAGCTCAAGTGGACGGTCTGCCACTTCCGTGAGTTGATGCCCACCGTCGGTGTGCGGTCTGGGCCCGAGGGTGCTCGGGCCTTGCCCTATGCATCCGACCCCGCGATTGATGACCTGACATTCCAGCCCTCCGACGGTTCAGAGTTGATGACGTGGAGTGAAGCCTTCGACGTGAATCACGCCGACGGTCTGCTAGTGCTTCACCAAGGTCGGGTGGTGTACGAGCGCTACGCCGGCTGTCTGGATGAACACACCCTGCATGGGGTGATGTCGGTTACCAAGTCGCTCACAGGGTTGATTGGCGAGACGCTAGTGGCTGAGGGCACCCTGGATGAACAGGCTCGCGTTGGTGAACTGGTGCCGGAGCTCGCTGACAGCGCCTTTGGCGACGCCACTCTGCGCCAGGTGCTTGATATGACCACCGCGCTCGACTTTTCAGAGGATTACTCTGACCCCGAGGCCGACGTATGGGCTTATGCTCAAGCTGGCAGCCCGCTGCCGCCGCCAGCAGATTACGATGGGCCTCGCGGTTACTTCGCGTTCCTTGAGACTGTAGAGAAGGCTGGTGAGCACGGAGAGGCCTTCGGCTATCGCACCATCAACTCCGATGCTTTGGGATGGATCATCTCTCGGGCCACCGGAAAGAGTGTCGCCGATTGGCTGGCTGAGCGGGTTTGGTCGCGGATAGGGGCGGAGCGAGAGGCCTTTTTCACCGTAGATTCGATCGGTACGCCGTTCGCAGGCGGTGGCTTCAACGCCACCCTGCGAGACTTGGGCCGTTTGGGCCAGCTTATTCTCGATGGGGGGCGCCTCGGAGACGAGCAGGTGCTGCCCGAGGAGGCCATAAAACGCATCCGCGAGGGCGGTGACAAGGCAGCCTTCTCTAAGGCCGGCTTCGGAGGCCTTGATGGTTGGAGTTATCGTAGCATGTGGTGGATAGGTCACGACGACCATGGCGTCTTTGCCGCTCGCGGCGTACACGGCCAGACGATCTGGATCGACCCGTCCGCAGAGATGGTAATTGTGCGCTTGGCCTCCCACCCGTTGGCGACCAACGCGGCTAACGATGCAACCTCGCTGCCGGCCTACCGGGTCTTGGCCGAGTATCTGATGGGGCAGGACACGGCCCGCTGATTGTCGCCCTCCCGTAAATTTGGCCCATTGAAAACTGGGGGTCTCCGGGCACACTAGAGCCCAAGGAGGCCGAGATGCGCGAGAGTCGGTTTACGGAAAGCCATATTGTCCAGACGCTGAAGCAGGTCGAAGGCGGCCGGAAGGTGAAGGACGTCTGTCGGGAGATCGGGGTCTCGGAAGCGAGCTACTACCAGTGGAAGTCGAAATACGGGGGCATGGAAGCGGCCGACGTTCGACGGCTGAAGGAGCTGGAGGACGAGAACAACCGGCTCAAGCGGATGTACGCCGAGCTGGCCCTGGAGAACACGGCCCTGAAGGACGTGATTGCCCAAAAAAGCTCCGAGCCCGGACGAGAAGCGCTGTGTGGTCACTGCGTTGACGCGGGAGCATGGGCAGAGTCAGCGCCGGGCCTGTCAGGTGGCCGGGGTTGCGCGGTCGGTGGTGTGGTATCGCAAGCAACCGGACCGGGACGATGCGGTGGTCGCGCTACTGCAGGAGCGGGTGGAACGCGATCCGGAGCGGGGCTTTGGCAAGCTGTTCAAGCTGATCCGACGTCGGGGCATGCCCTGGAACCACAAGCGGGTCTGGCGCGTGTACTGCGCCCTGAAGCTGAACCTGCGGCGTAAGGGCAAGCGCCGCTTGCCACCACGGGAGCCACGACCTCTGGCATCGACCGAAGCTCCGAACGCGTGCTGGTCAGCGGACTTTATGTCGGATGCGCTGTGGGACGGACAGCGCTTTCGCACCTTCAACGTCGTAGATGACTTCAACCGGGAAGCGCTGGCGGTGGAGACCGATCTGAATCTGCCCGCACCCCGTGTGATCCGGGTGCTGGAGCGTATTGCGGCCTGGCGGGGCTATCCGCAGTAACTCCGGCTCGACAATGGTCCCGAGTTCGTTTCGGCCGCGATCGCCGACTGGGCCGAGCAGAGGAGCGTGGAACTGAGCTTCATCCAGCCAGGCCAGCCCATGCAGAACGGCTTCATCGAACGGTTCAACGGCGGCTACCGCCGCGGCGTGCTGGACCTCTACGTCTTCCGAACGCCGACCGGAGACCGGTACAACGAGCGCCGAAGGTACTCGACTTTGGGATACCTGTCGCCCAACGCCTACGAGCGAAAAAAGGGACAGCCGAAACACCCATCGAGGTGTCAGAAATCACTTGACCACTACACTTGGCGCGCGCGGCCTCGGCCCTGGCGTGCCGCGCCCGCCAGCGGGCGCCAGCTCCCATCGTAGGATGCGGGTGAGCGCAGCGAATCGCATCAGGGTTGCCCCGGCGTTGGCATGGGGTCTTTCGCTGCGCTCGGAAGGCGTGACCGTGGGCCGCTACCGGGTCTGGCGCCTGATGCGGGAGCAGGGGTGCGGCCACAAAGCCTACGCTTATCGAATGATGTCGGTACTCATAAGCCGGAATAAACATCCTCCAGTTCCAGTCTATTCTTCTAACGGTCCCCCAGCTAGTGAGGAGTGGCCGTTTAGTGGCGACAATGGGAACCTCCAGTTCCGTTTACACCTAAATAAGTTAGGAGACAGGCATGAGAACAATATTCTTTATTCCGTTGCTGTTGATTACTACTGCGTTGATATTGTCGGGGAATGCGTCTGCCGTTACTTACGACTATGGAGAAGATAAGGCGGTCTACGACGTGAACTATGATGACAGTGACCGGCATACGATGGTTCTGCGGAACATACAGAACCACGTCAATGCATTAGGTGTCGACAATATTCAGGTAAAAGTCGTTTTGAGTGGAGACGGACTAAGCCTCCTTAACAAGGCGAAAGATGACGATGATCTTCGAGCGAACATCGATAATCTAAAGATGCAGAATGTCCGATTCTTGGTTTGCAATAATACCTTGGAAGGTAGACAAATTAGCCTGCATGATGACCTGTACGACGCTTCGGAAGAGGACGTCGTAGTCAGCGGTAATGCTCATATTTCGTATCTGCAACGAAAAGGATACACTTTCTTGAAACCATAGACGTATATCGGAGGAATCAAGGAAGAAGAGGCGACCTTGGGAAACAATCGGGGGGACGTAGGTAGGATCTCGATGAGCGTTGCGAGTCGCATCAGGGGCAGCCCCGGTGTTGGATTTGGTGGTTAAGTCATTCCGGATACCGCGTTAGGTGGATTTGCTGCCGTTGGATGCTCATAGTCGCTGGAAGGCAGGTAGCCCAGCGTCGAGTGGATGCGAACGGTGTTGTAGAACCGAGCGATGTCGTCCGCGAAATCCCGCCGCGCCTCGCCGTGGTTCGCGTAGCGGCGCTGCCAGACGCGTTCCCTCTTGAGGCTCAGGAAGAAGCACTCGACGACGGCATTTTCCCAGCAGTTACCCCGGCGGCTCATGCTCGCCTGGATCTGGTGCTGGGCCAGTAGCCGCCGCCAGGCGGCGCTGGTGTATTGGCAACCCTGGTTGGAGTGCAGCAGCAGTCCCGGCTCCGGTTGGCGCTGCTCCAGCGCCATCCGCAGCGCCTCGCAGGTCAGGCTCGCCGGCATCTGCCGATCGAGGGCCCAACCGATGACCTTGCGCGAGTACAGGTCGAGGATGACCGCCAGGTAGCTCCAGCCGGTGGCGGTCGGGATATAGGTAATGTCGGACACCCACGCCTGGTTCGGTCCGGCCGAGGTGAACTTGCGGTTGAGATGGTTCTCGGCGACCGGGACCCGGTCGTCGCGTTGCGTAGTGGCCACGAAGCGCCGCCGCCAGACGGGCCGCAGGCCGCGCTCGCGCATCAGCGTCCGCACCCGGTAACGGCCCACGGCTGTGCCATCCGCCTGTAAGGCTTTTGCCAGACGCCGGCTGCCGTAGGTTCGCCCGGAAGCCGCGAACACCCGCTCGAGGTGAGCGCCAGCGGCGCAGGGCACGCTTGGGCGTTCGGCCCGTGCCCGCGTCGCGTAATAGCCGGCCCGGTTTACCTCCAGCAGATCGCAGACCCGCTGCACCGAAGCCTTCTCCGTCAGGACCCTGATGCAGCGATGCATCACTTCAGTTCCCGGGCCAACAAGGCGGAGGTGCGCTCAGCCGGCCGACGCAACAGTGACCGTGAGTTTATCCGCCGGGGAGATAAAGCCCAAGGTTTTCCGCGGTCGCCGATTCAGACGGAGGGCGAGTTCATCCAGGCCGGTCTGTGAGAAGCCGGCCAGTTCCGTCTCCTTGGGGAAGTACTCGCGCTGCAGGCGGTTGGAATTCTCGTTGGTACCGCGTTGCCAAGGACTCTGCGGGTCATAGAAGTACACCTTCACATCCGTTTCGGCGATGAAGACCTTATGGCTGGCCATCTCGCTGCCGCGATCCCAGGTCAGGGTGCGTCACATGTCGCGAGGGTGGACGCAATATGCTCGACCGGATCGCACAGGTGGATGATGGCTATCTGTGTGGTGAACGCAGCGCTGGCAGGGCGGCACGCGGGTTCTGAGAAGAAGGTGCACTCGTAGCGGCGGTATTGCTAAAGGTCGCCGGGCATCCACTACGGGTCAAGCTGTGACCCCGGTAGTCACCTTCAGCGCGGAGGTCATGGGCAAGTGGGACCGCACCTAGCGGACGCCAGGCAGCACTGTGCAATTCGACGGCTTGGGTTGCTTCGGTGCCACCACGTAGCCACGGTCATCGGTGGCCGAAAGCCCCGGCAAATGCCCGAGTTCCAGTGGACCAACACCGTGCGCGACAACCTATTGAGAGATCACACCTAGGGAATGCACGCCGTGCGACGCATAGTCGGGACGATCGTCGAGCGAGTTTGGGATGCATTCGTGCCAGAGTGGCATAAAAAAACCGCCGGATGACCCATCCGGCGGCAATGTTAACGGAGGTTGGAGAGACCAAAGGCAGGAAGTCACCTTTCGTCCCGGCGACACACAGCTGTCCGGGCTGCGTATCTAAATGCGAATCATACGCAAGTGCATTTACATGTCAAGCCTTGGCCTGTGACTTCTTCTCGGTTGCGGGCTGCTGGTCACGCATGGCGCGCGCGGCCTCAACCATTGCCTCCAGCGCTGGACGGACCTCGTCCCAGCTGCGGGTCTTGAGTCCGCAGTCGGGATTGACCCACAGCCGCTCGACCGGGATCCCGCGAGCCGCCTTTTCGAGAAGGGTCACCATCTCCTGTACCGTGGGGAGGCGCGGAGAGTGGATGTCATAGACACCCGGCCCGATCTCGTTGGGGTAGATGGATCGCTCGAAGGCATCCAGCAGTTCCATGTCCGAGCGGGCGGTCTCGATGGTGATGACATCGGCATCCAGGGATGCGATGGCCTCAATGATGTCGTTGAACTCCGAGTAGCACATGTGGGTGTGGATCTGAGTCACGTCGGCTACACCGGAGGTGGCGACGCGAAAGGCGCGCGCAGCCCATTCCAGGTAGTGATTCCATTCGCCTCGACGCAGCGGCAGGCCCTCCCGGAACGCGGGTTCGTCGACCTGGATCACGCCAATGCCAGCGGCCTCGAGGTCGGCGATCTCGTCGCGCAGCGCCAGGGCGATCTGCAGGGCAGTGGCCTCGCGTGACTGGTCATCGCGCTCGAAGGCCCATTGCAGCATGGTCACCGGCCCCGTGAGCATGGCCTTGACCGGCTTGCTTGTGAGGGACTGGGCGTAACGTGTCCAGTCGACGGTCATCGGACTGGGCCGCTGCACATCGCCGTAGATGATGGGGGGTTTCACGCAGCGCGATCCGTAGCTCTGAACCCAGCCGTGCCGGGTAAAGGCATACCCGTCGAGTTGCTCGCCGAAATACTCGACCATGTCGTTGCGTTCGGGCTCGCCGTGCACCAGCACGTCCATGCCGATGTCTTCCTGGAAGCGGATTACGCGAGCGATCTCCTGGTGCATGGTGCGCAGGTAATCATCCCGGGTTAGCTCACCCCGGCGGTAGTCACGGCGCACCCGGCGAATGGTCTGCGTTTGTGGGAACGAACCGATGCTGGTGGTCGGGAATAATGGGAGGTCGAGTGAGCGTTGTTGCAACGGTGCACGCTGTTCATAGGCCAGGGCACGGCGGGCGTCATCCGGGGACAGTCCCGCCACCCGTTCCCGAACCTGCGGAATGCAAGTACGAACGGCGTTCTGGCGGTTGCTGTGCACGCGCCGACTGTGTTTCAGCTCTTTGGCGACGGCCGCGCGTCCCTCGGTCAAGCCGCGCTGGAGGATCGCCAGCTCCGCCAGTTTCTGGCGCGCGAAGGCCAGCCAGCTGCGTACCTCCGTGTCCATGCCGGTTTCCTGTTCCACGTCAACGGGCACGTGCAGCATCGAGCAGGAGGGCGCGAGCCACAGGCGAGAAATGCCGAGGCTGCTGACGGCGGGCTCCAGAGTGTCCAGGCCGGCCTCCAGATTGGTGGCCCATATGTTGCGTCCGTCGATGATTCCCAACGACAGAATCTTGTCCTGCGGCAGCCGGGCCACGAGGGTCGAGACCTCCATCGCGCCGCGCACGGCATCCACGTGGAGCCCCGCTACCGGTAGTTCCAGTGCCAGGTCGCGCTGGCTGCCAAGGCCACCGAAATAGGTCGTGAGCAAGAGGCGTGGCCCGCCGCGGTGGAGACGGTCGTAAGCCGCCCTTAGCGCCGACTGCCACTCGACGGGCAGATCCAGTGTGAGGATGGGCTCGTCGATCTGAACCCAAGAAGCTCCCTCTGCGCTGATCCACTCCAGGAGTTCCTGATAGGCCGGGAGGAGCCGGTCAAGCAGTTCCAGTGGCTCCCCGTCATCCTTCATCTTCGCCAGGTACAGAAAGCTGACCGGCCCCAGCAGGACAGGCTTGGGCTGCAGACCCATCTCGCGCGCCTCCCGGATCTCCGTTCGTAGTCTGTCCGGAATGGCCGCAAAGGTTTGTTCGAGGGTCAGCTCCGGGACCAGGTAGTGGTAGTTGGTGTCGAACCACTTGGTCATCTCCAGCGCCGGCACATCGGGCAACGCATCGTTGTGGGAACGACCGCGAGCCATGTAGAAAGCTAGGTCCAGCGGGTGCTCGGCCGCTGCGGCATGAAAGCGCTCCGGCAGAACGCCCAGCGTCAGCATCATGTCGAGCACGTGGTCGTAGAAACTGAAGTCGCCGACCGGGACCTGTTGGATGCCAGCTTCGCGTTGCCAGGCCCAATGACGCTGCCGTAACTCGCGGCCCGAGGTTTCCAGTTGATCGCGGCTGATGTTGCCGCTCCAGTAACGCTCAAGAGCCGTCTTCAGCTCGCGGCGGGCGCCAATGCGGGGAAAGCCAAGATTATGGGTGGTGATCATGGATCTATAGACTCCGGGTTGAACACGGCGTCCAGTCTCGTCATGCTTGATGCATGAGTAAAACGATATTTCTTCACGGACACCATGAATGCCACTCATGATCTGTCGGGAGTACTCGAGCTCCGGCATCTGCGGGCGGTTTGCGAGATCGTGCGGTTGGGGAGTGTGACTGCCGCAGCTGATAGCCTTTGCGTAACTCAGTCGGCACTGTCGCATCAGTTGCGCCAGCTTGAAGACCGACTGGGTGTGACCCTCTTCGAACGCCGAACGCGTCCGGTGCGGTTATCGGCTGCCGGAGAACGGCTACTGCAGGCGGCTGATCGGGTGTTGCCCGAAGTCACCGCCGCGCAGCGTGATGTCGTGCAGATCCGCGACGGCGGACGTGGCCGACTGTTTCTGGTGCTGGAGTGCCACAGCTGCTTTCAGTGGCTGATGCCGGCGGTAGGTGCCTTTCGACGGCACTGGCCGGAGGTGGAGCTGGATCTTACCCTTAGCCATGGATTCACGGCACTGGACGCCCTGCGCAACGGTGACGTGGATGTCGCCGTTGCGGTCGACCCTGTGGATGATCCCGAACTCGAGTCGGTACACCTGATGGAGTACGAGAACCTGCTCGTGGTGCCGGCCGGCCACCGGTTGGCCGAGCGGCCCTGCGTGTTGCCTGAGGATCTGCGCGGGGAGACGCTGATCACCTACCCGGTCAGCGAGGAGCGTCTGGATATCTATCGGCGCTTTCTGCACCCGGCCGGGGTGACGGTCCCGCGCCGGACGACCGAGGTTAGTGCGATGCTGCTGCAACTGGTAGCGAGCCGCCGTGGTGTGGCGGTTTTGCCGGATTGGGCCCTGCCCGAGCTGGAGGCGGGGCTCAACGGGGGAGAGAGTGAGCGTGTCGCGACCCGTCGTGTCCGGCTTGGTCACGACGGTCTGTGGAGCAACCTTGCCATCACGATGCGCCGTGCAGACCGGGAGCGTCCTCACAATCTCGACTTCATCGCGACTGCGCGCGACATTTTGCGTGAGGCTCGGGCGTAGAACTGTCAACTCGATTTTCGGATGTGGCGGACGTTCGTGGTGGATAAGCGGGTCTGGGAGGCCGCGAGGCACCAAAAATAAGTCCCCTGCTGGGGAGCCGACAGGGGGGGTACGAGTGCCCGCTAGCGGCTGGAACTAGATGTGATCTCCCAATAGGTGGTCTACGGGACGACTCCGAAGGATGCTGAGTTTGCCGACTGAGCGATTCCAAGGAGGACGCCCCGTGAACCTTCATCAAAATGCCTTAATGGGCCCCCGTGGTCGAGAGCGGAGGATCCGTTTGGTGGTCGACCATGGCCAGACTGTTCGGGCCACGGCGCGGGTCTGTGGCGTGGATCTAATCCGGGGATGTGTACAGTAGCCCCGCTGCCGGCGGGGGCCGCGCAGCGTGATCAGACAGGCAGCTGTTCGTTGAAATGATCGAAGGCCGCTGCAGGACGGAATACATCGACAGGGTGGGGGAGTCGGTCATTGCGTGTTCTCGGATCGAGCGCTGAGTTCCGGGATTGTATCGCCCCGCTTTTGTCGCGAATGGGAGTGTCACAGACGAGGGGGCAAGGGCTTTTACTGTCACGGAAGCTGGCACAGGCTTGGCGCGTCTGAGTGGCCTTCTAGCGCATGCCTGATGCGTGTCACGTGCGCTAGTCTTGGAGTTGTCCCCGAGGTGGTCATGAGCGCAAAAGATCCCTTCCCCGTTGCCAGTAGCACCGCTGACCTCTTCAGCGACTTCCCGGATCAGTCGCGAGAGGTGGATGTGGAGGTCCTTTGGCCACCGCCGGATCGTTTCCCGCTCAATGTCGACGGGCGGACGGTGCGCGAGCGGGTGATTGCGGACCTGGTGTCTGCGGATTCGCCATTGGTGGTGGCGGGCTACGGGGCACTGGAAGAGCTCATCCGTCTGGAGGCGGATCTGGGGGAGGTTCGGCCGCTTCGCGTTCTTTTTGGTAACGAGCCGAGTGCAGGGGAGGGTGGTCACCGCAGTCTTAAGGCGTCGAGTTTTCCCGAAGAGGTCGAGCAGTACTGGCTGGATCGAGGGATCTCCCTGCGCCTGTCAGCCCGGCTGATTCATTTTCGGGAGCGGCTCCGGGAGGGCGCCGTCGAGGCGCGGTACTGGCCCGACACGCAGCGGCCGCTGCACGCCAAGATCTATCTCGGGGAGGGGGCTGTAACGCTCGGTTCGAGCAATTTCAGCAAGAATGGGCTGGAGCGTCAGCACGAGGCGAATGCGCGGTTCACTGCAACGGGTGAACCGAGGCGTTACCGCGAGGCGGCGGCGCTGGCCGAGCAGTTCTGGTCGCTTGGGCATGACTACACCGATGCGCTTCTGGCGCTGCTCGAGCGTCTGCTGCATGTCGTCGGGTGGCGTGATGCGCTAGCCCGCGCCTGCGGGGAGCTGCTGGAGGGTGACTGGGCGAAGGGTTTTCTGCAGCAGGTCGACCGCGAGGCCTTCCGTGCGCTGTGGCCGGCCCAGCGTCAGGGGATCGCACAGGCGCTGTATCTGCTGGATCGTCAGGGTGCGGTGCTGATTGCGGATGCGACGGGTTCCGGCAAGACGCGCATGGGTGCGCATCTCCTGCGGGCGCAGCAGGCGCGGATCCAGGGGGCGGGCGGGATGCCCCGCTCGGTCATGATTGCACCATCGACGGTCGTGGAGGAGTGGGAGCGGGAGGCCTCCCGGGCCGACACCGCGCTGGATGTCTTTTCGGTTGGCCTGCTCAGTCACGGCAGCCGCAAGGCATGGCAGCTGGATGATGCCCTGAGGCGGGCGCGCCTGCTGGCCGTGGACGAGTGCCACAACTTCCACAATCGCCGCTCGCGCCGGACACGGCGGCTGTTTACCAACCATCTTGCCGATGACGTGCTGCTGTTTACCGCTACGCCGATCAACCGGAATGTCGATGACCTGGTCCGGATCGCGGATCTCCTCGGCGCCGACAACCTGCAGCCGAGCACGCTGAAAGCCCTGGAAAGGGTCAATCGTCCCGGTCGCTGGCACGGACTGGGCGACGATGAGGCCGCCCGGCTGCGGGACGAGATCCGTACATTCACCATTCGCCGTACCAAGCGCATGTTCAATGCGCTGATTGATCGCGAGCCCGAGGTCTATCGGGATCACTCGGGGCGGCCCTGCCGGTATCCGGAGCACCGCTCGTACAGCTATTCCCTGGGGGAACCGGCTACCGACCGTGAACGCGCCAGTCGGATCCGGGGGCTTCTCGATCAGCTCTTTGGCGTGGTCCAGATTCCGGTGGTCCTGGAGCTGAGCGCCGTACAACGGCAGCAGGGGCTCACCGAGGATCAGTATCGTGACAACCTGCTGCTCGGGGCGCACAAGCTGGTCCGCTACCGGGTCATGGCGGCCCTGCGGTCTTCGCGTGCGGCATTGGTCGAGCACCTGTGCGGAACGACGGTGGCTCGGGCCGAGTTCGGGTTGGAGCATTACGCCAAGTCCGCCGATACAGGAGATGTCCTGGGCAAGCTCAAGCAACCCGGGCGTGTGCCCGAGAACCGGCTGGGCGTGCCCTTGCCTGCTTGGCTTACCGATGCGGACGCCTGGGCATCAGCCCACGCGCACGATCACCGGATCCTCTCGCAGGTCTTGGACGAGGTGCGCGCCATGAGTCCGGCGCGGGAGCACGCCAAGGTCGCCCATCTGGCCAGACTGGCGGCGCGCCACGAACGGGTGCTGGCTTTCGACAGCCGTCTGATTACCATCGCGGCCCTGAGCGCCCAGCTCGAAGAGCGGCTGCCGGGCGTCGAGATCTGGCAGGCCACGGGCAGCGACGAGCGAAGCCGCCAGGCGGTGCTCCGTGCATTTCGGCCGGGTGACGACGAGCAGGCCGGCGTGGCGCTGTGTTCGGATAGTCTGTCCGAGGGGGTGAACCTGCAGGCGGCCTCGGCGCTGGTCCATCTCGACATGCCCTCGGTGATACGCGTGGCCGAACAGCGAACTGGGCGCGTCGATCGCCTCGACAGTCCCCATGCCGAGGTCGAGGTCTGGTGGCCTCGGGATGCCGAGGAGTTCGCTCTCAGTGCCGATGCTCGCTTCCTGGACCGGGCCGATGCGGTGACGGAACTTCTTGGGACCAATCTCCCGTTGCCGGAAGACCTGGAACAGCGGTCACGGGATAGCGTTGACGCTGACACCCTGATCCGCGAATACGAGCGTACCGCTCGCTCCATCGAGGAAGCCGAACCGCATGATGCCTTTGCCGCAGTGCGCGGACTGGTGGAAGGCGCGGGTGCGCTGGTCGAATCCGAAATCTACGAGTATTACCGTCAGCGCTCCGTGCGGGTCCTTTCGCGGGTCAGCGTGGTGGCCAGCGACACGGTATGGGCCTTCTTCTGCCTGGCCGGCAGTGCGGACCGCGCACCGCGCTGGTTCTTCTTCTCCGGCCCGGATGCCGAAGCCGCGACTTCACTGGACAAAGTGGCCGCCGCGCTTCGCGAGCGACTGGCGCCCGATCCACCCAATGGTGAAATCGACGAGCCGGCCGCGAGATGGCTGGCGCACTTTTCCGAGCGCCTCCCGGAGGCCGAGCGGGCGCAGTTGCCGCTGCGCAAGCAACGTGCCCTGCAGGAGATGGCCGAGGTCCTCAAGGGCTTTTGCGAGGAGGCGGCTCGCCAGAGGGAGCAGACACGACTCGACGCCTACCTCGATCTGCGCAATCTGCTGGCGCAAAAGCCGGAGACGTTGACGGGCGGCGAGCCGGATTGGGAGGCACTCGCCAATCGCTGGCTGGAGCTCATCCGTCCCTACTGGTATCGCCGCCTGACCCAGCAGCGCCGGGGTTTTCTCCGCCTGCGGGATCTGCGCAAGGAGCTCATTGAGGCGGAAGCCGAACTGGGACCCGAGGTGCTGGAGGCGTTTGCCACCCTCCCGCTTCACAGTTCCGCGGAGGAGCGGGTAGTCGCGGCCATTCTCGGCATGCCTGTTCGCTGATCAGGCGCCGGCCGGGTCAGCCTGCTTCGTCGGAGAGATGGCTCATCGGCTCCATGCACGACCCACAGATAACCTCGGTTTCCGGTCGGGCCCAGACCCGCGCCTCGCAGGTCGGGCAGTTCATGCGCACACGGGGATCCGGGCGTGGCGCGGGCGGCGCGAACACCGCTGGTTTTTCGGTATCGTCGGGTATCGCGATCGTCTCGGCCGGTGCGGGGGCGCTGGCGACGGCCAGACCCTGTTCGGCCAGGGCCTCCTGCACCTGGGCAACCGATTCGGGATCGGTGGGGGCATGCCGGTCGAACCAGGGTAGTTCGAACCCGGTGGCCAGCAGGTCCGAGCAGGCTCGGGTGAACGGACCGTTGGGCTGGATGTAGTGCGTGACCCGACGCCCGGTCTGTTTGCCATCCGGCAGGCCGGTATCGCTCGGCACCAGACCGATTGCTTCCATCTTGCCGGCCCACTCCCGATTGTGGTGGTTCGAACGGCTCGGGCGGCCGAAGCACTCCTGCCAGTGATGCACCATCTCATGCACCAGCGTGGACAGCGCGACCTCCAGCGGATTCAGGGTGAAGTACCCCGGATGAACACCCAGCTCGTGGATGATCGTGCCGTCGCCGGAGATGAAGCGCTCGGCGTGGTGGTAGCCTCGCTGCCGACGGGAGCTGCGCAGCGTGATTAGGCAGGGCGGCAATTCGTTGTCGAACAGCCGTTCGTTGAAATGATCGAAGGCCCGCTGCAGGGCGGAGTACATCGACAGGGTGGGGGAGTCGGTCATGGTGCGTTTCCGGGATCGAGTCTTGAGTCCCGAGATTGTATCGCCCCGTTTTTGTCACAAATCCGGTCACAAACTGGGCGAGCCGAGACCTGTCCCGTCCAGGATCGGGTTCGTCCATAGAATCGTTTCACCAAATGCTTGGGAGAGAAATCGAAGGGTTATATATCAGACCTTTAATGATGTAGTATCTTCTCAATAATCATTTCAATTGGAAGGTTCGGATGAGGAGCAAGCGAGAGGCAGCGCATCAGCAGCTCGGCTTGGCGCTTGCCAGACTCGCCCCGGTGCGTGCAGCCGATCTTGCCCGCGAGCTGGGGCTGTCGGTCCCCACCCTTCACCGACTGCTGCAGGAGACGCCCGAGCCCGTGCTTGCGGCCGGGCGGGCCCGGCGTACTCGCTACGCTCTGCGCAGAGCGCTGCGAGGCGACTTCGCGCCCACTCCCATCCGTGTGATTGATGAAGCCGGCCAGCCGCACGAGCTCACGGAGCTCTCGCCCATCCAGCCACAGGGCTGCCATGCCGACTTCGGTGGCTCGGATTGGCCTTTGGAAGATGACGACGAGACCCCCGAAGGATGGTGGGCCGGTCTGCCATACCCTTTGTACGATATGCGCCCCCAGGGCTACCTCGGGCGCCAGCTGGCGCATCGCTTGCAAGACACGCTCGGGGTGTCACCCAATCCAGATGCCTGGAGTGACGACGATATCCTCTGGGTTCTGAGTCGTGTGGGGTCCGATCTCCCGGGCAACCTGGTCGTTGGTGATGTCGCATTCAAGGGCTGGCAGAAGGCCCGCCTGGATCCCCCTCCGATTCTCGGGGCGGATGAAATCGAAGGGATGTATGTGAAGGCGGCGGAGGAGGCCATCTCGCTGGGTCTTGCGGGCTCCAGTGCTGCGGGTGAGTTCCCGAAGTTCACCGCCCTTCGGGACCTGCAGGGCAGTCATAGTCCGCACGTCATCGTGAAGTTTTCGGGTGCGGACGAGTCCGCGACCGTGCAGCGCTGGTCCGATCTGCTGGTGGCGGAGCATCTGGCTCTGGAGGCGGTCGCGGCGCTCCCCGGCGTGCAGAGTCCGCCCAGCCGAATCCTCCAGCAACAGGGTCGCACGTTCCTGGAGATCGAGCGCTTCGATCGTAACGGACTGTTCGGCCGCAGCCCGGTGGTGACGCTGGAGACCGTGAACGCGGCCTTGCTTGGCCATGCGCCTTTGGCATGGGACGCCCTCGCCCAGGGACTCGCCGACAAGCGTCTGCTGGCGCCGGAGGCGGTTGCAGCCATCCGTCACATCACCTGGTTCGGAAGACTGATTGCCAATAACGACATGCACCTGGGCAATCTCGCCTTTCGACCGGAGGGCGGTCGGCTTGTCCTGTGCCCGGTCTACGACATGCTCCCGATGGCCTACGCGCCGCTCCCGGGTGGCGAGTTGCCGCGCGTGACGTTCGAGCCCGCCCTGCCATTGCCCCGTGAACATGGTGCGTGGGTCGCCACTTGTCACGCCGCGATCGGGTACTGGCAAACCGTGTCGGATGACACCCGCATCCGTTCCACGTTTCGCAGGATTGCATCCGAAAACGCCCTCGAGCTGCAAAGGCGCATGGCACTCGTTGTGCCCTGATCACTCGCCGTGCGGTGCCCATTGGACGCGGGCATCTATCTAACGACAATTACTCTGGCCGTCCAAGAAGACCTACAGCGTCAGATGCGCTCGGCATCCGCCGCACTCCGCATACGCTTGGAAATGCGGAGAAAGATCCGCATAATCTCCGCATATTATGCGGAGATTGGCGTGCTATATATCTGGGAGTTGACCGGTTGGCCCCACTGGCAGTGGGACGCGGAACATATCGCGCCGATGCTGGCCGCGGCCGCGCGCGAGCAGGGTCGGCTGCTCGGGCGGATGCAGGGGTTGGGTTTCGCGCTGCGCGAGGAAGCGTCGCTTCGGATGCTGTCGGAGGATATCGTGGATTCCGGCGCGATCGAGGGCGAACGGCTCCCCCTCGATCAGGTGCGCTCTTCCCTGGCACGTCGCCTCGGGCTGAAGGCCGGGGGACTGGTCGCTTCAGGGCGGGATGTCGACGGCATGGTCGAACTGATGCTGGATGCCACGAAGGCCTTTGACCGTGAACTGACAGTGGATCGGCTGTTCGACTGGCACGCGGCGCTGTTTCCGACGGGGCGTAGCGGAATGACGCGGATTCCGGTCGCGCGCTGGCGGGATGACGAAGAAGGGCCGATGGATGTGGTGTCGGGTCCCGTTGGCCGGGAGACGGTGCACTTCTCCGCGCCACCGGCCGAACGAATCCCGGGGGAGGTCAACGCTTTCCTCTCCTGGTTCAAGACACCTGGACCGCTGGATCCGCTATTGGTGGCGGGGCTGGCTCACCTCTGGTTCGTGACGATTCACCCGTTCGAGGATGGAAACGGGCGTATCGCGCGGGCGATCGCCGATATGGCGCTGGCACGAGCGGATGGTTCGGCGGAACGTTTCTACAGCATGTCCGGGCAGATCCTTCGGGAACGCAGCGATTATTACGCGATCCTGGAGCGGACCCAGAAACAGGAAGACCTGGATATCACCCTGTGGCTGGAATGGTTCCTGGGCTGCCTGCAGCGTTCGCTGGACAGCGCTCAGGATGCACTCGAGCACGTGCTGTTCAAGGCACAATTCTGGGAGCGGTTCGCCACCGAGCCGCTCAATGCCCGACAGATCAAGGTACTCAATCGCTTGCTGGATGGGTTCGAAGGCGGGATGACCTCTTCGCGTTGGGCCCGGATGGCCAAGTGTTCGCAGGACACGGCACAGCGGGATATTGCGGACCTGGTGGGCCGGGGCGCGTTGAAGAAGAACCCGGGCAGTGGACGCAGCACGAGTTACTCTTTGCCAGAAACGCTTGCATGACCCCGATCAGGGCGCCGAGCTGTTAAGCAATGCTGTCCGCTCTCAACCACGGCATCGCGGTAAACCATTTTGATGAAGGTCCACCCGTCTCCCGCAAGAATGACGTAATCGCCGATCCCTACATGGTTATCCGTCGTCTTCAAAACCAGCTGTTGCGAGATCACGCCTAAGTTCCTGCAGACGCAGCTCAAGCGCCGCCAAAAGAGCCTCTAGCACCTGCACCTCATCTCTCGGCTGTAGCCAATCCAGCTTTTTTCCTCCACCGTGTGTAAAGCCGAGAGGTAGTTCTGCCGCCCATCCTTTTACTTCTGTGTCGATCCTGCGAGTATTTGGGAGGGGGAGTGCTCGCCTGGGGAAAAGATTAGCAGTGATCTTGAATCGTACTTTCGGTTCCTCAACCTTTAGAGTGGCGGGTTCTCCCTCGGGCTTCGGTATGAATGGTCGCTCTAGGACGTAATTATCGTTCGCGGGCAGACCATCGACAGTCATTTTCTCTATCGATCTTCGGAGCTGTTTCTTGTCGCGTGCGCTCGCCGATGCAAGCTTATTCCGCAGCATTCCGACTTGCGCGGATAGCGCATTCCGAAAAGGCTCTATATGAGCGCGATCCCGGAACACGAATATGAGGGTCACGTGCACATCATCTCGCCTGATTAATGTCTCCTGTGGCTCTTCGTCGGCACTCAGGCGCATAGGCTGAATATCATGCAGAAATTGCACGGCAAGGGAGTGGGCAGTTCGACGTTCGATTGCTTCAATCCTTACCTCGATCGAATTTCGGTTTTCTCGTACATCCATGTACTTCTTCCTCCGGATTATGGGGTGGTGGTGAGATACGACTGTGTCGCTAGGATAAGAAGATTGCGGCGGACTTGTCCAATTTTTGGGATCACTGAAGTCTGTGGAAGGAATCGTCTAACGATATGGTCAGCGTCCGGCTTTGAAGTCATGAGTTCCAAGCTCAGCGAGGCGAGCTTGTCTCGTGGCAATTGGCATAGGTCCGGAAAAAGCGTAGTGAGGGATTCTGTGCGGCTTTTCCGCCTTTCAGGAACGCTACCGCTAAGCACATTGAGGCGCAGGGTTTGATCGATCGAATGTAGGGTGGACCGGTCCGCCGAGACTTGACCGACCGTCCTGTCCTGAGCGCTGGCGATTTCGACATCCGAGCGGCCCTCCCGTAGGCTGATGGCTGTGTAAAGAAATTGCATCAGGCGGTGCCTGGCGCTATTGCCCATGGGCGAAGGTGGGTAATAGTCGTTGGCGGCCTGAAGTTCATAGCCTGCCACTAGCGGAAAGTCACGGACGGTCCAGTCGGAATTGAGGGAATCTAGGAGGAGTGCGTCAATGACTGCAGCATGTTCAGGCTGCTTGGCGCGCGTCTTGCGCAACATGGCCTGCGATAAAGCCCCGGGGCTTCTCCCTCCCAACGCTGCGAGTAATCGGTTGCTGGGCTCGGACCAGCCATGTGATACATCTGTCATCAGAGGGATGGAGTGATCGTAGTGTTCGAGGGTTGTGCAAGGATGCCCGTGACCCAACTGCCGCGAGATGTATCGATATTGTGCGCGCAGTGATAGTCGAGAGACGGTAGCCGTGGGAGAGGAGTCGCGCGGTAGATGTAGCTCTAGCCCCGGAAAATGTGAAGGTAGGATCGCGTATCCGGCGTGGGTCGCATACGAATGTCGATAGCTGTGGCAGCGAAAGGGTGGCGGTCCATCAGATTCGAACAGCTGAGCTCCGACGTGTGAGAACGTCGAATGGTAGTGCCGTTGCCAGTCTAGCGGCGTGCGATTCTGAGGGATTGGGAGCAAATCGCGTGCAGCGCTGGGTTTCGCTTCTGGCCCTGTCATGCGGGTATACAAATCGTCCATTTCCCGTCGTTTTTCGATGTCTAAAGAGTTTGTAACAAGGCGTTTCGATGCGACGGATTTGAGTTTTTGATGGCGACGTGGATGGACCCATAAGCAAGACCGATGGGGAGTGATGAGATGGGCGTCAGTGGTTAGAGTTGTTAGCTCGCCGGTGCGGAGCATATACGTAGCCTGTAGCGTTGCTGCATAGTGGATGACCCGTGGAGCGGGATTCATTCGCTCCGGCAACTGCAGTGAGGGCGCGGGAGTTAGAAACTCGAGTATCCACTCCGACTCCGGCCCTGTGATGGGATCGCCGGCGCGAGCATTGGTTATCCCAAGCTCCCCAGCGTCCGCCAGGAGTGCCTGGACTTCGCGTGGGATGTCCTCTGGGTGATCGCGGTTATGGCGCAGGACCCAAGCGACCGGTTTCATCTTCCGCAGGTCGCTGCAGACGTGAGTGAGGATCAGCTCGGTAGAGTCCCGGGGATCTTCACTCGGGTCGCTAACAAACGCGAGTTCGACGGCGTTACTGAGTTGGGTGACATACTGATAGGTGGTAGAGGCGCGAATTTTTCGAGCACGCTTGGCGGTCGTCATGTGATGACGGATTGCCCGGGCCAGGAGCAGCGGAATGGAGCCGGCGGGCGATATTGAGGTCAGTTGGTCCGCGGCTTTGATCACGGCTTGGACGCGGTGGGGTACTTGGTCGTCGCGCCATCGACGGATGGCTATGCGCATGGAGACGAAGTCATCGAATGGACCCGCGCCCGTCCGGACCCGGGAGGGCGTGCGCCCGGCGGTTGGCAGATCTGGTTCGACCGGAGGGGTGACTCGTAGGCCCGTGATCATGGCGAGGAGTCGGTCGCTTCGTGGGCCGGTCACCTTCAGAGCTCCGCGTTCCCAAGCGGCACGATTTCCGGGAGCCGTAAGTCTGCGCGCCATGCTCGCGGTCCAGCATATCTGTTTTAGGCGGACCCCTCGCCCGAGTATTTCACGAGCGGGCGCGTGGCTGAGGAGGGCCTTGAGACCGGTATCACTCGCTAAGTGCCTGTGGTCTCCGGTCTGGGCGAGTCGAAATACGGTTGCCTGCTTCGCGGAAAGCAGCTGGACCCCCTGGATTGCATCGAGACGGGGAAGCATCAGAGCTGCGACGTGCGGCGCCCCTGGTACTCGCCGTAAATGGCCCTCATCAAGCAATCGGCTGAGCATTTCGGGGTCCGTGGTGAGCCCCCAAATAACGCAGAGCAAGACCGCAGCTTGTTGGGCCTGGGGCGACTCCAACTGTTCCGGATCGCTGCTTTCGAGCAGTCCAATGAGCACCATTTCAAGCGCCCGTGTGATCCGGTATGCACGTAAGTGGTCTGGCTGGATGTTCGAGATGGGGAAATTATTCTCATCGTCATCGTCATCGTCATCGGCTTTGGGGCCGGGCGATGCGGTCCCTGATCGACCAAGGTTCGACGTCTGAAAGAACGCCCTGACCGTAAGGTTGTCACACGTCGATCGGGTTTCCTCCAATTTGTGGCTGGTCGACACGACCTCGAGCCGAAGGTCTGTCAAGTAGCGTTCGATGAACGGCGCGAATCGCACCGCGAACGAGTAAGGTGCGTCGGGGTCGATTACATCATAGGGTTCACCGAGGTGGCGGTGTCCCATGTGCTGTTGTATGTCACAGGGCGGCGCGTCAAGCTCCTCCATCCGGGTCGCGAATAGGTGGCGAAGTCGTCCGATTTCAATAGGGATCTGTACGTGCTTCTCAAGATCCTTTGAGCCCAGAATCTGCGGACTAAGGTCGCTGGGTTCGAGCGTAAAAAACAGGGGAGCCTCACCTTTTAGGGACTGGTCGATGAAGTGCACGGCCTTCTTTTCCCGTTCCGTCGGGAAAATCCGAAGTTCGTCCCGAATCCATTCGAGCAATGAGACCAAGTGGTCGATCTGGTGGAGAACAGGTCGAGGGAGCACTGCGATTCGGTCATCACCCTTAATGCGCTTGTCTGCGACATAGGCAATCCCGGGTGATTGACCGGAAAATGCCACGATATGGCTGATCCGGAATTGGGATAAGCCGAACCCCATTCGATGGGCTGTGGCGGCTGCGAACATCAGAGCTGTATGGCGCATCAGTTCAGTAAGCCACGTAATAGCGCTCGCGAGAGTACGGCGTTTTGGACGGCTTGCCTGGACGCGTTCTTGCGTCTGATGCAATCGATCGCGGAGAAACTCGATATTGATGGCCGCACGGGGAGCTCCGGTGCGGAACGCAGCATAGTTTACGTTTGTGTGCACCGGTATATCTGCAAAGTCCAGGGCGGCCGCGTACTGTTTGATGATAGTCTCATGCAAAGGGGCATAGTAGCTAAGTGGTGCCGCGGAAATAAAACCATTCGTCCCTGCAACCAGTTGGCTGATTCGTGGGTGGCCGCAGGCTTGATAGAGAAGCACAGGGAGCGTTCTCCGGATTCGGACTTGGCTAATTCTTGCGACGGTTGAGGAGTGTTCCCGAATTCGGGATTCGAGAGCAGGTTTGCTAATTTTGTCGAGGTCGTAGTCCGACTTCAAAAATAGCGAAAACAACCGAGATATGTCGCTGGGATATGGAAGCCGGAGATTGGGGTAGTGGTCTGCCTGCCACTCGACAACGCTTTCGACGGTCGGGTAGACAACTTCACTATCTCTTAGGGATTCCCAGTACGTGTCCGTGAGTTTAAGGGTGGTGCCGGGGGCGGGTGTTCCGTCCAGAGGGTCTGCGTGGAATGCTTTCAGTGCGCCGATGACCGTTGACGCACAGCGCGAGGTGGTCAGTATCAGGGCGAGAACGAAGTCGATGACCCCTTCGCGGGTATGCAATCGACGTTTGAGCCCTTGGGTGAGGGCGTGGTAGAGCAGCCTAGCCTCCTCGGCGGAGAGGCTGGCGTCTGTGTCGGGTATCAAGTGCGCACCAAATCGCAGACGACTGTCGGGGGCGGGCAACTCCTGCAGTATGTTGTCTTCCAGCCGTTCAGCAGGATGCGCCAAGTCGTTGGGTTGATCCTGTCGGGCATGGTCCGGCGTCTGCACGGCTTCGATCGAACGAAGGGCCTGTGGCTCGATGGGAGTTCTTGACGGGATGGCCTCCAGGGACTGCAAGGCAAGGGTTCGGGCAGGATTCTTTTGGAAACTCAACGTATCGGCCAAGATGTTGGCATCGGCTCGCGGAATCGCACCGTGTGCTGCGAGTGCAGCGTGGAGCTGGCGAGTAGTGGATGTAGATTCCTTGGTAGCGGATATGTGTGCTGCCAGACGCTTGATGAACTGCGGGACGCCGCGCTGTTCCGGTGATGCACCATAGGTGTAGAGCGCTGATAGGAGCCAGCATCTCAGGGCATCCACGTCGCGATGTTGAGCGTCGTGATCATGGAGAGCAGAGAATATGTTCCCCGATGTACCCAGACCGTAGTAGGGCCGGTGCGGATCATGAGCGACGTAGTGCTCATGGAGTTGACGAATTTCATCGCACAAACAGGTCAATAGGTGCGTGTGTTCGACCGTGAAACGATGCCCGTATTGCTGGAGTATGCGCTCGATGGTACGAGCGACAATCGCCCCGTGAGCGACTTGGCCGGTGGCGGTGGCTGGGATTGGGAAGAGTACATACCCGGCCAACTGGGCCCTGCCGTCGATGTGCTCGGGGGGCGATTCGATGGCTCGGTACTGAGCCCACGGGTCTGGAGACGAAATCAACGGGATCCTCCCGGGATGGTGTGATCGCCTCCTGTGCCGGGTAGGTACGCCCCAAGATAGGCTTGATGAGTTGGTGGCCTAAAGTCGCTGCTAGGAAAAGGCGCGTCCATGCGTCCTCTCTGTTACGGGATGGCTTGGGGCACGATGATATCGAGCCTTCGGGATTCCATGCATTGCTCACTGACGGACGTTAGCGGATCGGGACTTGGATGTCACAGGTCGTTTTAGGCGCGGGAGTGGAACGAGATTTCGAAGGCTGGAGCGCTTCGTGCGCAAGCGGAACGACCATCGGTTCATGCCTCGGTGCTTCGATCATCCCCTCGGCATTTTCGGAGTGCAATTTGCTGTTGGGGAGGAGTAAGTGTCAGGTCTCGCGTGGTCATATACACGTTATTGGAAATAAACCGGGCCGTTCATGCTGCCAGGCCTTGAGGGTTTCCACCGGTGTCCGAGGCCCAAGCGCCTTCTACCCGATGTGATGGTTGTACAGCCTCTGGTAGTGCCGCAGGGCGTCGTCCAGGTGCAGACCGGAGTCGAAGTGGCGGGTGCGCAGCAGGTCGGCGATGCGCCCGTTGGAGCGTTCGGCCATACCGTTGGTCTGGGGCCGTTTGGGCCGGATCATCAGAGTGGTATGCAGTCGCTTCGGGCAATGGGACCGGCTTCCACGTCCCGGCGGTAGCGCCGCTTACGCTCGGTTATGCGGGTAATCCCGTAGCGCCGGGCCAGTTCGGGATCGTTCACGCTCGGCCGCGCTTCTGCAGCGCTCGCTGGATCTGGGGTGTGGTGCACGCGTTCGAATGGATCGTACTCGCCATGCTATTCGTCCTGCGTGGGGCCACCGTACACGGTATTCAGCTACTCCCGGGCACGAAACAGGGGAACCTGCTTGTGCGATATAGAATCATCCGTTACCTAACACCTAGGGTCTGGGGCCACATGAAAGAGATTGACGTCCGCGACGCGCGAGAACAGCTGTCCAGCATCCTGAAAGAAGTGGAGCGGGGCGAGGAGGTATGCATTCTGCGTCGAGGTCGGCCCGTCGCTCGCGTGGTTCAACCTGCCGGGGATCCCCCGAGATTTCGTTCCCGTGCCGACTTGCGACAGGGCTTGCCGGCCATGCGTGAAGCCGCCGTTGTTCCGGTTCGTACAGCGCGGGATTCCGAACGCTACTGACGTTCGTCGCGGACACCAGTGCTGTCCTGCCGTTTTGCCGCAGTGCCCCCCAAACGATGTCGTCGAGCCGCTCTTCCTCGGGCAGCGTTAGCCGCACTCGTAGTTGAGGCGGGCATCAAACATCCTGATGTAGTAATGACAATGGGGCTGCCTCCACGCGGTCATGCTTGAGGCGAGCGAGGTGGGGACACGGCTTGCCGTCAAGGGCGAGTCTAGTCAAGGAAACGCTTGGGATGCCCAAAGCCGCGAAGTCCCTCGGCCGGTGAGGGTTACGCTTGCGTACGAGATCAAATGCCCTAAGTGAATGTTCTCCGCTTCACGGAAAACTGTTCCTAGTGCCGGTCAATTTGAACGAATAGCGGCATTAAGGAACACGGTCGGGTGCATAGAGGCGATGCCAAAGGGCATGCCCTTTCGATAGGAAGCGACGGTATGTGCGGACGTATGACTCGCTACAGCGCGACGAGTGAACTCGGCATGCGGTACTTCCAGGTGCCGGTCGACGAGACCCTTGACGCGCCTCGGTACAACGTTGCACCCGGCACGGACCTCGAAGCATTCCGCTCCGGCGACGAAACACCCGCTGCCTTCCTGGCGATGTTCTGGGGCTTTCGGCCGAAGCGGGTGGAGGACAGTCCTCGCCCGATCAACGCCCGGGCCGAAAAGGTCGCCAGCAGTCCGTACTTCAGGTCTGCATTTGCCCACCGCCGATGCATTGTGCTGGCCGATGGTTGGTACGAGTGGCGCAAGACCGATGATGGCAAGCAGCCGTACTACATCACCCTGGCCGCGGACGCGCCGCAGGACATCCTGATGATGGCGGGCATTTGGGAGCCCACCGCCGAGGGCGGCGCCTGCTGCGCGATCATCACCGAACCCGCATCCGAGCGTCTGGCGCACATTCACGACCGCATGCCGCTGGTACTGGATGCCGAGTGTCGCTGGGACTGGCTCGATCCCGAACGGACGGAGCGTGAGGCGATCCGAGCCGGGACCGTCCGTCTGAACCGGGATGCCTTGGTCTATCACTCCGTTTCAACGCGCGTGAACCGCCCAACCGAAGACGACCCCGGATTGATCGAAGCGATCGCCTGAAGGGCTTCAGGCCGTGGGGTAGTGCTACCTTGGTGAATAAGCCCGGAACGGGCACTCAGGCAGGTGGTAGCGATGGCCAAGCAGAGCGAAGTTGAAGCGCGCAGCACCCGGATCCGCGAGAAAGCCGCATCGGTTTTCGACACCCAGGAAATCGTCGATGACTGGATGTGCACAGAGAACCTTGTGCTCGGCGATGCACCGATCAATCTTCTGGAGACGGAGGAGGGCGCCGACAGGGTCGAGGCCATCCTGGGCCGGATCGAGCATGGCGTGTATTCGTAAAGGAGAAGGTGCACGTGGAGGCATCGGAGCCAAGCCGCGGCGGAGGCGCCAGGTGGCTCCGATGGGCGGATCATTGGGAGCGTATGCCTACTGGTTGGTGCTACCTTCAAGGAAACCCGAGTCAGCACGAGCATAGGAACGGAGCTGTGGCAGAGAAAAGCGAGTTTGAGGCACGTGTCGCCCGTATTCGGGAGAAGGCAGCTGTGATCTTTGAGGATCCGGAAAAAGCGGAACGTTGGATGCGGGCGAGGAATCGGGTTCTTGAGTCGGCGCCAATCGATCTGCTGGACTCGGATGAGGGTGCGGAGAGGGTCGAAACGGTTCTCCACCGGATCGAGCACGGGGTGTTTTCGTAACAGGCGAGATGGGCTGCAGAAGGAGTCGGAGGCTGCATGACGGATTCAGCATACTCAGAGGTATCGGCCCATGACCGAAGCGCCCTGGCGCGAATGGTGATGCAGGCGTTCGATCACTGGGGCCTTGAAACGGACGAAGCCCTCGCGATGCTGGGCCATGCGCCGGGCGACTTGGACGCGCTTTCGGACTATCGCGGAGGAGAGCCACTGCCGGATGAGCGCGATGCTCTGGATCGTGCGGGCCACATCCTGGGGATCCACAAGGACCTGCGCCTGTTGTTTCCACATGAGCGGGACAGGGCCTATCGCTGGATGAAGACGCACAACCGTGCGTTCGGTGGCTGCACCCCGGTCGAAGTCGTCAGTCGTGAGGGATTGCAGGGCCTGTTGCGCATCAGGGGCTATTTGGGCCGGGCCGTCGCGTAGCGGCTGTGCGGGAATGGCCCGGTTGCTGCTGCGGCTCTTGGGACCCTGGGATTACCCCAGGGACGTTATCGGGTCCGCAGGAGACCGAGGCCGGTGAAAGGCCTTTGGCCCGGCTTCGAGATCCCCGTTTCGGTTTACAACCAGAGCCATTTCCAGCGCGCGTTCCAGTGGTGCCTGGAGCCGGTCCCGGGCATTGTCCGTCAGCCGGATGAAGCCCATCCGGTGCAGGGCATCGTTCATGGCGGTGTCCCGTTCGAGCGTGCCGGTCTCGGTCACAGTACGAACCAGCGACAGCATCAGTTCCGAGTCGTGGACGTGGTCGAGCTGGCGCAACGCATCCGGCAGGTTGCTCCAGTCCCGCAGGCAGGGCACCGCGAACTGTTCCGGGCGCCCGGAGAATTCACCATCCAGACGGATCAAACCCTGCGCTCCCAGCCGGGCCCGAGCCTCGTGGATGCGCGCCTGGATTCGGGAACCCGCCCTTGAAAAGCCCGCCGCGTCCAGCAACCGTCGGGTCAGGATGAACAGGTGGATTGGTCCTTCGGTATCGACAATCTGCAGCACCGCCTCGTCCAGCGCCTCCTGTGGGATGTCGTCGAACCGGCCATGCCCGGGCAGCGAGAGGTCGTCTGGGTTCGTTTTCCGGTAGGGCTGCGAATCCCAGGTCGTTACCCATTCGCAGCCGTGCTCGCGGCAGTAGGCTCGCCACGCGGCACAGGTCTCGGTGGATCCAGGGTTCCGGATCAGGTGTTGATGCACTTGGATCAGCGCATCGAGCGTGCCGGGGCGTGCCGCGCTCATCACTCGCCCTCCAGGATCAGCTCTACGCCCATGGCCTCGGCGGTGAGGTCGATCATCGCTTCCTGCAGTAGGGTCTTGGGGCCATCGCGCAGGCAGGCATCATCCAGTGCCAGCAGCGTCTCGCCTCGCCACTCGGGAGACTCGGCGCTGGCCAGATGCCGGGCCAGAACCACCAGGATGCCCATGGCCGGTTCGATATCTTCTGGTGGCAGCGGGCCCAGCCAGGTCTTCCAGCGCTCACCGGCGGTCTGGAGATCTTCGAGCAGGGCGGTTTCGGCAGCGGATGTGGAGCCTTCGGCGGCCGTTGTTGGCGGGGCGTTCGCCGCACCGCGACCCATCACCAGAAAAGCAAAGGCCACGGCGGCGAGCTGATCTCGTGCCGCCCAGGTGGAAGGGTCGTCGCCATGCTCAGCAAGGATCTGTTCGCCAAGCGCCTCGACAGCTTCCCGTTCAAACGTCGGGCGTGCGGCTTCCTCTTGTGCGAGTTCGCGTCGGGCCCGGGCGGCGCCGGCCAACCGGACCATCCCGCCGATGATCCCGGTGAACAGGCGAAGAATGCCCCGGACCAGCCAGAAAACACTGGCGACGAGCGCGAAGATCCCCTGAATGGCCGCTGCGTTGTGCCCGCGAAGCTGCACGCCCGCGATCTTTGCCGACGAACGCCCGGGCCGGATCCAGTTGAACGAGCCGATGGGGGTTTTGGTGGAGACGGTGACGCCGGTTTTGGACAGGTTGAACTTCGCGGCATCCGAGCCGTACCGCCCGCGCAGTATGAAGCGACCGTTCTGGAAGGCCACCTGCGTATTTTTGGCCAGACGGGTGGAAACGCGCACCCCTCGGTTGGTGTTGCCCGTCAGGTTGATGCCGGCGGCACGGGTCTGCGCCCGCAGGGCAAGGCCACCCGTGCGACTGGCGCGCAGATAGCGCCCGGTGTGTTCGATGCGCTTCTGGCGACCGTCGCGGTCCTTTTCGCCAACCTTCAGCAATGCCATGAATCGAGCGTATCACCCGCGCCGAGTGCCAGCGCTCGCGAGGGAGCCCCCAGGGTTTCCGCAGAGTCGTCGGTTTCAGTTGCACAGGATCCGAATAACTTCAGGGCCCTGTCCAGGGAGATAGCCGCGAACCAAGCTGGGAAGCTCCAGTATCGCCGCGTGTTCTATGCTGTCCAGCATTGCGTGCGATAGGTCGATGTAGCGACCACATTTGGGGCAGACAAGTTGTTGGGTTCCAGTGACAGGGTGGGTATAGAACCGCATGCGAACGTGGCAGGGAGCGTGCGTGATACGAAGATTGCGTGGGCCGAGTTCTCCCATGTCCGGCAATGGGTCCAGGTACAGATCGATCGGTGCGGCCATGATGGCATCCCTCGTCCCTTATGAATTGAAGATTCAAGGATGTTCCGCAAGGAGTGGGGCTGCGACTTTGCCGCTAACCGGCTGTGGAGCTTCGTCGTGGCGGGCTGGGTCCGGGCTCGTTAGCATGAGGCACGGCGCGCGCGACGGCTGTCGTCGCAGCGAATGCCCAAACTGCTCCGTACCTGACCCGATCGAAGGACCGATTCCCTCCATGATCCTGACTCTGAACCAGCTTGAGCGCCACCTGTTCGCGGCGGCGGACATCCTACGGGGGCGCATGGACGCCTCGGAGTTCAAGGAGTACATCTTCGGCATGCTGTTCCTGAAGCGCTGCTCGGACGTGTTCGAGCAGCGGAGGGACGAGGTGCGTGACAACCTGCGCGCGAGCGGCAAGAGTGAGGAAGAGATCGCGAAGCTCGTCGAGATGCCGAGCTGGTACAAGTCGGACTTCTACGTGCCGCCCAAGGCGCGCTGGGAGTACCTGCTGAACGAGGCCCACCAGGGCGTGGGCAACGAGCTGAACAAGGCCCTGGCCGGACTGGAGGAGCACAACCCCAGCCTGGCCGGGGTGCTGGAGCACATCGACTTCACCCGCAAGGTGGGCTCCACCACGCTGCCGGACAAAAAGTTGCGCGACCTGATCGTCCACTTCAGCGAGTACCGCCTGCGCAACGAGGACTTCGAGTTCCCCGATCTGCTGGGGGCCGCCTACGAGTACCTGATCCGCGACTTCGCCGACTCCGCCGGCAAGAAGGGCGGCGAGTTCTACACCCCGCGCCCGGTGGTGCGCATGATGGTGCGGCTGATGGATCCGCAGGAGTGCCAAAGCGTGTACGACCCGTGCATGGGGTCGGGCGGGATGCTGGTGATGTCCAAGGAGTACCTGGAAGAGCAGGGCGGTAATCCGCGCAGGCTCAACCTGTTCGGGCAGGAGGCCTCCGGCTCCGTCTGGGCCATCGCAAAGATGAACATGCTGCTGCACGGCATCAGCAGTGCCGACCTGCGCAACGAGGACACCCTCACCGACCCGCAGCTCGTCGAGGGCGGCGAGCTCAAGCGCTTCGATCGCATCCTCACCAATCCACCGTTCTCCATCGGCTACACCTCGACCGAGCATTTCCCCGAGCGCTTCGCCTACGGCAGCGTGCCCGAGGGCGCTAAGAAGGCCGACCTGATGTTCCTGCAGCACATGGTCGCCAGCCTGAACGCCAACGGCCGCCTGGCCACCGTCATGCCCCATGGCGTGCTGTTCCGCGGCGGCGACGAGAAGCGCATCCGCGCCGGCCTGCTGGAAGACGACCTGGTGGAGGCGGTAATCGGCCTGGCGCCCAACCTGTTCTACGGCACCGGCATCCCGGCCAGCATACTCGTGCTGCGCGCCAAGGGCGCCAAGCCCGAGGAGCGCCGGGGCCGCGTGCTGTTCATCAACGCCGACCGCGAATACTACGAGGGCCGCGCCCAGAACCACCTGCTGCCCGAGCACATTGAGAAGATCGTCAGCACCTGGGATTCCTTCGAGGACGTGCCCGGCTTTGCCCGCGTGGTGCCGCTGGAGGAGCTGCGCGAGAACGACTACAACCTGAACATCCGCCGCTACGCCGACAACACCCCACCGCCCGAGCCCCAGGACGTGCGCGCCCACCTCAAGGGTGGCGTGCCGGTGAAGGAGATCGAGGCCCGGCGCCCGCTGTTCGACGCACAGGGCCTCGACCCGATGCACCTGTTCACGCCCCGGGCGGACGATCCCGACTACGTGGACTTCCCCGAGCACCTGAGCGAGAAGCGCGACCTCAAGCCGGCCATCGAGGCCGACACCGGCCTGCAGGAACGCGAGGCCCGCGTGCTGGCCGCCTTCGAGGCCTGGTGGGCGGAGCACGGCGCCAGCATCACCGCGCTTTCCGGCAACGGCGGCCGCCTGACCCGGCTGCGCGACGAGCTGCTGGGCAGCTTCTCCGCCGCACTGGAGCCCACCGGCATGCTCGACCGCTTTGCGGTGCGCGGGATCATTGCCGGCTTCTGGTTCGACAACAAGAACGAGTTCCGCACCCTGCAGACCCGTGGCTGCCGCGGCGTGGTGGACGCCTGGCGCACCACCATCATCAGCCAGCTCGAGGACGACCAGAACAAGGCCAACCCGCTGGACCACCGCCTGGTGCACTTCCTGCTACAGGACTACGTGGCCGAACTCGAAGAGCTGGCCGCCCGCAAGGCCGAGCTGGACGCCCGCATCAAGGCCGCCGAGGCCAAACCCGATGGCGACGACGAAGGCGAGGGCGAAGCCACCAGCGAGGACGACGATGCCCCGACCCCGGCCGAGATCAAGGCGTGGAAGAGCGAACGCACCCAGGTGAAGAAGCAGCACAAGGCCAAGGTGGCCAGCTTCGAGACGCACTTGGACACCGCCGTGGATGCCCTCGACGAGCCCGCCGCCGCCGAGCTGGTCGGGACCATCCTGCACAACGAACTCAAGGGCATCCTCGAACGCCACATCCACCAGCAGCGCCAGCAGGTGATCGCCGCCTTCGAGACCTGGTGGGACAAGTACCGGGTGACGCTGGCCGATATCGAAACCGAGCGCGATGCTGCTGCCTGGGAGCTGGAGCAGTATCTGGAGGGGTTGGGGTATGTCTGACCAATCTTGGCCCGTGATCGGTTTGGAAGAGCTTTTCACCATCAACACTGATGGCGTCGTGCCGAATTCGTCTCCCAACACCGAGTTTTACCACCATAGCTTGCCCGCCTGGGATCAGTTTGGAGGCCCGGTGGTCGAAAAGGGATCATCCATAGAAAGCAATAAGACTAAGGTGGCGAAGCCTTGCGTATTGGTTTCAAAGTTAAATCCGAGAAAGCCTCGGGTATCTATTGTTAAACAAGTCCCGGATGAAGAGCGGCACTGCGCCTCAACAGAGTTTGTCTGCCTTGAACCGAAATCTGAGGAGCCCCTTAGCTTCTGGAATCACCTGTTCTCGAATAAAAGTTTCTCGGATAGCCTTGATCGCCTCGCTATTGGATCGACCAATAGTCACAAGAGATTCAGCCCTAAAGAACTTTTTCGGCAGAGAATAGAACTGCCGTCGTGGCCAGAAAGGAGGCTCATCGCCCGCATCCTCGACACCCTCGACACCCAGATCCAGAAGACCGAGGCGCTGATCGCCAAACTGGAGAAGGTCAAGGAGGGCCTGCTCCACGACCTGCTGACCCGCGGCATCGACGAGAACGGCCAGCTCCGCCCCAGCCCTGAGCAGGCACCGGAGCTCTACAAGGAGTCGCCGTTGGGGCGGATTCCGAGAGAGTGGAGTGTTGCGCCTCTTGGGAATGTTTCGGAAATTGTCAGCGGCGTCACGCTTGGTAGTAAGTCCGGGAATAGCGCGTGGCCGCTCGTGCCTTACCTTCGTGTGGCAAACGTGCAGGACGGATATCTCGACCTTTCCGAAGTCAAGCTCATCAGGGTCAACCCCGATCACATTGAGAAATATCGCCTTCATCCCGGTGATGTGCTCATGAATGAAGGCGGAGATTTTGACAAGCTGGGTCGTGGGACTCTGTGGCGAGGCGAAATAGAGCTTTGTGTTCATCAGAATCACGTATTCCGCGTGCGAACTGATGGCCGCGTGCTCGACCCCTATTTTCTGGCTTCTTTTTCTGCATCATTTTCGGGGAAGCGTTATTTCGTAAAATCATCAAAACAAAGTACCAATCTGGCCTCGATCAACTCTACACAGCTGAAAGCATTCGAGGTTCCGCTACCCTCGATTGAGGAGCAGGGTGTGATCGTGGATAAGCTGCAGGTGATGGCTGACAGAATTGAGCACGAGAAATCGCACCTATCTAAACTTGCTGCTCATAAGGCGGGTCTCATGGACGACCTCCTCACCGGCCGCGTCCGCGTCACTCCGCTTCTCGACCAGGCCGAGGCCGCCACGCCGGCATAGCCCGGAGTCACCACAACATCGGCACCAAAGTGCACAGGGAACCGCCATGAGCACCTTCGACAGCACTAAGCGCTCGCTGCCCGAGCTGCTCAAGGACATCACCACCGGCAAGATCCAGCTCCCCGACTTCCAGCGCGGCTGGGTGTGGGATGAGGACCACGTGCAGAGCCTGCTGGTCAGCATCGCTCGCTCCTTCCCGGTGGGCGCGGTGATGCTGATGGAGACCGGCGGCGAGGTGCAGTTCCAGACGCGCCCGGTGGAAGGGATCGATCCGAAGAAGGGTGGGGGCTGAACCCGACCAGTTGATCCTGGACGGTCAGCAGCGGTTGACCAGCCTGACCCAGGCGGTGGGGCTGGAGACCCCGGTGGATACCCGGACCTCCAAGGGCAAGCCGATCAAGCGCCATTACTACTTTGATGTGCGGATGGCGCTGGAAGGGGAGGATCGGCTGGAAGACGCGGTGTTCGCGGTGGACGAGAACCGCCAGACGCGCACCAACTTCGGGCGCGACGTGGAAATCGATCTGTCCACGCGGCAGCTGGAATGCGAGCGGCTGTGCTTCCCCTGTGACCGGATTCTTGACGACTCCGGCTGGCTGCAGGATCTGTTCCGCTATAACCAGGACGCCATGGGCGAGTACCTGGAGTTCCAGAAGAAGATCCTCACGGCGTTCTCCGCCTACCAGCTCCCGGTGATCGAGCTGAAGAAGGAGACCTCCAAGGAAGCGGTCTGCCTGGTGTTCGAGAAGGTGAACACCGGCGGGGTGCAGCTTTCGGTGTTCGAGCTGATCACCGCCAGCTACGCCGCCGAGGGCTACAACCTGCGCGACGACTGGTACGGCTCCGACATTCGCGACGTTCCCTCGCGGCAGGCGCGCCTGGCGCAGCACGAACTGCTGGCCGACGTGGAGAACACGGACCTGCTGCAGGCGGTCACCCTGCTGCACACGCGCGAGCGCAAGCAGGAGGACATCGCCGCCGGAAAGCAGGGCAAGCAGGTGCGGCCGGTGAGCGCGAAGCGCGCCTCGGTGCTGGACCTGCCACTGGAGGCCTACCAGCGCTGGGCCGACGCGGTGGAGCAGGGCTTCGTGGAGGCGGCGTACTTCCTCAAGGGCGAGTGCTTCTACAGCCGGCGCGAGCTGCCCTACGCCACGCAGCTCGTGCCGCTGGCCGCAGTCATGACCCTGCTGGGGAACCGCTGGCGCGAGCCGCGCATCCACAACAAGCTCTCCCGCTGGTTCTGGAGCGGCGTGCTGGGCGAACTCTACGGCGGTGCCGTGGAGACCCGCATCGCCCTGGACCTGGACGAGCTGATGCACTGGTTCGAGGACGACGACGCGCTGCCCCGCACCGTGGTGGATGCCTCGTTCGACCCGGCGCGCCTCGATACCCTGCGTACCCGCCTGAGTGCGGCCTACAAGGGCATCAACGTGCTGATCCTGCGCGAAGGGGCCAGGGACTTCTTCTGGAAGGGGGATATCCAGGCCTTCGACCAGCAGGGCGTCGAGCTGGATATCCACCACATCTTCCCTCGCGCCTGGTGCGACGCCCGGGACATCCCGCCCCGGGTGTACGACTCGATCGTCAACAAGACCCCGATCTCGTACAAGGCCAACCGCATGATCGGCGGCGACGCGCCCTCGGAGTATCTGCACCGCCTGCAAAACCACGAACAGGTCCAGCTCGGCAACGCCGAGATGGACGCCATCCTCGAAGGCCACCGCATCCCGGTGGAGGCCCTGCGCGCGGACGACTTCGACGCCTTCTACCAGCAGCGCAAGCGCCGGCTGCTGGAGATCATCGAAAAGGCGATGGGCAAGAAGGTTCTGGCCGGCTCCGACGAAGGCCTCGAAACGCACCGAGACGCCCTTCCCGCGGAATCGTCCTGACGCCGTCGCCGGCCCAAACTCAGGTGCAATGGTGACATGCAGCGTATCGAGGGCGCGCGTCGAATCCCGCCAGACGCCCCTTTCTGGCTTCCCGACGGTATCCCGAATCCTCATCGAACCGACCGCTGCCGGAGGTGCCGGGACACAGGCGAGGACTTTTGCCTGCTCGCCGGTCAGCAAAGGAGCAATGTTTTCAACCTCACGATCCCTCCCCGACGACGACCGGGAAACGCTGCACAAGGTTGCCCCGCCCGAAGCAAGTAGCAATGCCCGGCCATCGACTTAACCCTTTGATAGCCCGGAACTTCTCGCTCTCGTTCCCAGAGGCTAGGGTCCCTTTCGAAACGCTCACCGGTCCCTTCGGGTCCACCTCCGTGTTTCTCCCTGACCTAGGCAGGCGTTATGCTGCACGAGTGACCCACGCTGGCACGAGGCGCGCAGGACGGAGAACCACGTACTACGGAGATTCCGTATCTCATCAATATAACAGCCCGCGTCTAGCCCACTGTTCGCAGACATATAATTAGCGCACCTTGCATCAGCAACTAAACTTCCGTTATGAGCGCAAGCCGGAACCCTTAAATCCCGCGCGAGCTAGAGAAAGGATGACCAACCAACCGTTCATCTCAGAATGTTACGCAGCTCAGGACGGTGAGGTCTCTTGGGACGGCCTCCAGATGAATGATGGAGCCGCATTCACTCAGTTCTTGACGACAAAAGTAGCCTCCCGGGTTCATGATGAGCAGAGTTCAACCGAGTTTGAAGCCCATCTTCGCGGGCTAGCGACGACTGGGTTCCAGCAGGAAAGCCTAGAGGCTATGTTGGATGCTGCGCCGGAGGAAGAGCGTGACTGGGCTGTTGGTGAAGCGCTTGCCGAGGTTTATCTAAGCCAAGAACATGGCGTTGAATGGCCTTGGAATTCCGAACGAGACAAGCGCACACCAATGGCGAGCCTTCCGGGGGCTGACCTCGTGGGTTTGTTGACCGACAGTGACGGCGTCCTCCTCGCGCTCGGCGAGGTCAAGTGCTCCAGCGAAACCAAGACTCCTCCAAAGGTTATGACTGGCCGCAGCGGCATGGCCAATCAGATCGATAGATTGGCCGATGACTTAGGCCTGCTTAACACACTGCTTCGATGGCTATTTCCGCGCTGCAAAGGCACCGTACATGAATCGAATTTTAATAATGCGGTGCAGCGCCTTCTGGATTCCGGCAACAAGGCTATTGTACTATTCGGAATCCTTATTCGCGACACAGAGCCTAACTCCCAAGACTTTTGTTCCCGGGGCCATCATCTCGCCGGTCGAATTCAACCGCCGACTTCTTGCCGCTTGAAGGCCTTGCACCTTCCTTTTCCGATTAGTGATCTCCCCGCGCGTATCAATGGGGACGAATTATGAGCCATTGGTTGCTTGATTCACTCGCAGGCCTGCGCGAAGACTGTCGTAATTTAGCTTCGGCTATCCATGTTCAATCGCAGTTGAAGCAACCTAGGCAGGAATGCGATTCGGGGCTCCTCAAGCGGGGCGCCGAATCGATGGAGCTCGTGGTCATTGATATCATCGGGACCAGACCCTTCGATTGGGAAAACGAGGAGAATGTCAGCGACTTGCGGAGCGCCGCTGCTGATGGGTTCCTCTTCTGGAGGCACCTTCTGCGTTGGGATGATGTCAATGATGCCCGTATCATTTTGCGGGCAGCCTGTCTGGCTGTGGTAGGCGAGCGAGGAGCCGATGCCAGCCGCTGGCTCGGAACCGTTGAGTGGCCGGAGACCGACTTGGACTCCGACGATTGGCGCACCCGCGCCTGGAGCACCATCATAGACATCTGGCTTCGCCTCATCCGCAAGAAGGGTTGGGATGATCGTGACGCTGTACTGCAACGCATTAGTGATCTGCGCGCAGCGCAAGCCGACTTCGAAGAAGAGTATCTTGCTAGCCGGCCAAGCGGAACCGGCAAGGCTAATGCCTTTGAACTGATTGGCTTGTACCACTTGGCTAAGGCTGCGGAGATTTTCGCGGAATTCATCACTACCGGAAAGGCGGACGGTCGCTTTCAGTTCCAGCAGTTGTTGGATATGCACTTTGATCGTGTCTTTGCTGTTTGCGAAGAAGCAAGGCTGCTTGACCTTGAGCCTGTTGCTCGTCTGCTGGAAGTTTGTGCAGCCCAGATGGCACGAAACTCCATCTGGACGGTCACTCGGGCTGTCAATTCTCGAGTTACGAGATTCGTAGAGACCCTCGTTGATAGAGGACGTGGTGATAGAGCGATCTTTGACGTGCTCCCGCCACAGCGTAGAGCTTTGGCGGAAGAAGGCCTTTTGGGATCCAGTCGTCGTGCGGTGGTTGTCAGTCTGCCCACCTCCAGCGGAAAAACATTGATTGCTCAATTCCGCATGTTGCAAGCCATCAATCAATTTGACCACGAGAGGGGTTGGGTCGCGTACCTCGCTCCCACGCGCACGCTGGTTAGTCAGGTGGCACGCCAACTTCGACGCGACTTCGAGCCTCTCGGTGTCGTCGTTGAACAAGTTAGCCCGGCCCTCGAAGTCGACAACGTGGAAGTGGAACTGCTCACGCAGCGTGATGATGATAAGGAGTTTCGGGTGCTCGTGACGACGCCCGAGAAGCTGGATCTCATGCTTCGCCAAGGCTGGGAAACGAAAATTGAACGTCCATTGACGCTCGTCGTCGTTGATGAAGCGCATAACCTTCAAAGCTCAGACCGAGGGCTCAAGCTCGAGCTTCTGTTAGCTACCATTAACAGTGAATGTGAGAATGCACAGTTCTTGCTGCTCACTCCGTTTATTAACAACGCTAGCGAAGTCGCCCGCTGGCTTGGCGACCAAAACTCGGATGACATCAGCTTCAGTGTGGAATGGCAGCCGAATGATCGTCTCATTGGTATTGCCAACCTCAAAAAGGGGGAGGCTATCAATGCGCGAAGCAGCGACTATACGGTGGAATTGGAATCCGTCCACACTACACGCCGGACCGTGGCGGTGGATGAACCGGTCCACTTAGGCAGTAATCATGATATTGCTAGTACCTACCGCCAGGCGTCGACCCCGAAGATGGTTGCGGCTATTGCCGCCCAAGGAATGCAGCATCGAGGTCCCGTCATTGTAATGCATGCCCAGCCCCGTTGGGTTTGGAGTTTAGCTGAGACGCTCGTGTTGGAAGCCAATCATCGCCGTGCAAGTGATCGCATTCGGCTGGTGCAAGACTTCCTTCGGCTCGAGTATGGCGAGGAATTTCCGCTGATCAATATGATCAATTATGGTGTCGGTGTGCATCACTCTGGCTTGTCCGACGACGTGCGTGCGCTCATGGAGTGGCTCTTCGAAAACCAAGAATTGCGCTTCCTGGTTGCTACAACCACGATCGCTCAAGGGGTCAACTTTCCGGTCTCTGGCGTGGTGATGGCCAGCACGAAATATTACGGGAAAAACGGCATGGTCGACATGTCGGCCGAGGACTTTTGGAACATTGCCGGGCGTGCCGGTCGTGTTGGGCAAGGCGACCTCGGCGTGGTGGCGTTAGCCTCGGCATCAGAGGAACGCGCGAATGATCTCCGGACTTTTATAAACCGGAAGACAGGTGATCTGAATTCTGCACTTATTCAGATGGCTGCGGAGGCAGAAGATTGGCTTTCAGATCTGGAAGGTATCGTTTACCACCATCCGGAATGGTCGTCATTCGTGCAATATCTGGCGCACACCTACCAACAGATGGGTAAACCTTCCACGTTTATCGACGAAATTGAACAGGTTCTCCGCAATACCTACGGCTTTGCAAAGTTGCGTGCTCATAAACCCGAACAGGCTCGTTCGCTCCTCGTTGGTGTCCGTGCCTACGCTGAGTACCTTCGCGAACCAAATCAACCGCTTGGCTTGGTTGACAGTACTGGCTTCTCGTTACAAAGCATACGGAGAGCAATGGCCCAATCACGAGAATCTGGGATCAGTGCAGACTCTTGGAACCGCGCGACGTTGTTCGTCGAAGGCGATACTAGCCTGCAGGCAATGATGGGGGTGCTCCTACGCGTACCTGAATTGAGAGAGAACCTCAAAGATGTGCTTGGGAAGAAGAGGACGGATGGGGATAAGCTTGCGCGTATACTCAAGGACTGGGTCAGTGGCGCATCCGTGGAATCAATTGCGCGAAGGTATTTCATGGATGGGAATGACTATGTAGACGCGGTGACCCAGTGCGGACAGAACCTGTCCAGCAAGCTGACGCAAACCACTTCTTGGGGGCTCGGCGCACTCCTCGCGATCACCGGAAGTGAATTGCCAGAAGATCGCCTGCATGAGGCCCGCAATCTACCGTCCCAGGTTTTCTATGGAGTGAATAGTGATGAGGCTATCACCCTCCGACTCCTTGGTATCCCCCGTAGGGCTGCCTTGAGCATCGCGCGTAATAAACCGGATCTAGCGTCAGGGCCGATCACCATCGTCCGCTCGCGGCTCGCAAGGCTAGGGGAGGAGGAATGGAAGGCGGTTTGTGGAGGTGCTGACGCAGTTGTTTATCGTAACGTATGGCGTGTTCTGGAAGGCCTGGATTGAAAGGGAGAACGGTGAACGGATAGCGCTTGACCGTAGTAGCTATCGGCAATATTGATAGATGGATAAAGGGGTCGTACCACGGTGACTCGCGGAAAGATCGATAGAAATTCGGAAAAAGGTCGGATAATGCGGGCTTAATGGGGCCATTTTGTCGAGAAAAGGGGATTTCTACGGAAGGAATCCACGGGAGTGACGGGGATAGTCGCCTTTTTCGCTGGGTGGATCACAGCGATGCGACCAGACGGATAACGTGGTGGGACCACGGTAACTGTCGTAAGCAGTAGCCCAACCACCCCCTGGAACCGACGGCGCGCGGTTCAGCGGCAGCATTGGGCGTCATAAGGGAGTGTAGTGGCCAAATGGAACAATGCATCTGCTGTTTGATGGAGAATGAAGATGGGAATGGCTGAACAGGTAATTCTTTCCGCCTTTGTTGCTGCGTTTGTCGCCGGCCTGTTCCTATTGGGAGGGTACTACTATAACCGCAGGCTAGAGCGAATCCGTGATGAGGAGCAGACTTGGCAGCGAGTCGGGATGCCCGTAATTAATGCCGCTGATGAATTGATTGCGAGGCTTTTCGACATAATCGTCCGGCGCCGAGAGCTTCAGCTCGATGGCGAGCTGGAAAGAAAACAGGACGAACCGTTTAACCCGTCTAAAGAGCTGAGTACAATCTGGCGTCTAATGCATTTTTTTGCCGCATCGACGCACCTCGAGCAGCATGTCGCTGATGAGCGAGCACTTTCAAAGATCGCGAATCTACGATTTTTTGCGAATAATAAGGCGAGAATACCGCTCAAAGGCAATCTATACGCCGCGTCCTTCCCGCTCCAGACGGAAGGACAGCAGTTAATCGGCTCAAAGGTTCTGAGTTTAGCCGAATCTCGTGAGATCCGTGATGTTGATTTTTTTCAATTTGTCAAATCCCTCGAGGATGATGATGATTTGTATAGCAGCGCAGAAGCTTCTAGACAACTACTGAATTTTGAGCTGCCCTCGGGAAAACTGGATGGCCAGCTTCTTTGTGTGGCGCAGTTCTGCATTTATCTCATCGACCTAGTACAAGACCTGCGGCCATCCAGCAAGTGGGAAGAATTCCGCCTGTACCTGGTATCGCTACTGCGAGCCTTCAATCAGTCTGCAACGGGCAAGACATCATTTTTGTACTGCCGTGGGGACCTGAGGGGAGAAGACTATTTGAATACTTTCAATGTCCTACCGGGAGACCGAACGAGGAGATTGTCTCTGCGTATGAACCCGGCGAAGCGGAGAAATCAACGCGTAACCTCACGATCCCAATCGGGTTTTGCTCGAGAAATTATGTCAAGCGGAGTGCGGCGGCGGTTGGGTAGCCAAGACATCAGCCTAGCTTGGCAGGATAGTCCTGGGGACCTTCAAAAGCAGCTTGACTCGTTGTTTTCATAAGGTCATGCTGAGCTCGCCCAACCAGGTGCTCCAACCGGCCTCTAAACCGCTTCTCGGTTTCGCGTCGGCTGAGCTATATCGTTAACTATGGCATGCGAGATAGATGCGGACGGCGCGCTTTGACACAAACCGAATAGAGCAGCGCTACTTGCTGCCGATATCCGAGGGGAGAGGACATCAACGACTTTTTAGTTGTTTGGAGTCGCCTGATGAGCCAATCAAGCCGGTGATAGGCATCAAATCGATATATGAAAGTTTTATGGGGGTAACGGGGTCGGGCGACGGTAACTATCGGAAATAACTAAAAGTTCGGCAAATCTACGCGTAATTCGGGCTGATTCGGGCCATTTTGTCGAGAAAAGGGCACTTCTACGGAAGGAATCCATGGGAGTGACGGGGATAGTCGCCTTTGCGCTGGGTAGATTAAAACGGTCCACGGCGGTGTGGGCGGCGATTACCGTCCAATGATCGAGGAGTTCAGCCGAGTGTTAGCGAGCGGAGGCGGCGGCTGGGTGTGCGCAGGCGTGCCTCGATGGCCTTGCTGGATTCTACGGTTTCCAGGGCCGTGGACGTTGCGACCGCCCGGATGATGGCTTCGCGGCTTACGGGCTTGCGGCTCTTCTTGTAGGACGGTGGTTTCATCATGCGCTCCTGCCGTTCGCCCTCCATTATGCGCTCAACGCGCCCTCGCTGCTGTGTTCGCGCTAGGCCGACCGGGAGAATTGCTATCCTGACCCCACAGATCGCTGGAGCGTGGTATGGCCGCGCCGGAATACACGGACGTTGAGAAGCCGCTGATCGATCAGCTGGTCGGGCTAGGGTGGACGCACCTGGCCGGCTCGGTCGAAGATCCGGGCGTCGCCCACCGCGAGAGCTTCGCGCAGGTGGTAATGGAGCCGGTGCTGCGCGACCGGGTGCGGGCGATCAACCTGCGCGCGGGCGAGCCCTGGCTGGACGATAAACGCCTGGACCAGGCGGTGTCGGCGGTTACGCGCATCCCGGCCAGCAAGGTGATGGAGGCGAACCGGCAGGCGACCGAGCTGTTGCTGGGTGGCCTGACCGTGGAGGGCCTGCCGGACTGGGACGGAGGCCGGGGCCAGACCATCCGGTTGATCGACTGGGAGGAGCCGGCGAACAACCACTTTGTGGTGGTGAACCAGTTCAAGGTGAAGTGCCCGCCCGGGTTCGATGTCGGCAAGGGGCACATCATCCCGGATCTGGTGCTGTTCGTGAACGGCATTCCGCTGGTGGTGGTGGAGTGCAAGAGCCGCACGGTGCCGGAGGGCATCAGCCAGGCGGTGGACCAGCTGCGGCGGTATCACGACCAGCGCTTCCAGGATTTCGAGGTCGAGGAGCACGAGGGCGCGCCGGCGCTGTTCGCGACCAGTCAGCTGCTGGTTGCCAGCAACTTCGACGAGGCGCGCGCGGGCACCGTGGGGGCCGCGTTTGCCCATTACCTGAGCTGGAAGACGGTGGTGCCGCGGCGCGAGTCGGAGGTGGCCGAGGCGCTGGGCGTGGCGGAGCTCTCCGCCCAGCAGCGCCTGGCGGCAGGGATGCTGGCGCCGGATACGCTGCTGGATATTGTGCGCCATTACACGCTGTTCATGAACGCGGGCGGGCAGACCATCAAGCTGGTCTGTCGCTACCAGCAGTATCGCGGGGTGACCCGCGCGATCGAACGGCTGAAGACCGGGGCGACCCGGCGCGAAGACGGCGAGGTGGACCGGCGCGGCGGGATCATCTGGCACACCCAGGGCAGCGGCAAGAGCCTGTCGATGGTGTTTCTGGTGCGCAAGCTGCGCACCGACCCGGAACTGCGCCGCTTCAAGGTGGTGGTGATCACCGACCGAAAGGATCTCCAGGCCCAGCTCTCGGAGACGGCCGCGCTGACCGGTGAGACGGTGGCGACCGCGCCGAATACCACGCGCCTGAAACAGCTGCTGGCCCGGGAGGGGCCGGGGCTGGTGTTCGGCACCATCCAGAAATATCGCGACCCCGACACGGAGGGGGAGGGCGGCGCTGGCGAGGCGCCGGGGGACGCGGCGCAGGACGACCTGCGCGAGGTGGCGGATCCGCCCGGCTCGTACGCGACCCCGGCGGCCCCGAAGCGCAGCGAGCCCTTCGAGGTGCTGAACACCAGCGAGGACATCCTGGTGCTGGTGGACGAGGCGCACCGGACCCAGGCCGGCGACCTGCACGCGAACATGATGCGCGCGCTGCCCAACGCGGCCCGCATCGGCTTCACCGGTACGCCCATCATCATGGGCGAGAAGAAGCGCACGCACGACATCTTCGGCGACTACATCGACCGCTACACCATCAAGGAGGCAGAGCAGGACGGCGCCACCGTGCCGATCCTGTACGAGGGGCGCACGGTGAAGGGCGCGATCAAGGACGGGGCCAGCCTGGACGGCCTGTTCGAGGACCTGTTCCGCAGTTACAGCAAGGAAGAGCTGGAGGCGATCAAGAAGAAATACGCCACCAAGGGGCAGATCTTCGAGGCGCCGCAGCTGATCCGCGAGAAGGCCGCGGACATGCTGCGCCACTACGTGACCCATATCCTGCCGAATGGCTACAAGGCCCAGCTGGTCGCCTACAGCCGGCGCGCGGCCGTGCGCTATTTCGAGGCACTGAACGAGGCCCGGGACGAGCTGCTGCAGGAGGCGAAGGCGCTGTCGGTCGAGGACAAGCAGCTCGACGATGCGCAGCTGGTAGCCCGGCCCGAGCGAGTGAAGGCGGCGATCCAGGCCTGGCGCTATCGGGATCTTCTCCGGCGTCTGGAGTTTGCCGTGGTGATCAGCGGCGGCAACAACGACGATGCGGCCTGGGCGCGCTGGACCGACCGCGGCGCGGTGGAGAACCATATCCAGCGCTTCAAGAAGCCGCTGACGCACGACGACCCCGAGAAGGCCGATCCGCTGGCCTTCCTGATCGTCAAATCCATGCTGCTCACCGGCTTCGATGCGCCCATCGAGGGGGTGATGTACCTGGATCGCTCGATCCGCGAGGCGGAGCTGCTGCAGGCCATCGCCCGCGTGAACCGTACCGGCCACCGCAAGACCCACGGCATCGTGGTGGACTACTTCGGCGTCGCCAATCACCTCAAGGAGGCCCTGGCGGCCTACAGCGAGGAGGACATCGAGGGCGCCCTGCAGAGCCTGAAGGACGAGATCCCGTTGCTGCGCGATCGTCATCTGCGCGCGGTGGACGTGCTGCGCCAGCAGGGCGTGGAGCGCCTGGAGGACGTGGAAGAGGCCGTGCAGGCCCTGGCGGACGAGCGGGTGCGGGCCGAGTTTACGGTCAAGCTCAAGGAGTTCAGCCAGAGCCTGGATGACGTGCTGCCACGACCGGAAGGACTGGAGTTCGTCAACGATGCCAAGCAGCTGGCCCACATCCACGCCCTGGCCCGCAACCGCTACAAAGACGTGCCGTCGCTGGGGAAGGACGTGGGCAACAAGGTGCGCAAGCTGATCGACGATTATGTGATCTCGCTCGGCGTGGACCCGCGTATTCCGCCGGTGCAGCTCACCGATGCCGAATTCGAGCGGCACCTGAACCGGCAGGTGGGCGATCGCGCCAAAGCCTCCGAGATGGAACACGCCGTCCGTTCCCACATCCGCAAGCACCTCGACGAAGACCCGGTAAAGTACGAGCGGCTGAGCGAGCGGCTGGAGGAACTACTGCAGCAACTGGATGGCCAGTGGGCAGAGCAGGTCGATGCGCTGGAAGGGCTGATCCAGCAGCTGCGAGACGATGAGCCCGTGGACGGCGAGGCGCTGCCCGACCTGCCGGCACACGCCGTCCCGTTCTGGCGTGAACTGGTGCAGAGCACCGCTGCGGACGACGAGCCGACCGGGGAGACCGAAGCGGGCCGCCTGATCGAAGTCACCGAAGAGCTGCTCGGGGTGATCCAGGACGAGATCGACGTGCCTGATTTCTGGAAGCCTTCCCACATTCCGGATCAGGAGCGGCTGAAGGGCCAGCTCTTCCAGCACCTGGTGCAGCGGGACGTGGTGCCGGTGGACGAAGTCGAGCCGCTGGTGGAACGCCTGTTCGATCTGGCGCGGGCCAACCACGACCGCCTGGTCAACGCATGACAGAGCTGCGAGTAGAAGACCTGACCTTCCAGGTGCGCGAGAGCCGGCGCCGCAAGACGCTGGAGATCACCGTGGACCGAGAGGGCGAACTGGCCATCGCGGCCCCCGCGGGCACCGACCCCGAGCAAATGCGAACCTTCGTGGTCGAGAAACGCGGCTGGATCTACCGCAAACTGGCAGAAAAGGCCCGGCGCCACCGGCCACTACCGAAGAAAAAATACGTGGACGGCGAAGGGTTCCTGTACCTCGGGCGCAGCCATCGCCTGAAGACGGTCCACACGACTGAGCAGGCCGTTCCACTGAAGCTCGATGGTGGGCGTTTCCACATCCGCCAGGATGCCCTGAACGACGCCCGGCAGCATTTCATCCAGTGGTACACCGCACGCGCGAACGATTGGCTGGGCCACCAGGTGGATGCCCACGCGCAGCGCCTCGGCCTGTCGCCCGCGGGCGTCAAGGTGCAGGATCTTGGTTTCCGCTGGGGCTCCTGCGGTCGGGGCGACTGGCTCTACTTCCACTGGAAGACCATCCTGCTGCCCCGCAACATCGCCGAATACGTCGCGGTCCACGAGCTGATTCACCTGCACGAGCCCCACCACACCCCCGAGTTCTGGCGCCGCCTCGAACGCGCTATGCCCGACTACGAACAGCGCAAGCGCTGGTTGGCGGAGCACGGGATCGAGGTGGAGGGCATCTGAAACGCCCAGAACGGGGTTAAGGGCCACAATAACACCGAGTGGTACAAACAAATCTGGGTACACAAACGAAATAGGCCAACCGAGAGGTTGGCCTACGTCGTGGATTATTAGGCCCCCGGGATCCGCTCGAATCACCGACATGGTTAGTAATCGGCCGGTATGTGGTGGCTGTCTTCCCGTTTTGCAGGCCAACCAGCTGGATGGGGGCCAGGAGAGGCCCCAGATCCCCGCATAGATGGAGCAGGGGTCTCCGGGGGCCAGTTGTGAACGTTATTCGGCGCGGCGACGGGTGTCCTGGCTGAAGAGGGGCGGAATCCAGACTTTTCGACCTCCGCAAGGGGATTGCCAGTACCGGTGCATCGGCGTTTGTGATGAGCTCTGCAAGGTCGCATCCGTTTGTGCGCTGCAGCCATCCAGGCCACGCACAACCGTTGCCATTGGTGCTGAATAGCTGTCGCCGTTGCGGTAGGCCACGATGAGCGCCCACAGCGTGTGATAGGCGTCTGAGTCCATCTGTTTTAGGGAAAGCAGCGGTTGCTGGAGAGCGTATTCGATGAGCTCTTCATGCGAGCGAGTGGGTACCCGTTCGGCAAATTCCGAAGCAAGGACGATCTTGCCGATGTCATGCATCAGGGCCAGGAGCATGCCGGCTTCCGTTTGCAGCGTTGGCAATGCCATGGCCCGACCCACCGCATGTACCGCTTCTGCCAGTTCGAGGCTGTGGGCGATCAGCCCGCCAGTCTTGGCATGGTGGCATCGCTTGGAGGCCGGGAGCGTGAGGTACTGGATGGCGAATTCCTGATCCGAGAAGGTCTCACTGACGAATTCTCGGTAGGGCTCAACGGAAAGGTTCTGCACCACATTGACCAGGCGCTGCAGGCTGCCAGGGTCGGGTGCGCGGTGGACGGGGAGAAGATCCAGCGGCCCCTTCTCGGGCAGTGCCGACCCGACTTCTGGATAAGCCACAACGTGTCGCTGTCCACGCTCTGTTTCGATGGTGTGGAGGGCCAGGGATTGGAACTGACCTCCTCCCAAGGGATGGCCCTCCCAGTCTCGAATTCTTGCGAAGGCCGTGAAATAACCGGTCGAATCGTAGACCCGAAGTCGGTAGTAGGGTTCTCCGCTAGGAGCTCGGCCTTCGCACTGGATTTCGACCCGTGCGGCGAAAATGACGGGCTCATAGCATGCGATGTCATCCATCCCGACCATTCGCTGCAGTTCTTGAACGTCCTTAGCCTTCATTGCGCACCTCCGTATGCTCTTCGGCGTTCCCTTGGAGAGAACGCAGGAGACGATCCATCGCGGAACCATCCTGGCGTGTCAGGTTCGGGACGTACCGCGAATACACGCGGAACAACATCTCGGTCGTGGTATGGCCCAGCTGCCTGGCGATCCACTCCGGGTTCTCTCCAGACGCCAACCAAAGTGTGGCGGCGGTATGCCGGCACTGGTAGGGCTGGCGAGGCTCAAGCCCGAGATGGCGGAGTAATGGGTACCAGACCCGCTGAGTGACGTTCTTGGTGTCCAGTGGCCGGCCGAACTTCGTGACGAAGACGTATTCCTGTTTGCCAGTGGCTCGGAACTGTCGCTGCAGGGCATCAGCGACCACGGAAGACATGGCCACCTCGCGTTGTGAGCCGTCGTTCTTGGTGTATTCCGTTCGGCCCTGGTTGTATGTCTCGCGAATCAGAATCTGGCCCTTCTCGAAGTCCACGTACTTCCATTTCAAGCCGTGCACTTCCCCGGTTCTCAGCCCGGTGAAAAGTCGCACGATGAAGTAGTCGCGGTAGTCGGCTCGAACGGTATTGATGATCTTCTGCGTTTCCTCCCACGTGAACGGCATGATCTCCTTACGTGGTTGCTTGAGCCGTTTCAGATTGTTCATCGGGAACGTAAACTGGAAGCGGTCAGCGGCTTCGGCCAGGATCATCGAGAGCACCCCGAGGGTGTGGTTGATGGTCTTTGGGGACAGGGTCGCGTTGCCTTTCCGGCCTGGAACTTTGGCGAGCTCGGACCGGAAGGCAAGAATGTCCGCTTTGCTGATGTCGCTGACCCTTTGATCACCGAAGTAGGGCAGCAGGTGCCGTCGCAGGGAGCCGCGGTTGGTCTCCAGCGTCTTGAAGCGCCAGGCGACCTCGTTTTCTTGCAGCCACTGTTCCGCGAAATCACGGAACATGGGAGTGATGCTTGGTTGGTCGATTGCGTCGGTGGTAGTGGGTTCTGCCGCCTCCGTAGCGAACTTGGCTACTCGGCTGCTCTTCGGGAAGTACCGGCTGTACTCGAAGGTGCCAAGAGTGATCTCGGCCTCGATCTTCTTCGCGACTTTCTCCATGCTTCGCCGGTTGGCCGGGGTGTCATCCAGCTTCGTTGTTTCACGACACCGCTGTCCTCGATAGCGAAAATCAAAGACGAGTTTTCCGGTTTCCCTTCTACGTCGAACGTTAACCATGGCAGGTGCCCCCCGACGCCATGGGGATGGCGATTTCGTCATCGGTGGAGCCGAGCATGTCCCGTTCGATTGTTTCCCAGATGAACAGGATCTTGCGGCCGCCGAAGGGCCGGAAATAGTGAATGCCTTCAATCAGGACGCTGTCTTTGAGGCGCTCGCGGATGGTTCGCGCGTCGTAGTGAATCCGTTCGGCGAGCCCTTCGGTGGTGAGGTATGTACGTTCTTGTGCCATCTTCTGCTCCTAGTGGACAATGTTGTTTTCAGGATCGCGTAACAGCGCGCAGTAGCTGTTTTTGCCATCCTGAATGAAATCCTAGGACGCAGAATGTCGTTCGTCAACTAAAAATATGATTCAGGATCGAATTACGGCGGGGAGAATATGATTCGTTGCCATCTATCGAGGATGATGGGCGAGCAGAAGCTGAAGATCGCCGATGTCGCTCGAGCTACTGGACTAAACCGCAACACGGTTACGCTGCTCTATCAGGAAACGGCGACACGAGTGGAGCTCCCAGCTGTAGATGCCCTCTGCACCTACTTCAACTGCCAGGTGGGTGACCTCTTTGAGCATGTACCTGAGGGTGGCGAGGCGCCGGAGTAGGGTAGGGAGTTGGACACAGCGCCAGGAGGTCATCCCGTTGCCTCGTCCGAGGGACCCATGGCGCGTAGCGGCACAGGTTGGTCACAGAATTGGTCACAGGACTTCCGAAGCCACAAACGAAAAAAGGGACCAGCGACTGTAAGTCACTGATCCCTTTCTCTGGAATATGGCGCGCCCGGAAGGATTCGAACCTCCGACCACCTGGTTCGTAGCCAGGTACTCTATCCAGCTGAGCTACGGGCGCATCGACTGAAGGCGCGCATTATCGCGATTGGTCCCGAGGGATGCAAGCGCCATGAGCGATTTGCCTCAGCCGCGCGGGATGGGATGGTAGGGCGTGGAGCGCACCCGGTCGTGTTCGTGCATGCGGTAGTGGACGAATTCGTCCTTGTCGTGGAAGTGCAGGAACGGGTTGCCCTCGTCCTGTTCCGCCAGCGTAGATTCGACTTTCTCCGCGTAGTTGTGTCCCGGGTGGATGCAGGTATGCGCCGGGAGCCCGTCGCGCAGGCCGTTCAGCGTATGGAACATCTGCTCCGGGTCGCCCCCGGACAGGTCGCAGCGGCCGCAACCGAACACGAAGAGCGTGTCACCGGTAATCAGGTCGTCGCCGGCCGGCATGTGGAAGCAGGCGGAGCCGGGGGTGTGGCCGGGCGTGTGCAGGAAGCGGATCTCGGTGTCGCCCAGCTTCATCGTGTCGCCGCCGTGGTGGAGTTCCGGGCGCTCCAGCTCCTTGCCCCAGAACTCGGCCTCGGGCTTGAGGATATGCAGTCGGGCATTGGGGTACTGCTCCAGGATCGCCTCGACGCCGTTGATGTGGTCGTGGTGGCTGTGGGTCAGCAGGATGTCGGAGATGGTCACGTCCTGCTCGCGCGCCTGGTTGAGGATCGCGTCCGGCTCCCAGGCCGGGTCCACCACCGCCGCGCGGCGGCTCGCCATGTCCTCGATCAGGTAGACGAAGTTCTCCATCGGCCCGAGTTCCTGGCGGTGGATGCGGTAGGGCAGGTCGTTGCGGTCCATTGCGGCCTCCATTGAGTCGTTTCCAGTTTGGTAGGGTCCGTTCATTACTGGTTCCATCGTCCGCAGGGAAGGAGAGAGATGCAAAATTCCGAAGAGTCGTCGGCCGTTAATGCCGCCCTGGATGCGGAGGCCGACTGGGAGTCCCGCTATCAGGAAGGCTCCACGCGCTGGGATCGGGGTGGCCCAAGCCCGTCGCTGGAGGCCTGGCTGGCGATCACTGACCTGGCGAAAGGCGCGCGGATCGTGGTGCCGGGCTGCGGTTTCGGGCACGAGGTCCCGGCCCTGGCCCGCCACGGATATTACCCGATCGGTCTGGATGTGGCGCCCACGCCAGTGCGGCATCTGCGCGAACAGCTGGAGCGGGAGGGGCTGGAGGCGGAGGTCGTCCAGGCCGACATGCTGGCATGGCAGCCGGAGACGCCGGTGGATGGCGTCTACGAGCAGACCTCCCTGTGCGCGATCCCGCCCGAGCAGTGGCCCGCCTACGAGCAGCAGCTGCATGCCTGGCTGCGTCCGGACGGCGAGCTGTTCGCGTGCTTCATGCAGACCGGGCGCGAGGGCGGGCCGCCGTTTCACTGCGAGATGGCGGACATGCGGGCGTTGTTCCCGGACAGTCGCTGGGAGTGGCGCAACGACGCCGGGCGGACCGAACACACCAATGGCAAGTTCGAGTTGCTTCATCGCCTGATTCGGCGTTGAATCGGGTAAAGGGCACACCCGTGCCCCGAGTCGGGACCCATGGGTTCCGGCCGGATACCGCGTGAAGTGCCGCGGCAAGGGGGATACTCATGCTTAACTCTATGCCGGAGGGAATGGAGCAGGTTCGCGCGCTGTTGCTGGACCTCTCCGGTGTGCTGTACGTGGGCGGCGAGGCCCTCCCGGGCGCCATCGAGGCCGTGCAGCGGGCACAGGCCGCCGGGCTCCCGGTCCGTCTGATCACCAACACGACACGCGAGCCACGCGCGGCCATCATCGACAAGCTGGCCGGCCTTGGCTTCGCGTTCGAGTCCGCGCAGTTGACGACGGCCCCCTCCGCGATCCGCGAGCGGCTCGCGTCCGAGTCCCGCACCCCGCTGCTCCTGGTACACCCGGCGCTGGAACCCGAGTTCGAGGGCGTGCCCACGGGCGAGCCGGATGTGGTCGTACTGGGCGACATGGGCGCCGCGTTCGACTACGCCGTGCTCAACCGCGCGTTTCGCGTGTTGATGGAGGGAGCACCGCTGTGGGTGATGGGGACCAACCGCTATTTTCGCGAGGCGGATGGCCTGTCGCTGGATATCGGCCCGTTCGTGCGTGCGCTGGAGTACGCCGCCGATCTGAAGGCCGAGAACTTCGGCAAGCCGGATGCCCGGCTGTTCCATGCGGCGATTGCGGATCTGGATCTGCCACCGGAGCAGGTGCTGATGGTGGGCGACGATGTGTCGGGGGATGTGGACGGCGCACGCGCCGCGGGTCTGACCGCCTGTCTGGTGCGCACCGGCAAGTATCAGGACGGCGACGAACAGCGGGCACAACACCGCGGTGCCGGCCTGGCGGATCGCCTGGCCGACATCGTGGATGCTTTATTGGGTTGAGGTAACCGCGCGCCGGCCGTCAATGACCGGCGCGCGGGTCCTGGCCTTGATCAGGCGGAGCGGCGCTTGACCGACAGGGTGCCGTCACCGCGGCTGGCGTTGGCCTTGCGGCCCGGCGCCTTGCGCGGCTTTCCGGCGGCCGCATAGGCCGGGCGCTTGCCGTTGGCCGGAGCCGGGCCACGCCGCTTGGCGGCCGTCTTGCCCGGGCCGTGGGGCTTGCGCGCAGCCGGGGCGTGGCGCTCGGTCGCACGCGAGTCGCGAGTCGGGACAGAGCGCGCCATTTCCAGGCGACGGTTGGCGATATGGATATTGCCCAGGCGGCGCACCGCGGCCTCGTCCAGCGCGGCCGGCAGGTCCACATGGCTGTGGTCGTCCTGCAGGCCGATCCGGCCGATGTCGCGGCCGTTCAGGCCACCCTCGTTGGCCAGCGCCCCGACAATGGCGCCGGGGGCGATGCCGTGGTTACGCCCGACCGGCATGTAGTAGCGCACCATGTCCGCTTCCGGCCCGCGGTCCTTGCCGCGGCTGGGGCGGGGGGCGCGGTCACGGTTGCGATCCGCACGATGACTGTCGCGTTCGGGGCGGCTGGCGGCCGCCGTCACGGGATCGTGCGCGTTGGGCGTGCCATCCAGCGGCGTGCCCTGGGTCGCCAGGGCGAGCAGGGCGCGGGCGAGATCGCGTTCGCCCATCTGGCCGTTGGCCAGCAGCCGGTCCAGCAGGGCGTCGAGCTGCGGCGACGCTTCGCCGGCCAGCTCGGCCTGCAGACGCTCGGCCAGGCGCTCCTCGCGGCGGGCGATCGCGGCGGCGCGATCCGGGACCTTCTGCTCGCGCACGGGCTTGCCGGTCAGGCGCTCGATATCGCGCAGCATGCGCCGCTTGCGCGGCTCCAGGAACAGGATCGCGCGGCCCTTGCGCCCGGCGCGGCCGGTACGGCCGATGCGGTGCACGTACACCTCGGCATCGCCCGGGGCGTCGTAGTTGAAGACATGGGTGATGCGCGGGACGTCGATGCCGCGGGCGGCCACGTCGGTGGCAACGATCACGTCCAGATGACCATCGCGCAGGTCGGCGACCACGCGCTCGCGTTCGCCCTGTTCCATGTCGCCATTGAGCGGGGAGGACTGCACGCCCTGTGCGTTCAGGGCCTCGGCGATCTCGGCGGTGGCGGCCTTGGTACGGGCGAATACGATCGCCGCGTCCAGTTCCGGCTCCACCTCGATCATCCGGCCCAGGGCCTCGGTCTTGTGGCGCTGGTCCACCAGGCAGTAGCTCTGATCGATGTCGGTGCCGGCCTCGTTGCCCGCGCCAATGCGGATCTCCTGCGGCTCGCGCATGTGGCGGTGCGCGATGCGGCGAATCGGCGCCGGCATGGTCGCGGAGAACAGCGTGGTCTGGCGTTCGGCCGGGGTCTGTTCGAGGATCCATTCGATCTCCTCGACAAAGCCCATGCGCAGCATCTCGTCGGCCTCGTCCAGCACCACCATGCGCAGCGCATCCAGTGTCAGCGTGCCGCGCTTGATGTGGTCGACCACGCGGCCGGGCGTTCCGACCACGACCTGCGCACCATCGCGCAGGGCGCGGATCTGCACGCCCATGGGCTGGCCGCCGTAGACCGGCAGGATCTCGAGCCCGTCGATACTGGCCGCGAAGCCCTCCAGGGCGGTGGCGACCTGGCCGGCCAGCTCGCGGGTCGGCGCCAGGATCAGCGCCTGCACGCGACGCTGCGCGGGATCGATCGAGTCGATCAGCGGCAGGCCGAAGGCGCCGGTCTTGCCGGTGCCGGTCTGGGCCTCGCCCAGCACGTCGTCGCCGGCCAGCAGGGCCGGGATACACGCGGCCTGGACCGGGGTCGGGGTGGTAAAGCCCAGTTGCAACAGGGCACGGGCCAACGACTCGGAAAGGCCGAGTTCGGCGAAGGAGGGGGATTCGGACATTTCAGGGGGTACTCGGGCGGGCCGGAACAAGGCCCGGCGAAAATCGGATGAATCTACTCAGCGCGCATCATACACGAATTGCGAAACGAAATACGTCTGCGCATATGCAATAAAACTCTTGCCCGCGAACAAACGCGGGCATTACGAGGGCTTGGGGTCTGCTACTTCCCCAGCCCGGTCAGTCGCGCCGGCTCCAGGATCTCGATCCAGTAGCCGTCCACGTCCTTCACGAAGGCGATGTCCTTCAGCCCGCCTTCGTCCGGGCGCTTCACGAACTCGACATCGTTCTCGTCGAACCAGTGCACGGCCGCGTCCAGGTCGGGTACCGAGAAGCAGATGTGGCCGAAGCCCTGCGGCTCCTCGTTGCCGTCGTGGTAGTGGAAGTCGGCGTCCTTTTCGGTGCCGTAGTTGTAGGTCAGCTCCAGGATGCCGCGCTGGCTGAACATCCAGCGGGTGGCCTCCCCGCCATCCTTGGGCGGGTGCGGCTCGTCCTCGCCGATTTGCGCCAGGAAGTAGAGCGTGAACTCGAACTCCGGGAAGTCCAGCGTCTTGATCAGCTGCATGCCGAACACCCGCTGGTAGAAGTCCAGCGCCTTCTGCGGATCCTTCACGCGCAGCATGGTGTGGTTCAAGCGAAAGCCTGCGGTGGGATTGTCGCTCATGGTGCGTCCTTGTATCGGCTAAAGGGGGGTGTCCCGGAAGACTGGAACACAGGGGCCGAGGTTCCCTCAAGTACCACCATCGCGTCGTCCGCGATCCCCCGTCACTGCGAGGAGGCGCAGCCGACGCGGCAGCCTGCCGAGTCAGCCCCAACGTCGGTGCCAGCGTTGGGAGATCGCTTCGCTCGGCTCGCGATGACGGCTGTGTGGACGCGCCGGGCTTACCCACCCCCGTCACTGCGAGGAGGCGCAGCCGACGC
>NZ_KB912059.1:100950-342205 GCF_000383695.1 Thioalkalivibrio sp. ALJ15
CCCCCGTCACTGCGAGGAGGCGCAGCCGACGCGGCAGCCTGTCGGGTCTGCCCCAACGTCGGTGCCTGCGTTGGGAGAGCGCTTCGCTCGGCTCGCGATGACGGGGGTTGAGCGCGTTCCGTTCGGCTATGGCTACTGCCGGCAGAACGGCCCGAACTGGTAGAAGCGGCGGCAGCGGAACTCGGACTCGCAGCTTTGCAACTGGGAGTCGTAGCGGTTGGCGCGCTGGGCGACCTGGCGCGCGGCCGCCTGGACCTGCGGTTTACTGCGGTAACTGCCGCGGTTATAGCCGCCCTGGCCCTCGTGATAGGCGAGGTAGAGGTGCTCGGGGTTGTTCAATGAGACCCCGGTGATGCGCTGGGTGCGCGCGTTGTACCAGCCGATAAAGTCGGTCGCGTGCTTCATGTGCGTGCGCCGTGCCATCCGGCTGCCGGCATCCTCGCGGTATTCGCCCCAGACCGGGTCCTGCGCCTGGGCATAGCCGTAGGCAGAGGAGGGCCGGCGCCACGGGATGACACCGAGCAGGCGTTCGCGATCCGGGCGCACATGGCTGCGGAACGAGGACTCCTGCTGGATGAACGACATCTGCGTGGCGATGGGCGTGCCCCATTCGCGTTCGGAGTCGCGGGCGTAGTCGTACCAGCGCGGCTGCTCGCGGAAGATCTCGCAGATATTGCTCTGATCCGACGGCGGCGATGGCGCCAGCGTCGCACAGCCCGCCGTGATTGCGGCCAGCGCCAGCAGCAGGCCCGCGCGCAGCCCATTGAGCGCCATGGCCCGCCAGTCCCCCTGATATGCCTTGCACACCCCAAATCTCCCGTTCGGTTCCCCAATGGCCGGGAGTATAAAGCACCCCCAACGGGGGCCAAGGGCGCGCCGGGTGACGTGCCCGGTTTCGGAGGCTGCCCCGGCCCCTGCGGCGCCTCGCAGTGACGCGCATACGGACTCCCGGTTGCTTCACCATCCCGTCATTGCGTGCATCGCGAAGCAATCTCCCAAGGCAGTCCTCGGCGCCGGGATACCCCCAACCGACTGCCACGTCGGCTGCGCCTCCTCGCAGTGACGGGGGCGGGGGCTGTGGCAGTGGCCTGTGGGAGCGGGCTTGCCCGCGAAGCCTCTGCCCGCGTCGGAACTGGGTAAAAGCCATTCGCGGGCAAGCCCGCTCCCACAAGGGGCTTGGGCCACACTTGTGCTACGGGGTGGTGTTCCAGTCAGGGTCGAGTGGGCTCAGGGCAGGATCGACCCGCCAGGGCCCGGGTACTTCGGGCGCGTGCGCGATCTCGCGGATGCGTGCGATGAACTCGCGCCGGGGGAGGGTGATGGCGCCGAGGTTGCGCAGGTGCTCGGTCTCCATCTGCACGTCCACCAGGGGCCAGCCCCAGGCGACGAGGTGGCGGCACAGCCAGGCCAGCGCGATCTTGGAGGCATCACGCTCACGCGAGAACATCGATTCGCCGCAGAACAGCCGACCCACGGCGACGCCATAGAGCCCGCCGATCAGGCGCGGGCCGTCCCAGACCTCCACCGAATGCGCGTGCCCCGTGCGGTGCATCGCGATGTAGGCCTGTTGCATGCTCCCGGTGATCCAGGTGCCCGCGGCGTACTCGCGCGGCCCGGCGCAGGCCTCGATCACCGCCTCGAAGGCGCGATCGAAGCTGACCGTGTAGCCGCGATTGCGGATCGCCTTTTTCAGGCTGCGGTGCATCCGGAAGTGTCCCGGTTCCAGCACCGCGCGCGGGTCCGGGCTCCACCACAGGATCGGCTGCCCGGCCTCGAACCAGGGGAACACGCCGGAGCGATAGGCGTTCAGCAGCCGCGGCACGGAAAGATCGCCGCCGGCCGCGAGCAGGCCATTCGGGTCGCGCAGGGCATGCCCCGGGTCGGGGAACGGCGCCTCCGGGTGCTCGGGGTCCAGCCAGGGCAGCGTGATCTGCGGGCCGCCGGTCATGGGGTGGCGCTCCATCGGCCAGAGGGCTGGCCTCCTACAGGTTGGCTCGGCCGTAGGAGCGCAGCCCTCTGCGCGATCGGGCGCGGGGATAGGTTCCATCGGCCAGGGGGCTGGCCTCCTACAGGCTGGGCCGGCCGTAGGAGCGCAGCCCTCTGCGCGATTGGGCGCGGGGATAGGCCCCATCGGTCAGGGGGCTGGCCTCCTACAGTGGGTGGTTCAGGGGCGGTCATCGTCGGGTTCGACGTGGCGGTAGGGCGAGTGTTCGTGCAGGCGTTCGCACTGGGTGCGCATCAGCTGGGCTTCGCGTTCGCAGAAGTCGCGTACGGGCTGGTCGAAGCCCTCGGTCAGGATCATGTGGGCGGAGTAGGTGGGCGTGGGCAGGAAACCGCGCGGGATCTTGTGCTCGCCCTGGGCGCCGGGCTCGAAGCGGGCCAGGCCTTCGCGGATGCAGAACGCGATGCCCTGGTAGTAGCAGGTCTCGAAGTGCAGATCGGCCAGCTCCTCGGTGCAGCCCCAGAAGCGCCCGTACAAGGTGTCGTGGCTGCGATAGCAAAGGGCCGCGGCGATGGTCTCGTCGTCCCCCGCCTCGCCGGGTCGCCGGGCCTCGAACAGCACCACCTGGTCGCCCAGCGCCGCCGCCGTCTCCACAAAAAAGGCCTCCGACAGCGTCGGGATGCCCATGTGCTTCTCGAAAGTGTCGACGTAGAAGCGGTGGAAGCGCGCCCAGTCTTCGGGCGAACCGGTGGCCCCGGTCAGCGTGCGGAACTCGATGCCGGCCTCGTTGACGCGGCGGCGTTCGCGCTTGATGTTCTTGCGCTTTTTCGAGCTGAGCGCGGCCAGGAAGTCGTCGAAGCTTCCGTAGTCCGCGTTGCTCCAGTGGTACTGGCAGCCCATGCGCTCGGCCAGCCCCATCTCGCGGGTCACGTCGAGGTCGTCCGCATTCGGGAACAGGATGTTTACGCCCGAGGCGTTCAGCTCGCGCCCGCGGGTGACCAGGGCGCGCACGAGCAGGGTGCGCAGGTGATCAAAGTCCGGCGCCTCCGGGTGCACGAGCAGGCGCGGCCCGGTGGCCGGGGTGTAGGGCACGGAGACGACCAGCTTGGGGTAGTAGTTGAGCCCGTGGCGGCTCCACGCGCTCTCCCAGGCGAAGTCGAACACGAACTCGCCGTAGTTGTTGGTCTTGGCGTAGGCGGGCGCGGCCGCGACCAGCTCGTCTTCGCGGAAGATCAGCACATGCTGCGGGAACCAGCCGAACTGTCGCCCCAGGCAGCCGTGGCGCTCCAGGCCCTCCAGGAAGGCATGACGCAGGAACGGCTCGGTGCCGCCGGTCAGGGCGTCCCAGGCGGCCGGGTCCACGTCGGCCAGACCGTCGCGCAGCTCGATGCGCTCGGCGTGTTCTTCCGGCGGGGTTGCCTGGGTGTCGCCCTCGGCGCTCACGACTCAGCCGTTCTCTTCGAGGTACTTCTCCGCGTCCAGTGCGGCCATGCAGCCGGTGCCGGCGGAGGTGACCGCCTGGCGGTAGACATGGTCCATCACGTCGCCGGCGGCGAACACGCCCGGTACGGAGGTCGCGGTGGCGTTGCCTTCCAGGCCGCTTTGCACCTTGATGTAGCCGCCTTCCATGTCCAGCTGGCCCTTGAAGATGTCGGTGTTCGGCTTGTGGCCGATCGCGATGAACACGCCCATCAGCTCGACGTCCTTCGTATCGCCGCTTTGCGCGTGCTTGATGCGCATGCCGGTCACGCCGGAGTCGTCGCCGAGGATCTCGTCCAGGGTGTGGTTCCACTCGATGGTGACGTTGCCGTTCTTTTCCTTCTCGAACAGCTTGTCCTGCAGGATCTTCTCTGCCCGCAGCGCATCGCGGCGGTGCACCAGCACGACCTCGGAGGCGATGTTGGACAGGTACAGGGCCTCTTCGACCGCGGTGTTGCCGCCGCCGATCACCGCGACCTTCTGGTTGCGGTAGAAGAAGCCGTCGCAGGTGGCGCAGGCGGAGACACCCTTGCCGGCAAAGGTGGTCTCGGACTCCAGCCCCAGATACTGTGCGGAGGCGCCGGTGCAGATGATCAGCGCGTCGCAGGTGTACTCGCCGGAATCGCCGACCAGGCGATAGGGCTTGTCCTTCAGGTGCACCGTGTGGATGTGATCAAAGATCACTTCCGTATCAAAGCGTTCTGCATGCTTTTGCATGCGCTGCATGAGCTCCGGACCCTGCACGCCGTCGTTGTCGCCCGGCCAGTTGTCCACGTCGGTGGTGGTCATCAGCTGGCCGCCTTGCTCCAGGCCCGTGATCACGACCGGGTTCAGGTTGGCGCGCGCGGCGTAGACGGCCGCGGTCCAGCCGGCGGGGCCGGAGCCCAGGATCAGCAGCGGGCAGTGGCGCGGCTGCTTCTCGCCGCCCTTCTTTGTCTTGGGCGCGGTCTCGCCGCCACTGGAGAGCGATACGGCACCCGCGGCCGCCTGAACGGCCCCGGTGGCAACGGCGGCCTTGGGCGCGTCCTTCTTCTCGGCCTTCTTGCTCTTCTTGTCGGATGGGTCCTTGGCGTCGCTCATGCGGTACTCCCTGTCGATTCGATGAATACGGCTGGCGCGGCCGGTCGTCCCGGCCGCGCGGAATCTGGTTCGATAAGGCGGGGATTATTGGTACCCGGCGGGGCTTTGTCCAACACCGCCACCCCGCGCGAGGGTCCACCCGGAGTCGGCCTTGAGAAGACCCATCGACGGATACCGATTCGGTAATCGCGGGCCATAAAACATTTTCATGTTCGAGTTTGCTGATGATTGGCCCGAACGATCACAACAAGGCCGATTTATCCACCACCGGGCGAACGCGCAAAGAATGGCGACAGAGTGCCGGGTTGGCGTTTTTATCCACAGCTTGCCCACGGGTTGTCCGCGGGGTTATTCGGGTGGGAGGCACAAGATATTGTGTCTATGCACTTCCGGATCCCCGATCTATAGTACTTCACGTCCATTACCCACAGTTACGCGTGAGGCCGCCACCATGTACAGCGACACCCAGACCGCCGAAGCCCAAGAGGGCATCCAGTACCCGCCGCAAGCCGAGCCGTCGGCCGAGGTCCTGGCCACCAGCCCGGGCCAGCACCAGGTGATCCGCCGCAATGGCAAGGTCACCGGCTTCGACGCCTCGAAGATCGAGGTCGCGGTCACCAAGGCCTTCCTCGCGGTGGAGGGCGGCAATGCCGCGGCCAGCCGTCGCATCCACGACATCTCCAAGGAGGTCGCCGGGCAGGTGGTGGACAGCCTGTTCCGTCGCGCCGGCACCCAGGGCATGACGGTGCACATCGAGGATATTCAGGACCAGGTGGAACTGGCCCTGATGCGTGGCGGCCACCACAAGGTCGCGCGGGCCTATGTGATCTACCGCGAACAGCAGGCGCAAAAGCGCGCCGCCGAGGCCGCCGAGCAGGGCCTGGACGAGCAGGAGATTGCCCCGGCCCTGAACGTGACCCGCGCCGACGGCACCCAGGCCCCGCTGGACGAGGAGCGCCTGCAGGCGGTCGTCGCCGAGGCCTGTGACGGCATCGAGCAAGTCGATGGCGAGAAGATCCTGACCGAGGCGCGTCGCAACCTGTTCGACGGCGTCGCCGAGAAGGACGTCTCCACCGCGCTGGTGATGGCCGCCCGCGTGATGATCGAGAAGGAGCCGAACTACTCCGAGGTCACCGCGCGGCTGCTGATGGACGCGCTGCGCCGCGAGGCCCTGAGCTTCGTGCACGGCCGTCCGGAAGAGGCCACCCAGGCCCAGCTGGCCGAGCGCTACGCCGAGTACTTCGGCGCCTACATCAAGCGCGCCGCCGACCTGGAGCTGGTCGACAGCGAGCTGACCCGCTACAACCTCGACAAGCTGGGCGCGGCGATCAAGCCCGAGCGCGACCTGCAGTTCACCTACCTGGGCCTGCAGACCCTGTACGACCGCTACTTCATCCATTCTGACGGCACCCGCTTCGAGCTGCCGCAGGCGTTCTTCATGCGCGTGGCGATGGGCCTGGCGATCAACGAGATCGACCGCGAGGCGCGCGCGATCGAGTTCTACAACCTGCTGAGCTCGTTCGACTTCATGAGCTCCACGCCGACGCTGTTCAACTCCGGCACCCTGCGCCCGCAGCTCTCCAGCTGCTACCTGACCAGCGTCCCGGACGACCTGGACGGCATCTACAGCGCCATCCGCGACAACGCGCTGCTGTCCAAGTTTGCCGGCGGCCTGGGTAACGACTGGACCCGCGTGCGCGGCATGGGCGCCCACATCAAGGGCACCAACGGCAAGTCCCAGGGCGTGGTCCCGTTCCTCAAGGTCGCCAACGACACCGCCGTGGCCGTGAACCAGGGCGGCAAGCGCAAGGGTGCGGTGTGCGCCTATCTCGAGACCTGGCACATCGATGTCGAGGAGTTCATCGAGCTGCGCAAGAACACCGGCGACGACCGCCGCCGCACCCACGACATGAACAGCGCCAACTGGATCCCGGACCTGTTCATGAAGCGCGTGGCCGAGGATGGCGACTGGACCCTGTTCTCCCCGAACGAGACGCCGGACCTGCACGACCTGGTCGGCGCCGAGTTCGAGAAGCGCTATAGCGAATACGAAGAGAAGGCCGCGCGCGGCGAGCTGCGCGTGCACAAGACCATGAAGGCCGTCGACCTGTGGCGGAAGATGCTCGGCATGCTGTTCGAGACCGGCCATCCGTGGATGACCTTCAAGGACCCGTGCAACCTGCGCAGCCCGCAGCAACACACCGGCGTGGTCCACAGCTCGAACCTGTGCACCGAGATCACCCTGAACACCTCGGATGACGAGATCGCGGTGTGCAACCTGGGCTCGATCAACCTGGCCGCGCATGTGAACGAGGCCGGCGAGCTTGATCTGCCCAAGCTCGAGCAGACCGTGAACACCGCCATGCGCATGCTCGACAACGTGATCGACTACAACTACTACTCCGTGCCGCAGGCGCGGCGCTCCAACCTGCGCCACCGCCCGGTGGGGCTGGGGGTCATGGGCTTCCAGGACGCGCTGTACAAGCTGCGCGTGCCGTATGCCTCCGAGGCGGCGGTGGAGTTTGCCGACACCTCCATGGAGGCGGTGTCCTACTACGCGATCAAGGCCTCGACCGACCTGGCCGAGGAGCGCGGGCGCTACGAGAGCTTCCCCGGCAGCCTGTGGAGCCAGGGCATCCTGCCGATCGACTCGATCGACAAGCTGGCCGAGACCCGCGGCGACTACCTGCAGATGGACACCACCCAGCGCCTGGAGTGGGACAAGCTGCGCAAGCGGGTGAAGAAGGTCGGCATGCGCAACTCCAACACCATGGCGATCGCGCCGACCGCGACCATCTCCAACATCTGCGGGGTCAGCCAGTCGATCGAGCCGACCTACCAGAACCTGTTCGTCAAATCGAACCTGTCCGGCGAGTTCACCGTGATCAACCCGTACCTGGTGCGCGACCTGAAAGACCGCGAGCTGTGGGACGAGGTGATGGTCAACGACCTCAAGTACTACGACGGCTCCGTGCAGCCGCTGGACCGCGTGCCGGAGGACATCAAGGCCCTGTACGCCACCGCGTTCGAGCTGGATACCCGCTGGCTGGTCGAGGCCGCCTCGCGCCGGCAGAAGTGGATCGACCAGGCGCAGAGCCTGAACCTCTACATGGCCGAGCCCTCCGGGCCCAAGCTGGACGCCCTGTACAAGCTGGCCTGGGTGCGCGGGCTGAAGACGACCTACTACCTGCGCTCCATGGGCGCGACCCACGTGGAAAAGAGCACCGTGGCCGACTCCTCGCGCGCCAACAAGCTGAACGCCGTCTCCGGCGGCCAGCAGGCGGCCGAGCCGGAAGCACCCAAGGCGTGCTCCATCCTCGACCCGGACTGCGAGGCCTGCCAGTAAGGCGGCCCCGCCCACGGGCACCGAATACGCACCACGCACTGATCACAACGCACTGAACAAAAGGCCCGGCCACCGCGCCGGGCCGCCACCGAAAGAAGAGGGGACACTATGCTTTCCTGGGACGATCCGATCGCAGCCATCAAAGGCGAAGGCCAGAAAGAACCCGCCGTCCGCCCCGGCATGGGCTTTCAGGAGAACGAAGCCCTGATGAGCACCGCCGGCGCCGCGCCCAGCGTCTCGCCGGAGCCGGAGAACGCCGGCCAGCCGCTGGCCGAGCCGAACGAAGACGCCCTGACCGGCACCGGTCTGGAAGACCTGGAGATGGGTGCCGAGCGCATCCGCGTGGATGACAAGAAGATCATCAACTGCCACGCGGACCTCAACCAGCTGGTGCCCTTCAAGTACAAGTGGGCCTGGCAGAAGTACCTGGACGGCTGCGCCAACCACTGGATGCCGCAGGAAATCAACATGAACGCGGACATCGCCCTGTGGAAGGACCCGAATGGTCTGACCGAGGACGAGCGCACCATCGTCAAGCGCAACCTGGGCTTCTTCTCCACTGCCGACTCGCTGGTGGCGAATAACCTGGTGCTAGCCGTGTACCGCCACATCACCAACCCCGAATGCCGCCAGTACCTGCTGCGCCAGGCCTTCGAGGAGGCGCTGCATACCCACGCCTACCAGTACTGCGTGGAATCCCTGGGCCTGGACGAAGGCGAGATCTTCAACATGTACCGCGAGGTGCCCTCCGTGGCCACCAAGGCCGAGTGGGCGCTGCCGTTCACCAAGCACCTGGCGGACCCGAACTTCCGCACCGGCACCCCGGAGGCGGACCAGAAGCTGCTGCGCGAGCTGATCGCCTTCTACGTCGTGTTCGAAGGCATCTTCTTCTACGTCGGCTTCGTGCAGATCCTCTCCATGGGCCGGCGCAACAAGATGACCGGTGTCGCCGAGCAGTTCCAGTACATCCTGCGCGACGAGTCCATGCACATGAACTTCGGCATCGACGTGATCAACCAGATCAAGCTCGAAAACCCGCACCTGTGGACCGAAGACTTCAAGAACGAGATGCGCACCCTGATCTCGGATGCCGTCGAGCTGGAGGCGCAGTACGCCCGCGACACCATGCCCCGCGGCGTGCTCGGCATGAATGCCCAGATGTTCGAGGAATACCTGCACTTCATCGCCAACCGCCGCTGCGCCCAGATCGGCCTGGCCGAGCTGTACCCGGGGGCTGATAACCCGTTCCCGTGGATGAGCGAGGTGCTTGATCTGAAGAAGGAGAAGAACTTCTTTGAGACGCGGGTCACCGAGTATCAGACGGGTGGGGCGTTGAGCTGGGATTGAGGCGGCGAGGCCGAGGCCCAACGAAGCGGAGCCAGGGAAATGGCCATGAAGCAACAGAAGAGGGCGCCGGGAGACGGCGCCCTTTTTTGTGGACCGAAGCGCCAGGCCCAGCGTGCCGCCATTTCGTACCCCATAAGAAATCGACACAAGCCGGCATCAATCGCAGAATCGTCGCTCTCTGTCGGCGCGACTCCCTGTCGCCATGAGTCAACCTCCGCGTCTATCCATTAACCGTGCATGGCTATGCCGCCGGTTATAAGTAGTTAGATCGACTAATGAGAAAGGTCACTATCTAATGGTAGTTGAAATAGCAGTTGGGACAGCAGTTAGCTGGCTATGGGGGAAGCTAGCCGATGCGGCCGCAGAAAAAGACAACGAATGGGCCGTCAAAAACGCTTTGCAAGAATCTATAGAGCAGGCATTTAATAAATTCCAGCTGAAATACGGCGAAGAATCTGAACCGTTCTTTGACAAAACGTTTATTGAAAATCACGCGTGCCCTGAAATACTGAAGTATCTAACCAGGAATCAAAAACCGAATTTAGACGGGGTCGGTCAGGCTTTACCTGCTATAGCATTATTCTCGTCGGAATCGGGCTTTAAAGATGAGCTCGCGGACTTCTTCGAGATGATACTAGAGTCCATGAAGTCTCAGTCAATCCTTCAAGAAGTAATCAACAATCGTCAAATCGAAGAAACATATCAGCTTGCCCGGGATATCAGTGCCAGGCAAAGTTCGCACTCTAAGGCCTTGGAGGATGGGCTCCATAGCTTGGTTATTCAGCAAGAGGAAGCCAGCAAGGATAACAAGGAGCTAATTTCCCGTTACTCTCAAAATGAGCAGCGCTTAGCAAAAATAGAAAATCTACTCGAGAACTCACCGTTCTCGAAAGGCGACGAAATAAATAAGCTGCTTGCCAAGCAACTGGATAAAGCGAGCAATTTAATAAATGCTGGTCAAGTTAAGGATGCGCACAATTTACTAGAGACAATTAGCGATGAAGTTCAGGGATCAGATGATTATACCCGTTTTAGATGGCACACAAATCAAGGCGCTTGTTTGCTCGCCTGCGGCGATAGGGAGGGTGCTGCCAAACAATACCTGATTGCATACGACCTATCGAAAAATGAAGAAAAGGCTGTTGCAAATAAAATTAGGGCGTACTTTTTGTTAGGAGACTTGGGTGCCGCTTTTGCAGAGTCAGAGGCCGCTGTTCGCGGGTACCCAAAAAGTGGAATTATATGCGCGTTGCACATAAATGCGAAAAGCTTGATGGGTAGACCTATTGAGGAGTCTGAGCTTGCGTCTGAACTGAGAAACGACAAATCGGTTCTTTTGGTTCTTTCAGATCTAAGGTCGCGCGAAAAGAGCCACAAAGACTCCTATCACCTTGCAAGAGCTTCGTTTCAAAAAGACAAATCATCGATTGATGCAAAGCGGGCCATGCTTGCAGCAGCTTTGTCTTGGGCGACATCCGATGTGGTGAAAGCACATTATAAGCAACTGTCATCTGAGCAACTACAGGCCCTAACTGAGGCGTTTGATTGCTTCGGAGATGTTGTATCACTTCTCAATGGGATTCAGAGCAAAAATGTTTTCACGGAGCTCGCGCATAACTTGGCGTTTGCGGCTGAGCTAATAGGTAATGATCGCCTTAAGGGCAAGATCATCGCGTTAGCATCGTCTATGCATCCTGATGATGATGCTTTTATTTGGTACAAGGTGCGAGAGCTGAAAGACGCAGGAGATACGGATGCTCTGCATGGATTAACGGATGACATACTTGAGAGGCTCGATAAGCCGCTTCTTTTTTCTATCGCCGAGGCTGGAGCCAATACAGGAGACTCTGTTTGGGTCGAAGCGATAGCTCATGAGTTGGAGTTAAAAGGCCTCAACGACCGTGAAAAAGAAGACTTGTTTGGGCTGGAGCTGTGCGCCATGTGGAAAGGGGGCGATAGATCAGCTGCATTGAGGGTGACAGAAGAAAACTGGCAAAGAATAACATCATCGCCATCCTTGCTTTCTTTCTATGTGCGTATGCTCGACGATCAAGGCGACCTTGCGGAGCGTGACAGGCTCTTACAGGAATGCCGAAAACTTCCTGAAAACGCTACTTCTATTGAAATAATTCAGATTGCAGATGTTCTCTATGACTTTGATGAATACTTTGATGCATCTAAGGCATATAGACTCCTGATAGAATCGCCGTCCGATGACTACCTTACGAAACGATATGTCGATTCGCTCATAAAATCAGGCCAACGAGCTAAAGCATCGACGGTTTTAGATGAGCTCTCGCCGGATGTTAGGGCCAAGTCGGTTTTTAAGCGTATAGAGGCGAATCTTGCTCGCGCGACGGGTGACCTCGACAAACTAGAGGAAATATTATCGCGCGAGCTTCGCGATAGTCCTTCAGATTCGTATATCGCGCTCGGTTACATAGCAACACTATATCGGAAGAAGAAGCTCGATGAGTTGCACGAGTATTTAGAAACTAATTCGACATACGCTCCCGTTGTTGAGCAGAACGAGATAGAAATTGCAAAATATGAAATGGAGCTGGGTTATCAGGACAGTGCTCTATTAAGGGTATACCGTCTGTTCAGGGCAAAGCCAGGTGACTCGGAGGTTGCGGGCTATTTTTTGCTGTTGATGTTGTTAGCAAATGATCTCGATCGTCTAAGTGGAATTGAGAGGGTGGGCGTTTGTTGTGTTGTTTGCCTGCAATCAGGAAATGATGTCAAGACCGTAGTCATTGAGCCTAAGGAAATACAAGGATCTGGGTGGGCCCAATGTATATCTGAAGATTCCGACTTGGCGAAAAGAATTCTGGACCGAAAGGTTGGGGATGAGATTGAGCTCGATATTGGTATTGTTACGAAGCATTGGAAAATTACGAAGATCGATAGCATGTTCACGTTTGCCTTGTCGATCGCCCAAGGGGTAGTGGCAGATAACGCTTCGTCAGCTGGACCTATCTGGAGTGTCAATGTACAGAAATCTGACGGCGAGTTGGATTTTACACCAATTCTCGAAACACTAAAGAAACGTTCGGAACGCGTAGAGTATGTATTTGGTATATATGCCGATAAAAAGCTACCACTCCAGATGTTGGCTAAAGCATTGGGTACAGATATTGTCAGTCTATTCTTGGAGTGGCCATATATAAAATATGACTTATTTGTTAGTTCAGGGCTGCGCGATGAGCGAGATGGTATAAAAGAACAGATAGAAAGACGAGACAAGGCGTATGTTGTTGATATTACAGCGCTTGTAGAATTGCACACGCTTGGTGTTCTTTATGAGAGCGTGCAAGTTCTTGGTAAGCCATTGGTGGCTTCTTCTACAAAAGAGAGCTTGCAAGAGATTCTTCGGGTTCATGGCAAAATGGAGCCATCTGGCGTTGCATCGGAAATCGATGGGCAACTGTGTTACCAGAATGTACCGAAAGCATTCTTTGATGATCGCAGTAAGTTGCTCAATGATCTAATGCAGTTTATTGACAATTATTGCGATGTCGTGCCTGTTATTGGGCCAGAAGCCGTGACCGAGCAACAGCTAAGCCTAGAACAACATATCGGGTCAGCGTGCAGTGATGCAATTTTATTGTCCCTTGAAAGAAATGCGATACTTGTGGCGGAGGATGGAGGGTTTAGAGCCCTTGCTGTAGGTATGGGCGTTGAGGCGACTTCTTGGTTGCAACCGATTTTGATGGTTATGCGAGATGAGGGGGTTATCTCGGGACCGGAATATTCACAGATTATACTGAATAAGTTGGAACGTCGACATAGCTTTACAAGTTTTTCGGCTACTGATGTTTTGTGGGCAGCGAGTCTCACACCAAATAATGTGTCTCAGGCGGCTGAATTAGCAATAAAGGCGTTCAGAAGCAAAACGCTTGATTTGCGTTCCGGCGTAGTTGTGGCATCTCAGTTTCTTGCTGGTGCGGTTGAATCTGTTTCACCAAGTGTATTGCATGAGTACTACAATCGGGTATTTGAGTCATTATCATGTGGTAGAGAAGAGTATATGGTGGATATTCGTGAGGCCTTGCGGGCGAATATTGTTTACGCGCTACGTTATGCAGGACCTAATAAGGCTGAACGGAGAATTCGAAAGTTTGGGAGTTTACTTGATGGGCCACAGCCACGTGGCGGCGAGATTAGATTGAATCGACTTACTCAGGCTATTAGGTTGGCGTTGATACGGGGAAGATGACGACACCCATGATTTCTTGGGATGAAGAAGGAGACCCAAGATATAACGGGGTCGGATCACGGTAACCCACGGAAAGATCGAAGGAAAATGGTGTAGAAAGGGTGTAATTGGAGCTTATCGACTGCAAATAACGGGGTCGGACCACGGTAACCCGCGGAAAGATCGAAGGAAAATGGTCGAGAAAGGGTGTAATTCGAGCTTATCGCGGCCATTTTGACTAGGAAATGGGCCTTCCAGGGAGGGAAGCCATGCCACGGGCGAATCGCCATCACTTGCCAGGCCATGTCTGGCATATCACGCACCGGTGCCATAAGCAGGGGACCAGCGCAAAGAAGAGGACACCCATGATTTCTTGACGGTCTGATGTGGGCTGTCTAGGTTTCAGGGGGAGTGCATGGACCAGGGAGGGTCCGGAGATGACGCGACCCAGGAAGGAGCTCGTCTCGGTCGAGACGACGCCGTATTACCACTGTATTTGTCGCTGTGTTCGCCGCGCGTTCCTGTGTGGCGAGGATTCCTATTCGGGCAAGAACTACGAGCACCGGCGCGGCTGGGTGCTGGAGCGCCTGCGTGAGCTGCAGGAGAAAGAAGAGGACACCCATGATTGCTTGACGGTCTGAAGCGGGCTGTCTAGGTTTCAGGGGGAGTGCTGACGAATGAAGGGGACACCCATGATTTCCCGCTGAGCCAGCGCGCAGGTGGCTGAGGTCAGGGGTGGTTTAGCTGGTTCCGGAAGAAGAAGAGGACACCCATGATTTCTTGACGGTTTGAGGCGGGCTGTCTAGGTTGGTGAAGGAAGAAGAGGACACCCATGATTTCTTGACGGTCTGATGCGGGCTGTCTAGGTTTCAGGGGGAGTGCGTGGACCAGGGAGGGTCCGGAGATGACGCGAGCCAGGAAGGAGTTCGTCTCGGTCGAGACGACGCCGTATTACCACTGTATTTGTCGCTGTGTGCGCTGCGCGTTCCTGTGTGGCGAGGATTCCTATTCGGGCAAGAACTACGAGCACCGGCGCGGCTGGGTGCTGGAGCGTCTGCGTGAGCTGCCGCAGGAAGAAGAGGACACCCATGATTTCTTGACGGTCTGAGGTGGGCTGTCTAGGTTTCAGGGGAGTGCATGGACCAGGGAGGGTCCGGAGATGACGCGAGCCAGGAAGGAGCTCGTCTCGGTCGAGACGACGCCGTATTACCACTGTATTTGTCGCTGTGTTCGCCGCGCGTTCCTGTGTGGCGAGGATTTCTATTCGGGCAAGAACTACGAGCACCGGCGTGGCTGGGTGCTGGAGCGCCTGCGTGAGCTGCAGGGCGTGTTTGCCGTGGACGTCTGCGCGTATGCGGTGATGTCGAACCACTATCACCTGGTGGTGCGGCTGGATGCGGATCGGGCGGCGGCTTGGCGCGAAGACGAGGTGATGGAGCGCTGGGAGCGGCTGTTCTCGCTGCCGGTGCTGGTAGCCCGCTATCGGGCGGCGCAGACGAAGACGGTCGCGGAGCGCGAGCGGGCGCAGGTGCAGATTGCCAAGTGGCGGGATCGGCTGCAGAACCTGTCCTGGTTCATGCGCAGCCTGAACGAACATCTGGCGCGGCGGGCGAATGCAGAGGATGGCTGCAAGGGCCGCTTCTGGGAAGGCCGCTACAAGAGCCAGGCGCTGCTGGACGACGCGGCGGTGCTGACCTGCATGAGCTACGTGGATCTGAACCCGGTGCGCGCCGGGATGGCGGATACGCCCGAGGCTTCCGATTTCACGTCGATCCAGCAGCGTATTCGGGCACTGGCTCGTAAGGATCAGGGGCATGAAGGTCCGGCGTGCGAGGGAGACGAGCCTCGCCTGACGGTATTGGGGCGGGAAGGCGACGATCCGCATGGCAATGCGGTGGTGTTTACCACGGAGGACTACCTGGAGCTGGTGGACTGGACCGGGCGCGCGATCCGCGAGGACAAGCGCGGGGCGATCCCGGAATCCATTCCGCCGATCCTGGAACGCCTGCGGATCGATCCAGTGCATTTCCTGCGCCATGTCGGAAGGGGGCAGAGGTCGCACCATGTAGCGGCCCTGGGCCACGTCGAGCGTTTTCGCGAGGCGGTGAAGCAGCTCGGCCGTCGCAGCATCAAGGGTGTGGGGATATCGGGCCGGATGTTTCTGGCGCCAGCCGGTTGTCGCTGAACCATTTCGGTTTCAGGGGAGGCGCGGATGCCGACGGTGTTCAGGGGTGGACCCTACCGCTTCTACTGGTTCAGCCATTAGCCGGACGAGCCGCCGTATGTGCATGTGGACCGTGGAAAGTGCTCGGCCAAGTTCCGGTTGCGCCGTGTGGCACTGGCGCGGAATATGGGGTTTCCGGCGCACGAATTGCGGCGGATTCGGGGGGTTGTCGAGGGTCGGCAGCCGGAGCGGTTGGAGGCTTGGAATGAGTTCTTTGGCCACGAACGCGGATGAGCGTGTTGCGTCGGTGGATTTCACCGAGCATGACTTGGTGGTTGGCCTGATGGATGGCCGCCGAATCTCGGTTCCGCTGGAGTGGTACCCACGCCTCGCGCACGCAACGCCCGCTCAGCTACGGATCTGGGAGATCTCCGCCGGAGGCTACGGAATTCACTGGCCAGAGCTCGACGAGGACCTGAGCACCGAAGGGCTGTTGCGGGGCGCACCTGCTCCCGCTCGTTAAAGCTTTTTAAACCTGAGGACGACTTTCACGGCTTTTTGTCACTGCGCGAGGACGCGCCCCCGGATCGATCACGGGGCTGGCTGAGAGAAGGAGTTGTGGGCTCGGCTTCTGTCCCTGGATTAATAGGCCTGATCGGACTCGGGCCAATAGTAGTGATAAGCGACGCATGGAGGCGCGCATGGTTTTACTGATTCTGTATATCCCCTCAGTGCTGGTCGCACTGGGAATCCTGTTTCTCGCCAGGCGGGCCGCACTGGGGCCTCGGGTGCGGTACGCCCTCGCAACGCTGATTCTGCCCGTTGTTGTGCTCTTTGCAGGCTGGGCTATCGCCGGTGGCGACCCGTCGATGGGAATGGCGCTGACGGTCTTGTTTCTGGGGTTTGTGGTCGTTCCCGCCGGTCTTGGTCGGATGTTCGTGCGGCGATACCCGTCCGTATCGCCAACGCAGGAGACGAATTTGAACCCGAGGCGGGACCCTCTGGTGACCCACGTCGCGGGGCAGGAGTCTGATGGCGCTGGGCACGAGTCCGATTCGCGGCATGGAAACGATGTGGTGCCGAGGCAGGATGACCGGGCGCGGGCGATGCGGCTTGCCTTCATGGTGCATACGCCCGGAGCGATGTTGCTGGGACTCGGCTTGGCGGAACGACTCGGAAATTCGGATCCGCTCCTGCCGTGGTTCGAGAACGGCTGGGTGGTCGATGGCATGCTGCTACTGGGGGTGGTGCTGATCGCGATCTCCACGCGCATGCTTCTCGCCACGTTTTTCGGCTCGTCTTCCAAGGCACAAGATTCGGGGAGCCTGGGCCGCCGGAATCCGCGCCTCTGATTCGCTGTGAAGGTTGACAGCGGAAATAAGAGGCCACGCATGATCTCTTGCGACTTGAGAATGACGATTAACCCGGTCGGAAGCACAAGGCGTGGCCACCCTTGATTTCCTGGGACACCGGCAGGGAGCCCCCATGGGATATATCGGATGACGTGGCGACACATCACGATGTACCTGGCGGGCCCGGTCTTGTTGGCCGGCTGTGGCTGGGTTGGGGAACCCGATGCACGGGTATTGTTCCCTTCACAGCCTGACGCCAGGGAATACCTGTACCTGGATCTGGCCCGGCAGATTGCTTCGGAAAAGTCCTGTTATCTGATTTCGCCGGACAGTGTCTCGGTCGCGCCATTGAATTCGCGAGGAACGAGGGCAAGCCAGCTTCGTTCGCGCTGCTTCGCGACCGTAGCGCAACGTGCGGCTCGCCCGGAGCTTTGCAAACAGGTCGTTTCCGTCAGCACGTTGATTTATTCAGGGGACGCGAACAGTCAGGAACGATGCATACAGGAGGCCAGTCAGGGGCAGGCGCGGCCGGGTGCAGGCATGATCGACCATGACGCGTTGTTCGCTTTAGCCGGGTTCTCGGAGGCCGACATCGACGCGTTGATGCTGGCGCACCAGTTGCCGAAAAACGGCCGTTACTGCCTGGTCTTCTCGCCAGAGTTCTTCGAGGAGAAAAGGACACCCATGATCTCGTTGCGGCAAACTCGGGCGCATTTCCTTTCCCCCGAGGACTCCATGACCCGAACACTGTTGCTGATCGTCCTCTTCTACACGCCGTCGGTATGGGCGGAGGCGCCGGAGCCGATGGTGCCCGCCGACTATTACGACTTCGTGTTCGCGACCGAGCCGCGGCTTTCGCCGGATGCGGGCCATGTCGCCTTCGTGCGCAGTCGCGTGGACGATGAACGCCGCAATCGGGAATCGAGTATCTGGATGGTGCCAGCCGATGGCTCGGAATCGGCACGCCCGTTCACCCAGGGTGAGTCCGATCGTCATCCCCGCTTTTCTCCCGATGGGCGGCAAGTGGCCTTCTTGAGAACCGTCGACGAGGACGCCCAGATCCATCTGATGCCTGTTGACGGTGGTGAAGCCCATGCCATCACCGAGATTCAACAGGGCAGTATCTCGGACTTTGCATGGCTGCCCGATGGTCAGCACCTGGTCGTAACCCTGACCATCGACCCGGCCGTCGAAGATCCCGCGCAGCAAGAGCAGGGGGATGATGCACCGCAGGCGGATGTGAAGGTCTACTCGCGCGCGCTCAGCCGTCGTGAGTCGCAGGGTTGGCTGGATGAGAGTCGTCGCACCTTGTGGTTGCTGGATTCGGCAAGCGGCGAACTCGAGCGTTTGGCAGGGGACGCCGAGTGGAACTACAACAACCCGACGGTTTCACCGGATGGTCGCTTCCTGGCGTTCAATACCGATCGCAGCGGCGGCGAGTACGACGGCAGCTTCAATCAGGACATCTACCTTCTCGACCTTGAAAGCCGTGAGGAACGCAAGCTGACCGCGCCCGACGGGCGTGCCACCGACCCACTGTTCTCGCCCGACGGGCGCCAGGTCGCCTTCCTCTATCAGTCCGACCGCTTTCGTCCCGTGGAACTGCACCGCATCGGGATCGGCAACGACGACCACAAGGTACTGCACGATGGCATGGAGTTCTCCGTCACGCAGGCCTGGTGGCCCGAGGGGTTCGATCGTCCCCTGGTATGGGCGGACTTCCGCGGCAGCCGCCCACTGATGCGCTTGGAAGCCGATGGTGACAGCGAGGTGGTCCTCGGTGACGAAGCCGCTCTCGGCGATATCGACTTTGCCGCCGACGGCGGGTCTCTGGCCCTGCTGGTCGAAGACGAGACCCGGATGCCGGAGGTGCACGTCGCCGACAGTGACGGGTTCGAGTCGCGACGCCTGACGGGCTTCAACGACACTCTGCTGGAGTCGCGGTACCGGACCGAGCTGGAACGCTTCAGCTACGAGGTCGAGGACGGCCGTACGGTGGATGCGTTCCTGCTGCGGCCCAAAGGATTCGACGCCGGCGATGACTGGCCACTGGTACTGAACATTCGTGGCGGCCCGGCGCATATGTGGGGTCATCGCTGGTTCCACGAGTTTCAGATGATCGCGGGCGCGGGCTACGCGATGCTGTTCACCAACTATCGGGGTTCGACCGGCTATGGCCACGAGTTCCAGGCCTCGGTGTACCAGGACTACGGTGGTGTCGACTATCGCGACAACATGCGGGCCCTGGACGCGGCGCTGGAGCGCTTCGACTGGATTGACGAGGAGCGCCTGTTTCTGACCGGCGGCAGCCATGGCGGCTTTCTGACCAACTGGATCACCACGCAGACCGATCGCTTCCGCGCGGCGGTCACCCAGCGCAGTGTCTCCAACTGGATCTCCGAGGCCGGCACCCAGGACTACGTGCCGGCACGGATGAATGCCGAGTTTGGCGGCACGATCTGGACGAACTACGACTATTACTGGGGACGTTCACCGCTCAAGTACGCCGACCAGGTGAGTACGCCGACGCTGATCATCCATTCTACCGATGACCGGATCACGCCGATCGGACAGGGCCAGGAGTGGTTCTACGCGCTGCTCAACAACGACGTGGAGACCGAGCTGGCGGTATTTGATGGCGAAGGCCACAACCTGTCCCGGGACGGCACTCCGGTGAACCTGGTCAAACGCCTGGAGCTCATCCTCGAGTGGTTTAAGCGCCATGAACCGTGATCCGCAGTGCCAGGTATTGATTGCGGGAGAGAAGAGGACACCCATAATTTTCCCTGCACGGTTAAAGCGCTGGGTGAGTCAGTCCCCGCCATGGGTCATGTTACGGAACGCAAACACGGCGCTGGCGATGATCACCGCGATGGCGAGGCCGTAGTAGAGCGTTTCCAGAGATGCGCCAACCTCCACTGCCTGCTCCAGGAAAAGCACCACCAGAATCACGATCGCGACCTGAATGATCGTGACTTTGAGGTCATGGAAATGCCGGATCTCCAACACGGAGAGCAAGCTGCTTTTTCCGCGGGAATCCGGGTTGATGAACAGCCGGAACAAGCCGACCGCGATGATCTGGAAGGTCACGGCGATCAGCAGCATGTCGAGGACCTTGAGGAACCTCACCGCCAGGCTCTTGCCCTCATCGACCGTGCTGGGCACCTGCTGGACAAAATCGACCAAGATATTGAACACAATGAATACGTTGGCGGCATACAGCAGGAGAGCCGCAATGGTGCTGACCACGACCGTCACCAGTACCAGCAGCCGGCTGCTGGTGAACATTCTTTCCATAATTCGTGCATGCCTCCATGGGCGATTGGTGGTGCACCCGAGAATCGACTTTCAGGCAGACCGAAGGATATTGAGCTATTCAGCGCGGTCCAGTTTGTTCCGGACGATGGCGCCGCCCTTCATGATCAGGTGCAGGTGGTCGTCGGGTGCATCCAGCCAGTCCAGCCCGGCCGCCGGGTCGGCATCGACCACGAGCAGGTCGGCCAGGGCCCCTTCGGCGATCACGCCGAGGCGGGCGGGGTAGGGGGCGCGGTCGCCGGACAGGGCGAGCAGTTGGCCGGCCGCGCCGGTGGCCATGTGCAGGGCCTCCAGCGGGGGCATGAAGCGGGTCAGCTTGGCCAGCTGGCGGCCCTGGCTGGCGGCGCCCTCGGGGCTGAACAGGATGTCGGTCCCGAAGGCCATGGGCACGCCATACTGGCGGCCCAGTTCGAAGGCTTGCTCGGTGCCCGCGCTCACCTGGAGCTGTTTGGCCCGGGAGACGGGGTCCGTTTTCGGGTTGGCGTCCTCGTCGTCCAGGAAGGGCTGGATGCTCCACCACACGTTGGCGTCCGCCATCATGCGCACCGTCTCCTCGTCCGCCAGCTGGCCGTGCTCGATGGAGCGCACCCCGGCGCGGATTGCGCGCTGGATGCCCTGCGGCGTGTAGACATGGGCGCACACGTAGGTGCCCCAGTCGGCAGCGGCGCGCACGGCGGCATGCATCTCCTCTTCCAGGTACTGAGCGGTGTCCAGCGGGTCGTACAGGCTGGAGACGCCGCCCCCGGCCATGATCTTGATCTGGCTGGCGCCTTGCATCAGCTGTTCCCGGGTGCGCCGCAGCACCTCGTCCACGCCGTCCGCAATCGCGGCGACGCCGCTGCTCTCGATGTAACTCGGCGGGGTGCCGGGCATGCGCGGCAATTCGTGGCGCTGGCGAAAATCGCCGTGCCCGGAGGTCTGGGAGATCATCGCGCCGCAGGGGAAGATGCGCGGGCCGGCCACCGCGCCGCGGTCGATGGCCATCTTCAGGCCAAAGGCCGGGCCGCCGAGATCGCGCACGGTGGTGAAGCCGCGCATCAGGGTCGCGCCGGCCTCGCGCCCGGCCATCAGGTGCAGGAAGCCGATGTCCGCTGTCATGGCGGTCATCTGGCTGACCCCGACCAGCGTGCTGTGCCAGTGGGCGTCGATCAGGCCGGGGATGACCGCGCGCCCGCCGCAGTCGATTGCGCGCGCACCGGTTGGGCCCTCGCCGCGCCGGGGCAGCGCGGCGATGCGGCCGTCCTCGATCAGGATGTCCACGTCCTCGCGCAGCGAAAGGGTCTCGCCGTCGAACAGCCGCAGGTGGGTGAGCAGCAGCGGCTGCCCGGGCGCGCCGGCCTTGAGCTCGCGCGGGGCGAGGCCGAAGCCCGCGAACATGCCCAGTACGGCGGCGACACCGCCGAGGAACTGGCGCCGGTTCAGGTCGGCCTCGATGCGCCGGAGGGCCGCCTGGGTATGGGCCGCGCCACAGTGGCAGGGGTTGATGTCGGCGTTCGCGCCGTGCGGTGCACAACAGGCCATGCCCATGATGGTGTGGCTCCTGGTGACGGCACCTGGCGGCTGGACTCGGCGCACGCTGCCGGGTAGTGCGGGATGTGCCCCGGTGCCTTGCGGGTACATGAATCCCGGGCGCCGCCGATTGCGGGCGACGGCCGGGGGCATGCTTGCAGCATACCCCTGTTTGGGCGTTCGTCTACTGGCGGGACCGGGCTATTGGTGAACGTGCGCGGGGGGTGAAGGACGGACCGCCTGCGGAAGAAAAGAGGACAGCCGTGATTTCGTCTCGATATGAGCTCGCGAGGCCCAATAACGGGGCGTCGTTGCTTGAGCATTGTCGGCAAGCCGTCTAGCGTCACAGGGAAGGCCGAAAGACCGCCCGGGATACCGGGAAGGAGTGACCTCATGGCCAGCGATAACATTCCGACCGTGGACTGGCAGGACGGACGGAACGCGGAAAGGGTGAAATTCCAGGTGATGCACGAGGAGCCGGTGGTTTTGATGATGCCAGCGGGTATGGACTGGTCGGTGGATGGCAGCGAATTTGGGTGCAAGACGGACCCGGACAGCGGAATGCAGCGCGGCTGCGAGGGTGCAGGCCTGGTGCGGAAGCTGGCCGAGCTCAACGACATGCCCAAGCTGAACGACATTGCGGACGCCTGCGAGTACGCGAGTTGTCGCGTCGATATCGACCCCGCCGGCGCGCGCATCATCTTCCACGACTGACCCGTCCGGTAACGCATCGCTGCGACCGCATGGCCTTGCTGACTGCGGAGAGGGGCGGATGATCTTTGTGTTCGAGATCCATCTCCGGCCCGGCTGTACCGCCGAGGAGTATGCGGATGCCTGGGTGCGGGCCAGCCGGATCATCCAGCAGGCCCCAGGTGCTCGTGGCACCCGATTGCACCGGAAGATTGGCGATCCGCACGTACTGCTGGCCATCGCGCACTGGGACTCGAAGGGCCAGCGCGATGCGATGGAGGCGGACCAGCCGGACCACGTGCGCCGCATCATTGCAGAGCAGGCGGCTTGCGTGGATGTGCGGGTCATCGGCGAGTTTGAGGACGCCGAATGGTGCGTCGACCCACCCGCAATGGATGACACGAGTATCTGCTGAGTCTTCGGCCTCAGGGAGGTCCCGTGCCACCAAAACCGCCCTGTCCCCGCTGTTCTGTCGAAGAAGGTGAGTGACCGTGTGGGCCCTTCGGCGGCGGGTTGTCTGACGCTTGCGTGCGAGCTTCCTCCTCGGCCTCGCCTTCGGTCTGGGGCAGCGCCCGCGGGTCGAGATGGTGGATCACCGGGGTGGTGCGGGTGAGGGTGCGGAAGGGCTCTCGGGCCTCGGCCGTGTCGCGCCTGAGCAGCAATGCGATCAGTGCGACCAGCGCGCCGATGGTGGCCATGTAGGCCAGCAGCCCGGGCCCGCCCAGCAAGGCGATGGCCCACCCGCCGAGGATCGGGCCCGCGACGGCCCCCAGGCCCCAGAGGAAGAGCAGGGCCGCGGTCACTGCCACGAAGTCGTTGGGCTGGAGGACATCGTTGGCGTGGGAGACGGCCAGCGGGTAAAGGGTGAACGCGAGCCCGCCGAACACCCCTGTAAGTGTGAGTATGGCCCAGAGCGGGACAGCGCCGATGGTGGCGACGAGCGCGAGCGATATCAGTGCCACGCCACCACCGACCACGATCATCAGCGTCCGGCGGCCGAAGCGATCCGAGAAGTAGCCGATCGGCCACTGGAGCACCACTCCACCGAGAATCAGGCTGGTCATGACCAGCGATACCCCAGCGATGTCGAGGCCCATGCGCAGGGCGAAGACTGGCGTCAGCGTGAAGGCGGCGCCGCTGACCAGTCCGGCGGCGACGCAGACCGTTGCCGCCAGGGGCGAGGCGGTCACCACCTGGCGCAACTTCATGCGCTTGTGGCCAGGGGTGTCCTGCGGCATCCCTGTGCGTGTCAGGGCCACTGGCACCAGGCAGAGGGCAAACAGTGCCGCCACGACCATGAAGAGTTCGGTGCTGACGGGTTCGTAGAGGTTGAGCAGGGGCTGGCCGGCGGCCAGCCCCAGGTAGGCGAGAAACTGGTAGACCGAAAAGACTCGACCGCGCGTTCGGTTCTCCGTGCGGGCATGGAGCCAGCTTTCGACCACCAGGTAGGCGCCTGCGAGACAGAACCCGATCACCACGCGCAGAGCGAACCAGGCCCAGACGTCAACATGGAGGCCCAGGAGGAGGATCGCGACGGTGGCGATCGCCGCGAAGATCGCGAAGGCGCGGATGTGGCCGGTGCGCCGTATTACCCAGTCGCCCTGCTGGGCTCCGATGACCAGCCCGATGTAGTAGGCGGACATGATGAGCCCCTTGAGCTGGGGGTCGATGGCTTCGAGGCTCAGGCGTGTGCTGACTAGCGTCCCCATGAGGCCGCTGCCCATCACCAGGATGGTGACGGAGGCGAGCAGGGCGACGATGGGGATGAGCAGGCGGGCCAACGCGTCGGGTCTCGATGGGCGGGCGATACAGGCAGTTTGTGCCAGCCCCGGGCCGGCCGACAAGCCGAGCCAGGCCGGGGAACCACCTAGGGTAGGGGGCAACTAGAATTTCTTGATGTTACGAGCCGGGCGGGTGCAGGGCGTACTCAATGGGCGGTCAGTATCGTTGTGATGGTGCCAGGACGACCTTGTTGCGGCCATGACGCTTGGCGGTGCTCATGGCATCGTCGGCCCGGGTCAGCAGCGTGTCCAGCGCTTCCGGGCTCTCTGGGATCTGGCTCGCGATGCCGATCGAGACGGTCAGGGGGACAGGGGGGTGCCCCGAGCCGTCGTCGGGGAGGGGCTCGCGTTCGAAGCGCGAGCGCAGCTGTTCGGCATCTCGGGGACCCGTGCCGTGCCGGAAGAAGGGGACACCCATGTTTTGTTTCGTTTCCGCTGCGCGGCACGGAGCGGTTTCCGATCTCCGCTGGGCCGTACGCGGCCGGGCGCAAGGGATCTATCCAGACAAGAAGGGGACATCGACGCCCTTCTCCCTGGTCCGTCCCAAGCGGTGAACATGGGGGCCAGGATCACCGGCCCGGACCGGCACTGAAGCGCGGCATCGTCTACATTGGAAACATAATGGCGAGGCACGAATGCCTCCCTCCCATGTGTTCGGGGTACCGAGGGATGAAGAGATGATTGGGTCGTTTCCGATCTCTCCGTTCTCGTTTGCATGCGTCTGTCAGGCGGGTGTTCCCTCGGATTCGGTCTATGGTTCCGCAACCCCATGAAACTCAAAGCCCTGGCCCTGGATTACGATGGGACGATCGCCGAGGACGGGCGGCTGAACCCTGCCGTGCGCGGGGCGCTGGAGCGTGCGCGTTCGGCTGGCCTGGTGGTGTTGATCGTTACGGGGCGGATTATTGGTGAGCTGCGGCATTTAGCTGGCGATCTCACCTTCGCCGAAGCGGTCGTCGGTGAAAACGGCGCAGTAATCACCTTTCCCCGGAGCGGGCGCTCGACGGCCTTGCACGAACCGCCGCCGCCGGCGTTTCTCGATGGATTGAGTGAGCGCAGCGTCGAGTTCAAGTGCGGCGAGGTTGTGGTGGAGGCCGCCGCGTCCGCTGCCCCCGAGGCCCTGGAACTGATCCGGCGGCTCGAGCTACCGCTGGCGATCCTGTTCAATCGCGGGCGCATGATGATCCTGCCCCAGGCGATCAGCAAGGCCACGGGATTTGCGGTCGCCCTTGAGGCCTTTCGCCTCTCTCCTCATAACGTCCTGGCGATCGGCGACGCGGAGAACGATCATGAGTTGCTTCGCAGCGCCGAGGTCGGAGTGGCGGTCGAGTGGGGCAGTGCCGCGCTCCAGTCGATCGCCGACGAGGTGTTGCCGGGCAAAGGGCCGGCCGCGGTGGCCGACTACATCGATGCAATTCTGGAGGGGCCGGACACGCTCCGCTCGGGCTATCCCCGTCGAAGACTGGTGTTGGGAACGACGCGTGGCGGCAATGACGTGTCGCTGGCGGTGTCGGGTCGGAACGTGGTTATCAGCGGAGATCCGAGATCCGGAAAGTCATGGGTGGCCGGTCTGGTGTGCGAGCAGCTGATCCTGCATGGCTACAGTCTGTGCATCGTTGACCCTGAAGGCGATTATGCCGGCCTGGAGGGGCTGCCCCGGGTGCTGATGACCGGCGGCGATGATCCGCCGCCCAAGCCGCATGAGCTGACGCGGTTGCTGCGGTATCCGGACCGCAGCGTCATCCTTAACCTGTCGCAGCTTTCTCATCTGGAAAAGCTCGATTACCTCAGAGACATTCTTCCGGAGATCAAAGTGGTGCGCCACAGTACCGGGCTGCCGCATCGGGTACTGGTCGATGAGGCGCATTATTTTCTTTGCGACCCGCAGGCCATGTCGCTGCTGGACGTGGGGGCGGGAGGCTGCACGATGGTGACCTATCGGGCATCACAGCTGCACCCCGATGTCCTGCAGGTGGCCGACGTCATGCTGGTCTCGAGGGCGACCGATCCTGAGGAAGTGGCCGCCCTGGCAAGGGCCGCCCGGGTATCGGTGGATCTGGAGGAATGGAAGAGCCTCCTGGCGGGGTTGGCGGTCAATGAGGTCGCCCTCCTGCCGGGGCCAGAGGAGGCCGAAGGCCGGCTGCGGATCATGCGTCTGGCCGAGCGCCTGACACCCCACGTCCGCCATCGCATGAAGTACATCGATGTCCCGGTGGCCGCGCATCACGCGTTTGTGTTTTCGACAGACGGCCACCCGTCAGGCCAGCGCGCCCATACGCTTAAGGAGTTTGTGGACACGCTGGCGTGGATGGAGCCCAAGCGGTTCCATGGCCACCTGCAGCGCCGCGACTTTTCGAACTGGATCGAGGGGGTGTTCGGAGATCGGCCCCTGGCCGCCCGAATCCGTCAGTTGGAGGACGCCTATCGGGCGGGGCGCATAGCCGACATCCATGAAGCCATCATCGAGGCCGTCCAGTCGCGCTATGCATTCAGGCATGAGGCTTAAGGGAATGCCGGGTGCGCGGGACATGCAACGAACCCAGATGATCCTCTCCGACGTGCTTGCGAGTCCGCCCCCTAGGGACGAGATGACTGACCATCGTTCCAACGGAGATCGTGACCGGGAGGACCAGGAGGACCAGGAGCCGGGACACCCCGGCGGGGACGATCGCGACTCGGAAGACCGCGACCGGGAAGACCGAGGCTCGCCCGAGCCGTCGCGCGGGGAGCGACCCGGCGACTCACCTGGCGGCATGCCACCGCGTCGCGGCCCCGACCTCGGTCCCGGCCCGGGTGGGCCCGAACCGGACGGCCCGGGCAACAAGGGTGGGCGGCCACAGTGGCTGTTCGTGCTGTGGATCGCGATCAGCGTACTGGTGCTGTTCCAGCTCCTGACGCTGGTGCAGGAGCCGGACCGAGCGGAACTCACCTACAGCGAGTTCGTGCGCGCGGTGGACCAGGGTCAGGTGCACGAGGTGAAGATGCGCGGCCACGAGGTGCAGGGCACGCTGACTGTGGTCGGGCGCCAGGACCTGGGCATCGACGATCCCGGGCACTTCCGTACCTTCACCCCGGAGCTGACCGGCGAGGAGCTGCTGCGCAAGCTGGAAGACCGCGGGGTGGAGATCTCGGCTGAGGCCGCGGACCCGCCATGGTGGCAGGCACTGCTGGTGGGTTTTCTCCCTTTGCTGCTGTTGCTTGGACTGCTGGTGTGGTTCTGGTCTCGCATGCAACAACGGGCGATGTCAGGTGTGGGCGGCGGCCCGCTGCAGTTCGGCAAGTCCATCGCGCGGCGAGTGGAGCCGCAGAAGAGTCGCGTGCGCATGGACGACGTGGCCGGCTGCGACAACGCCAAGCGCGAGGTGCAGGAGGTGATCGACTTCCTCAAGGAGCCGGACCGCTTCAAGGACCTGGGGGCCACCATCCCGCGCGGCATCCTGATGATGGGGCCGCCGGGCACCGGCAAGACGCTGATGGCGCGCGCGGTGGCCGGGGAGGCCGGGGTGCCGTTCTTCACCGTGACCGGGTCGGAGTTCATCGAGATGTTCGTCGGCGTCGGCGCCTCGCGCGTGCGCGATCTGTTCCGCCAGGCCAAGGAGAACGCGCCGTCAGTGATCTTCATCGACGAGCTGGATGCGATCGGCCGCTCGCGCGGGGCCGGCGTCGGCGGCGGACACGACGAGCGCGAGCAGACCCTGAACCAGATCCTGTCGGAGATGGACGGCTTCGAGCACGAGGAGTCGGTGGTGGTGCTGGCCGCCACCAACCGCCCGGACGTGCTCGATGCCGCGCTGCTGCGCCCCGGGCGTTTCGACCGCAAGATCACCCTCGAAAACCCGCACCGCGAGGCGCGCCGGTCGATTCTCGGCGTGCATACCCGGAAGGTGCCGCTGGCGGACGACGTCGATCTCGACCAGGTTGCTGCCTCGACCATCGGCTTTTCCGGCGCGGAGCTTGCCAACCTGGTCAACGAGGCGGCGCTGTTAGCGGGGCGGCGCCGTCTGAAGCAGGTGGATCGCGCCTGTTTCTTCGATGCTCGCGACCGCATCATGCTGGGCGAGAAGCGCGAGGAGAAGATCTCCGAGCGCGAGCGCCACGTGATCGCCTATCACGAATCCGGGCATGCGCTGCTGGCGTATCTGCTACCGCATGCCGACACCCTGGAGAAGGTCACGGTAATCCCGCGCGGGTTCGCCCTGGGCGTGACCTCGCAGGTGCCGGACGAGGAACGCCACACCTACAACGAGTCCTATCTGCGCGACAGGATCGGCGTGATGTTCGGCGGGCGGCTGGCGGAGTCGCTGGTGTTCGGCGAGGTCAGCAGCGGGGCGGAGAACGATCTGCGTCAGGCGACCCAGCTGGCGCGGCGGATGGTGGCGCACTGGGGCATGAGCAAGCGCGTCGGGCCGGTGTCGCTGCCGCAGAGCGAGGAGCATGTGTTCCTCGGGCGTGAGATCGCGCGCCCGCGCGAACACAGCGAGACCACCGCGGCGTTGATTGACGAAGAGGTGCGCGACCTGCTGGAGGAGATTGAGGGCAACGCCCGCGCCACGCTGGAACATCACCGCGACGCCCTGGATGCCCTCGCCCGCGCGCTGGAAGAGCACGAGACCCTGACCCGCGAGGAGATCGAGGCGATCGTCGACCAGTACGGGCCGGGGCAGCCCGCAGCCGAAAAGTCCGGCAACACCGGAGTCTCTGGCACCCCCTGAGACAGGCAACCCCGACCCCGTGCAAGCACGATCCTGAGAGAGCGGAGCACGAATCGTGGCAAATTCGGCAAGTTTTCGAGGGTCGGCAGCCGGGGCTGTTGGAGGCCTGGAATGAGGTTCTTTGGCCACGAACGCGGATGAGCGTGTTGCGTCTGTGGATTTCACCGAGCATGGTCTGATGGATGGCCGTCGAACACCCGAACCTTAAGTCCTCAACACCCCAACGCTAATGGCAGACACTCGCTACGTCACCGCAAACCGTCTGACTGAGGAGTCGAAGGCGATCCAGAGGCGCGGGCGCAACCTGGTGCTGCTCCTGGGGTTGCCGGTCGCGCTCGGTGGGTTCTTCGTGCATCCGCTGGTGGGCCTGATCACACTGGCAGGGGTGGTCGCGCTGGTGGGCCTGGTTGGCGGCAGCGCGGTCATCGAGGCGGGTGCGCGGGGCGAAGATGCGGCGTTGGAGTACCTGGCGGAGCTTCCCGGCTCGTTCACGGTCTTCAACCAGGTGGATTTGCCGGATGAACGCTCGCGTACCGGCGTGGCGGAGGCGGATCTGGTGGTGGTGGGGCCGGAGGCGCTGTTCGTGATCGAGGTGAAGCACAACAGCGGGGCCATCGACTGCGACGAGCAGGCTTCGCGATGGACGGTGAGCAAGACCGGGCGGCGCGGCAGCCGCTACACCAAGCAGATGCGCAACCCGGTGCGGCAGGTGAAGAAGCAGGTGTGGCTACTGAGCGAGTACCTGAAGGGCCGCAAGGCCAAGCGCTGGATCCAGCCGATCGTGCTGTTCACGCACCCGGAGGTGTCGCTTGGGCGTGCGGGCGAGCTGTCGGTGCCGGTGCTGACGGGGCCGGAGCTGGTGGAGTACATCCGCAGCTTCCGCCCCGAGCGCCCGCGCCCGGTGAAGGAGAACACGGTTCGGGCCATCGCGGCGCTGAAGGGATGAAGGCGGGGGCGTGCCCCGGACAGGGCCGGCCGGTCCCGCGCGGGCGGTTATTCCTCGGCCGGTTCGCCGGTGACGAGTTCCTGCATGAGTGGACGAATCTTCTGTTCGGTGGCGGGCAGAAGGGGACATCCATGATTTCTTGTTCTGCGGCGTCATCAAGGCGCGGGGGCCTTGAGGACCTGGCGCACTCGTCAGCCCGGCCAGAACGGGGATTGTGAAACTCGGGATCCTCCTCTGTGTTCTATGCTCCCAGACTCGAGGGGATGACAGAGACGGCGAATCATGCCTCGACGATGCAGTGATGGACACCGCGAGGCCCTGCTGGCGAGGCTACCGTGCCGCCGCCTCACGGCCTGGCGGGGGGAGCCGGCTCCGGTACAGGGGAGTTCAGGATGAGTGCGCAAACCATCGGGGAACTGCTGTCTTCCCGTTCCGTTCGCGAGGACCACGACGCAGTCGTCTCCATGAGCCGCGATGGCTCCGATGCCCTCGCTCGGGGGGAACTGCTCGAACGGGCGGGGCGCCTGGCGGCCGGGCTGCAGCAGGCCGGAGTCGAGCAGGGCGACCGGGTCCTGATCCTGGCTCCCAACAGCGCCGAGTGGGTGGTGTCGGCCCTGGGCGTGATGAATGCCGGGGCGGTCCTGGTGCCCCTGGATACTCAGATGCCGCGCGAGGACCTGGACCACGCGATTTCGGATTCCGCACCGCGTTTCATCTTTACCACCACGAAGCTCAGGGACCGGCTCCCCGAGGCCCTTGGCGAGGTACGCATCTACCGGTTCGATGCGGACGCCGATGCTGCGGATGCCTGGGAGGGGCTTCTCGCGAAGGCGCCGGCAGACCCGGTTGCGGGCCCGGATGATATCGCGGCGATCTTCTATACCTCCGGCACCACGGGGCCGCCGAAGGGGGTCCCGCTGACGCATGCCAACCTGAGCAGCAACGTGGAGGCGTTGTGCGGCCAGGAACTCGCGGACGATCGCGATCGGGTTCTGGTGCCCCTGCCGTTTCACCATGTGTATCCGTTTACCGTGGGCATCCTGATTCCGCTGACCCTGGGCGCGACCATCATCGTGCCGTTCTCGCTGGTGGGTCCGCAGATCGTGCGCGCGCTTCGCGAGGGCGAGGCCACGGTGATGCTTGGGGTGCCGCGGTTGTACGAGGCCGTGTGGCAGGCCCTGGAAGATCGGGTCGCGGGGCGCGGCGGGCTGGCGGCGTTCGTGTTCCGGCGGATCATCGGTGTCTCCAGGCTGGCGCGCCGCCGGCTCGGTCTCAACCTCGGCCGGAGGCTGCTGAAGGGCCTGCACAGTCGCCTGGCCCCGCGCCTGCGGCTGGTCGTCGCTGGCGGGTCGGCGCTCGATCCGGAGCTGGCGCGCAACCTGCAGGCGCTGGGCTGGGAGGTGGCGACCGGCTACGGCCTCAGCGAGACCTCCCCGATCCTGACCTACAACCCGCCGGATCGGCTCAAAATCGAGGCCGCCGGTCTGCCGTTGCCCGGAGTCGAGCTCAAGATCGACGATTCGCAGTCTGGCGACGGGCGTGGCGAGGTGATGGCGCGCGGGCCGAACGTGTTCTCCGGCTACCTGAACCTGCCGGACAAGACCCAGGAGGTCCTGGAGGAAGACGCCTGGTTCCGCACCGGCGATACCGGCGAGATCGACGATGACGGTTACCTGCACCTGCTCGGGCGGGAATCTTCGATGATCGTCCTCTCGGGCGGCGAGAACGTTGATCCGGAACGGGTGGAAGATGCATTGAAGACGATCAAGGACGTACGCGAGGCCGGTATTCTGGCGCACGAAGATCGCCTGGCCGCTGTCGTTGTGCCCGAATCGGGTCTGCTGCGCGAGGTGACCGGCGACGATCTCGAGAAGCGCCTGAGGGAGGCGGTGAACCGGGCGGCGAAGGAACTGCCAAGCCATCATCGCCCGGGCACGGTGCGCGTTGCGCTCGACCCGTTGCCGCGCACGCGCCTGGGCAAGCTGCGTCGGCACAAGCTGGAAGAGTTGTTCGAGGAGCTGGGCCGGGAGGACACGGTCTCCGAGGCGCTGCCGGAGCCGGTTTCGCCCGAATCCTGGGCGCCGGAAGACCAGCAGCTGCTGTCGGATCCTGCAGCGGAGCAGACATGGGCCTATCTTGCCGAACGGTTTCATGACCTGCGTCTGACGCCGGACAGCATGCTGGCGGACGAACTCGGGATCGATTCGCTCAACTGGGTGGATCTGACGCTTGCGCTGGAGGACCGCGCGGGCATCGACCTCGACGATTCGGCGATCGAGCGCGTGGAGACGGTGCGCGACCTGCTGAAGGAGGCGGCCGGAGCCGCGGAGGCGAAGGAAGGGCGAGGGGAGCTCAAGCAGCAGCTCCAGGATCCCGAGTCTTTGCTCGATCCTGCTCAGCAGAGTGCTCTGGAGCCGCCGGGGACGGCCGGCCGGGTGGCCGGGCGTCTGCTCCTGGGAGGTGCGCGGCTGCTGAGCCGATTGTTGATGCGCGTGGAGGTGCGGGGCCGACTCCCCGATCCGGATGCGGGTCCCCATATCCTTGCACCGCGCCATCTGAGCTTCGTGGACCCGCTGGCGTTGCTGCCGGCGTTCAGCACGCGACACCTGGAAGCGCTGTACTGGGCGGGCTTGGAGGCCTATCTGTTTTCCAACCGGTTCTCCCGCGCGTTCAGCCGCGTCGCGCGCATTCTGCCGGTCGATCCCGCCGCGGCACCGCGGCGCAGTCTCCTGCAGGCCGCCGCCACGGTGCGGCGCGGCCACAGCCTAGTCTGGTTTCCGGAAGGGCAGCGTTCCCCGGACGGCAGTCTCCAGCGCCTGCGGCCCGGCATCGGGCTGGTGCTCGCAGCACAGCCCGTGCCGGTGGTGCCGATATGGATTGAGGGTACACGCGAGGTGATGGCCCCGGGTCGGATCTTCCCGCGGCCTGGCAAGAGGGTGCGCGTGATCATTGGCGAGCCGATTTCGGTCGATGCCTGCGGCCAGAATGAGCGCGAGATCGTGCAGACCCTTCAGGCCGCACTCGGGGAGCTGGGAGGGGAGCCCGCGGCCGAAGACAATCGGTAGGGGCGCGCACGCGGCGAGGCCGTGCCAAGGGGGCATCTCGTGCCACACGCATTAATGACGGGGTCGGACCACGGTAACGTTGGGAGAATCTCGGGAAACCAGTCGAGAAGGGGGATGGCGAAGTAGGGGGCACCCATGACTTGGCTCGCTGAGTGGTGTGTCCGGCGCCGCATCGTCCAGGGCGGCTGGGCTCCTGCGCGTGTGCCTGGGGCAGGGGTGGCTGTAGGTCGCTTGGGCCGTCCGGTGGCGCCGCTATCAGACATTGAATGGGTCGGAGCGATGCCCAGGAAGAGGGCACCCATGAGTTTTAGCACGGCGCGCAGGACGAAGAGGAAACCGGGCGGGATGCCGGACCAGACTTTTGTCCCCGTTAGTCGAGGATGCCGTGGTCGCGGCCGATGGCACGGGCTCGTGCCTTAAAAACGGCCACGCATGGTTTCCAGGGAAACGCTGCTTGCTCAGGACACGACCCGGACACCGATGACCTGCTGAGGCGTTCTCCCGGGCTGCCCTGTTCGGGGCCAGGCCCGATTGCCTCTACGCGCGGAGGAGCTGGCCCTTTACGCCTTGTTTTCTGGGCGTTTGCAGAAACTGGTGCCTACGCTTCGGGCATCACGTTGGTCGCGCTCGGGCCCTTCGGGCCTTGTTCTACCTCGTAGGAGACTTTCTGTCCCTCGGCGAGGGTCTTGAAGCCGCTGCCCTGGATATTGCTGTGATGCACGAATACGTCCTTGGAACCATCCGAGGGGGTGATGAAACCGAAGCCCTTTTCGTCACTGAACCATTTCACTGTACCGGTAGCCATTCTGTCCTGCTCCTTGCGATTGGAGTCGATGCGGACAGGCGTTTCCGGCCGAGTCCGTCGACACGGTGCTGCGCTGCAGTGTCTGTCTGGCGGCAGTCCCTGTGCCGCGAGAGTAGGGCAAGGGCCTGCCAGTCAGCGCGACTGCTGGCGCGGGTGGGGCGGGATGTCGCCCTTGCTTGTTTTATAGCAGTTCGCGCGGGAAGCGGGGCGATTACGCCTGGATCCGGAACGCCCGCGCAGTCGCATGATTTACGAACCGAAGAAGGGCGACGAAGGGGGCACCCATGATTGCGCCAAGAAGATGCCCGAGTTGCAGGACGTGGCAAGGAGAACGGGCGTTCCGCTGAAGTCATGGTCCCGGCGCCTGTGGAGCCCTGGAGCCGAACAATCCGGACAGCTCCAATTGGCTGAGTATTGCGGGGGAGTTGTCATGAATGTCGGGCTTCACGCGGTCACGAGTTACGACTTGCCGCCTATCGAGCGGTGGCTGCGCTCGGGTCATGTGCGCGGCACCTGGGGCGACCCCGATGCGAACCTTCGCGAGCTGAGCGAGCCGCCCGGCGAGGGGCGTGCCCGCGCTACCAGGAGGCCTCGGGTAGCGTCAGTGTCTCGACCCGGTTGCGGCCGGCGCGTTTGGCGCGGTAGAGCGCCTCATCCGCCTGGCGCAGCAGGGCCCTGGGCTCCACGGGCCACCGGGTGTGTACGCTGCACACGCCAATACTGATGGTGACGCGTCCTTCGTCGGTGTCGGGTTGTTTCAGGTCGAGCCCGTACACCGCCTCGCGGATGCGTTCGGCGACCCGCAGCCCGCCCTCGGGGTTGGTGTCGGCCAATACGCAGGCGAATTCCTCGCCACCGTAGCGGGCGCCGACATCGGCGGGGCGGTTCAGTACCGAGCGGATGACGTCGGCGACTGCCCGCAGGCAGTCATCCCCGGCCTGGTGGCCGAAGGCGTCGTTGTACGGCTTGAAGTGGTCGATATCGATCATCAACAGCGAGAGGGAGCGTTCGCGCCGGGCAGCGCATTCCCGCTCGAGCTGGTGGTCGAACTCGCGTCGGTTGGCGAGGCCGGTCAGCCCGTCCACGCGCGCCTGGCGGGCCAGTTCCTGCTCCACCTGCTTGCGTGCCAGGGTGCCGGCGATCATGTCGGCGACGAGCCGCAGCGCGGTGATCTGGTCGTCGGTCCAGCAATGCGGCGCCTCTACGGCATCGAACCCGAGCATGCCGAAGGCGTTCTGGTCGCTGACGAGGGGGATCAGCAGCAGGGAGCGGATCTCCTCACGGCGGAACTCCTCCTGTTCCACCGCCGCCTCCGCCGGCAGTTCGTCGACGTCTGGCACGTGCACGACCTTTCTTGCGAGGACCTGTGAGGTGACCCAGTTATGTTCTTGCAGAGGAATCGCCTGAAGGTGCTCCCGGTAGGGCTGTACGCCGCGGGCGCACCATTCGTTGACCAGACTCATCTGATGGGCGGGGAGGTCGAAGCGAAACACGTAGGCGCGCCCGAGGCCGAAGAAGACTCCCAGTCGGGCCAGGCTCTCTTCCATCACCCGGTCGACGTCTCCGGCCGTGATGTTGATCAGTGCGGCGGAGATCTCGGCGATCATGCCTTGCAGGCGATACTGCCGATCGTGGGCCGCCTCCAGCCGGCGGCGGTCGCTGATGTCGACGGCGACCGCGCTTGCTCCAAGCAATTGCCCGTCCGCGGCAAACAGCTGCTCGGAGTGCCACTCCAGGGTGCGGTCCTCGCCGGTGCGGGTGCGGATCGTGCTCTCGAACCCTTGCAGGCCCTGGCCCCGCTCCATGATCTGGCACGCGCGGGCAAAGACCGCCTCGCGGTAGTTGGGATCGGGATATAGCCATTCCCACACGCGGTCGTGCCCCAGCACCTCCTCGCGGGAGTAGCCGCTGATCTGTTCGGCCGCACGGTTCCAGAAGGTGATGCGGCCGTCCACATCCAGTGAATTGATCCAGACCGCTGCGTTGTCGACGATCAGCGCGTTGAACGGGTCCTGATCTTCATACGCCATCGATGCCCCCTGGCCAGGCGAGTGATCACGCTCCATGTTGTCAGAATGCCAGAAAGTCCGGTCGGGGCAAGCATGAGTTAAACCAGAAGCAAGGTTGTAGCAGGGCAGGCATGAAACGGGCGGGCGCACCCAGAAAAGGACGACCAATGCCTCCCCCTTTGGAGGCGTTGGTTCTGAATAAAGACTTTGAATGCAGCGGGTTATCGTGTTTCAGATGCCGATGAGGCTGGAGCGGCCTACAGTGTGATGTCGGCTTCCAGGATCAGAAACACCAGCAGGGCGAGGGTGACGGCCCAAAGCAGCAGATAGCCGGCCATGCTCTGCGCAGCGGCCTCCCGCTGAGCGCGTCCGCGCGGGCGCACGCCCTGATAGAGAAACACGAGCTTGGCCGACAGGTTTACGCACACCACGTTGACCGCCAGTAGCAGGAAGGCCATGTAGGCGGCGGAGAACTCGCCGGAGCCGAGCATGATGCCAACGGTAGCAGCCGGCGGCAGGAGGGCGACGGCCACCATCACGCCGACCAGAACCGTGGGCAGGCCGGTGGTGAGCGACAGCACTGCGGCGGCTCCGGACGCAAGGGCGAGAGCGACCGAGTCGAGACCGACTTGGGTGCGCATTTGCAGTTCGCGCGCGCCGACGTCCACCGACATGACAGTGGCGAGCAGGATCCCGATCAGGATGGCCCCGCCGAGTCCCACCACGTTCGTGCGCAGGGAGCGTCCGATCAGCCGCGTGTCGGCCATGGAGGTCCCGAGCGCCAGTGCCAGGTTGGGACCCAGCAGCGGAGCGATAACCATCGCGCCAATCACCACGGCCACGTTGTCCTCCAGCAGACCAATGGCCGCGACGATGGTGGACAGCACCGTCAACAGGACGAACTGGCCGGTGAGGTCGGCGCCCCCGGCCACGTTGGTATAGAGCTCTTCACGCGAGATGGCGCGGGCCTTCTTGCCGGTGCGTGCAGCATCCTTATCGTCGGCAGTGGAGTCCTGCAACGGGTCGGGCAGGACCGCCTCCACCGGCAGGACCAGGATGCGCGCGGTCTCGACCGCGCCCAGCACACGATAGAGGTCGTCCAGCAGGCGCTGGCGGTAATCCGTGCTGACCAGCATGTGCACGGCCATGCGGTCACGGTTTTCGTCCACCCCGTGCCAGAGGACATCGATGGCCAGCCCGTCGGCGATTCCCAGTACGGTATCCAGATGCCCGGCCGGGCCGACGACTTCAATGATCTTGCTGCTCATGGGCCCCCCTTTGCTTCCGGCATCATAGCAGGGGGGGCTGGAGCTGCCGGGCGCGGCAAGAGAACCGGGGGCATGCGCGAACGGGGCACGCAGCATCGCTCAAACTATGCGTGGACCCGGATCGGGGAAGTCGACAACATGGGCGTCACGGGTCTGTGGCATTCGCAGGCAGGAGCCGGTGTTGGGAACGGAGGGAGTGAATGGCAACGGCGCTTCAGAATCAGACGGCGCGCAAGATCCTGCGCGGGCTCAAGTCGCACTATCCGGTGTTCTACCTGCAAGGGTGGGACGAGGACCGCATGGAGCGGCTGCTGCGGGCGGTCGCGCGTTCGTACTACGGCGAGGACGGGCACCTGGAAGTGTGGTCCGCGGGTACAGGGTTCGACAGCGATGCCCCCGACGCCCTGACGACCGATCCGCTGGAGGCGGTGGCACGTGTGGCGAAGGGGCGCACCGAAGGCCCGCGCATGGTGCTGCTGAAGGATCTGCCCACCGGGTTCGAGGGCAACCCGGCGCTGGTCCGCGGGGTGCGCGACCTGTACTACCGGTTGAAGAACAGCCGCGACGTGGTGTTTCTCAGCTGTCCGCTGCTGAAGCTGCCGGAGATCCTGAAGAAGGAGGTCTTCCTGATCGAGGTTGACCTGCCGTCGGAGGAGGAGGTGCTGGAGCAGCTGGAGGCCGCGAGCGGCGCGTCCGGGGTCCCGCGCGAGCAGTTATTTCGCGTGGCGGCCGGGATGCGCGGGCTGTCGCTGAACGAGGTCGGGCACCTGAGTGCGCGGCTGTTTGGCGGCAAGCCGATGGGCGAGGCCGAGATGCTGGCCGAAATCCAGGAGGAAAAGGGCCAGATCCTGCGCAAGGAGAGCTGCCTGCAGTTCTACCCGCCGCAGCGCTCGCTGGACGACATCGGCGGGCTGGAGAACCTGAAGGAGTGGGTGCGCACGCGCGCGGACCTCTTTACCGAGAAGGCCTGGCGCGACAACGTGCCACTCCCGGCCGGCGTGCTGTTCATGGGGGTCAGCGGCTGCGGCAAGAGCATGGCGGCGAAGGCGATCGCGACCGCCTGGGGCCTGCCGCTGGTGCGCCTGGACATGAGCCTGGTGCTGTCCGGCAGCTTTGGCACGCCGGAGTATGCCTTTGCCCGGGCGACGCGGATTGCAGAGGAGATCGCGCCGATGGTGCTGTGGGTGGACGAGCTGGAGAACGCCTTTGGCTTCGACAGCCAGGCACCGGGCAGCGCCGGTAACGTGAACATTTTTTCGAGCTTTCTAACCTGGCTGCAGGAGAAGTCGCCCCGGGTGTTCGTGGCGGCGACCGCGAACCGCATCCATCAGCTCCCGGCCGAGCTGATGCGCAAGGGTCGGTTCGACCAGCTGTTTTTCCTGGACCTGCCACAGGCAGAGGAGCGCAAGGAAATCCTGCGGATTCATGTCGAGCGCTACGGTGGCAACATCGAGGAGTTCAACCTGAACTACATGGCCGCCAGCACCGAGGACTGGAGCGGGGCGGAGATCGAACAGGCGGTGAAGTCGGCGCGTATCGACGCCTACCAGGAGGGGCGGGTGTTCAACCAGCGCGACGTGATCCGCAACGTGATCAACACCGTGCCGCTGTCGCGGACGATGGTGGAGCAGATCCGCGAGATCAAGAGCTGGGTGTTCCAGCGTGCGATCAATGCCTCCAGGACGGAGGCGGCGGGGAGCGTGGCCTCCAGTGCGCCGAAGGCGCCACGGCAGGAGCATTGAGTCAGTAGCGGTCACAGAGGATGGATGGGGTAGACCGCGCGGGGGTCCGCGGTGGGGCCGGGAATCGAGGCGGACGGGCGTTTCACAGGGCCGGTCGGCACGTCAGAAGCCCGGTCGAGTGAGGCGGCACCGGTCACGCTGGCCGGTAGCGGTACTGTGATGCAAGGAGCCAAAGAATGTTCAAGACCGTCCTAGTCCTGGGCCATGTCAGTGGCATCCGTATTCAGATCCACATCAGCTGGATCTTCATCCTGATCCTGCTGCTGGCGAGCATGAGCACCGGCTTCTATCACCAGTATCCGGAGTGGAGCCTGGCGATGGCGGTTGGCACCGCGGCGGTGACGGCCCTGCTGTTCTTTTCTTCCATCCTGGCCCATGAACTGGGCCACAGCATGGTAGCGCTGCGGCGTGGTGTGCCGGTGGAGTCCATCACCCTGTTCATCTTCGGGGGACTGGCCCAGATGGGGCGAGACCCCGAGCGGGCAGAGGACGAGTTCTGGATAGCGATTGCCGGGCCGGCGGTGAGTGCGGCCCTGGCATTGCTCTTCTGGTGGCTCGCGTTGCTCACCGCGGATTGGTTCGAGCCGGTACCGGTGGCGCTGGGCTGGCTCGCGCTGATCAACATGATCGTGGCCATCTTCAATCTGATCCCGGGTTTTCCGCTGGATGGCGGGCGGGTGTTCCGGGCAGTGATCTGGAAGTTGACGGGCGACCCGCGCAGGGCCATCGAGGCCGCAGTACGGGGTGGGCGGATGGTGGCCTACCTCCTGTTCGGCTTCGCCTTCTGGAACGTCGTGGTGCTGGGCAACCTGATCGGGGGCCTGTGGGTGATGCTGATCGCCTGGTTCCTGCTGAACATGGCCGAGATGCAGGGGCGGATGTATGACATGCGCGAGCGGCTGGTGGATGTCCGTGCGCGGGATCTGGCAAACCCGGATCCGCCATTTGTCGGCCAGGATGTATCGGTCGAGGAGTGGATTGACCGTTTTGTTCTGCCGGGTGGGCGCCGCTCCTTTCTGGTGGGCGATGCGGAGCGGGTTCAGGGACTGGTGACCCTCAGCGACAGCCGCAAGGTGCCGCGGGAGCGGTGGCCGACCACCCGGATCGCCGCGATCATGACCCCCGTGGATGCGCTGAGCCGTGTCGCGCCCGACACGAAGGCGGAGGAGATCCTGCAGGTCATGAGCGAACACAACCTCAATCAGATCCCGGTGATGGATGAATCCGGTCGAGCCATCGGCTGGATCGATCGCCAGCAGCTCCTGCGCACGATCGAGATCCACATGGAGCTCCAGCGTTAGGTGCGATCTCTCAATAGGTTGTCCTCAGGGAGCCCGAGGAGGCGGATGGAGGATCAATTGCGGTGGTCGCGCTGTGTCTGCAGCCTCTCCTGTTCGCGCCATTCCATCTCCTTCTGCCGGAGGTAGGTGTCCTGGTCCAGCTCCCGCAGCTGTTCGGGATAGCGCTCGGTAAGTTCGAACCAGCGCGCCATGCGGAACGCCAGACGATCCTCTTCCGCGACCTCAAGGCTCTCCAGATAGGCCTGGAATGCCAGGTAGAAGCGCATCACGTTGCGCTCGATGACACCTTGCAGACCGTCGACGTAGATCGGCCTTCCGGCATCATCCTCCCCCACCACGGTGAAGCCGGCCCGATCCCCGCCGCCGAAGCGGAGATAGAGGTTCAGGAAGCCCCGGGCCAGGGCTCCGTAATCAACGGCATGCCGAACGTGGATCAGGGTCCGCTCGGCATCCAGAGGTACGGCCTCCAGGGTCATGCGGTAGTCGCGGGTGCCGTAGGGCCCCCGGTCCCCTGCGAGTTTCACGGCCAGATAGTCCTCCTCGGCGATCTGCACCCGGAAGTCCAGGTCCACCCGATAGGCGTTTTCCGGGCGCTGGAAGCGCTTTCTGCTGATGTAGAGTTCGATGCCGGACCGCTCGCCGTCCCCGTGGTGGACGCAGGCCTTCACATTGATATGCAGGAAGAGGGAGTCGCACCATACGGCCGCGGAGTGGAATTCCTGGGACACCTGATGGAAGGGATGGTCGAGGATGGCGTCCACCCGGACCATGACGGTGTCGTTTTGCTGATCGGAGTCCAGCCGTATCGGTTCGGCATCCAGAGGCGTGCGCTCGATGCCCGCGGTTACGTCCTCGATTCGCTCAGGCAGTGGTCCGTACTCGAGGGCAGACGCCGGGACCCACGCGCTGCCGAGTACCGCCAGGGCCAGCACGGCTGAAATCAGGCGGCTACGCCGCGGGGGCGACCGTTCCGGCGGCAGGTGGAGGCGCAAGGGTTGTTCCGTGTCCATACGGTGAGATTGGTCAAGGCCGGCGGAAAGTGCCAGCACCTGCTGTGCGACGCGGTAAGCACGAATGAGGTCGGGTCACGCTGACTGGAAGAACCGGCAGGGCCAGATGTTCGAAGTTCGATGCCGATGTCTGGCGGTGTCAGGCATTCGCTTCTGCTTGGTGCCGGCGATACAGCCGCCAGGCCGTCAGGCCGACGAGTAGCGAAGCCAGCCCGCCGGTCACGAAGACCAGTGCCGGTGTAATGCCTGCCGGGCCGGTGAGCAGCCAGAACAGTACCGGGGCCACCAGCATCGCGGCGAACGCGAGGAAATTGCTGGCGGCGATGAAGCGGCCGCGTCGCTCGGCGGGGCTGTGGCCCTGCAGGTAGGCCGTGATCGGCACGATGAAAAAGCCGGAGGCGACGCCCAGCAGGGCCATGAGCACCAGAGTTGCGTGGTAACTGTCGGCGGCGAAGTACAGCAGTGCGCTGAGCAGGGCTGCGGCGATCATTCCGGCCGGGGCATGGTGCATGGCGATGGTCCCACGCGAGAGATAGCCGGCGAGGATGCTGCCGGCACCGATGCCCAGCGCCAGCGTGGTCAGGATGATGCCGGTTGCAAGCTCGCCGAGCTCCAGGTGGATTTCTGCGAACAGGGGAACGTTCAGCTGGTACAGCGTGCCCAGCGCCCAGAACCACGCGATGCCGAGAATCACCAGGAACAGGACTCGATGCGGGCGAATCTCGTTGATGGACTGTACGATCGTCGCAAACGGGTTGAGTCGGAACGGCGCGGGGTTGTCGGTGGCCACGGTCGGGGTGATGAAGAGGCTTGTCACCAGGCCAGTGATGGACAGTGCCACGACAAGTGCAGCCGGTATCCACAGGTCCTCGCGGGCGAACTCCATCACGAAGCCGGCCAGAGCTGTCCCGAGGATGATGGCCAGGAACGTCCACAGCTGGATATGCCCGTTGGCGCGCGAGAGCTGCTGGTAGCGCACGATCTCCGGCAGGATGCCGAATTTGGACGGGCTGAAGAACGTGCTCTGCAGGCCCATCAGGAAGGTCGTCACCAACAAGCCGGTGAAGTTTTCGGTGATCAGCATCAGCGCGGCGGCCATTAGTACCGCGACCTCGGCCAGACGCGTGGTGACGATCACCGCCTTCTTGCTGTAGCGGTCCGAGATATAGCCTGCCCAGGGCGAGAACAGCACGAATGGCAGCAGGAAAACGAAGCCGACCAGGCTGTAGTAGAAGGTGCCTTCCCCCTCGGCGACGAATTGGCGGATGGCGATGAAAATGACCACCAGCCGGAAGAAGTTGTCGTTGAGGGCATTGATGAAGACGGTCGCCATGTGGGCGATGAAGCCCTTTCTGCGTATGTCCGAGGTCTCGGTCATGGGGGCCGCCTGCCAAGGTTTCCGGAAGGACTCCGGCAAGGGTTGGCGCGGGACAGCGCAATAGTCAAATCGGGTGGATACCGTTCAGGCGGTGGGCTTGCCGGAGTGGCAGGGCTTGGCGGGGCTGCGAGAGGCGGCATCGGGCTATACCAGTTGCTCTGCTGGCACAGGAAGAGCCGGTACAGGCTCCCCGGCACAGCCGGTGTATGTGGATCGGGCACCCATCCCGTCGAGTGCGGGGCTCTGGTCAGCCCAACAGCCCGTGTTGCCGTCCAGTGATCCGGCGTAGGAAGAGGGCGCCCGTGTATTGGTGCGACCCGCAACGAGCATGTCGGCGCGCGTTCACCTGGCGTCGAATTCTTCTCGCGTGATTTCCACAAACTGGCCGAAGCTGCGCAGTCGGGCGACGTCGCTCCGGTCGACACTCATCTGCAGTTCGAACGTCTTGCCTGCGACGAGCTCTTCGCGTTGTGCAGTCCCGGTCGATGTCAGTCGTGCCTTGATCGCGGGGATCTTGTTGCCATCCAGGTCCGCTGCCTGGACGAACAGGGTAAGCGTCTGGCCTCGGTGATCCAGGAAATCCCCCGCACCGATGATCGGCGGCCCCCTCAGGGTGAAGGCTGGCGGGGCAGGTTCGTCGCTGTCCGGTTCGGTCAGGTCCTGCGTCAGCGTGGCTGTTCCGGTCAGGATCAGGTGATTGAACGGCATGGGCCTTCTTCCTTCGATCCTGAGCTCGTCAACGGTGTATGGCCTGGCGTCGATCGGCGTCAATGGGATGGTTTGTCCCACCAGGTTCGTGTGAACGTACGCGGAGATCTTCTCGTCCCATTGCCGTTCTCTTTCGGCGACGTGACTGCGGAACGCTTCGGCCTGCTCCCAGTCGGTGGCCTGCATCTGTCGCAGTTCCTGCTGTAACTGCGCGGATTCATCGAAGCGCGCCTGCTCGAGTTCGGGCAGGTTCTTCAGATAGGGGTTGGGCGGGCCGAGGCTGCGGGTTTCCTCTGCATCCTCCGGATCCGCCGCATTGGCTGCATCGGCTTCGTCTGGCTGGCCACAGCCGGAGGCGGCGAGCGCAATGCCGACAAGGAAGAAGAGGAAGCGGCTGTGATTGTGGGCGCGTTTCATCAATAGGTTCCCTGGATTGGCTGGCCAGGCCTTGAGCGGCTCCAATCCGCCACCAACGCCCGACGACACGGCCCAAGCGAAGCCCATGCCAACCAAGGGGAAGCAAGAACAAACAGTCAGTTATACGATTGCGAGCGCAGCATTCCCGGATCCCGAGCGCCTGTCTGGAAAGAAACCTGACGTGCTCGAGCCTGACGCGACTGGTGGTGCGCTTGCGCCGGCCGTCCCGCCGGCTCATGGCGGCAGGGTGTAGCGGGCTTGCGCCAGTTCGGTGATCATCTGGCGCGTCTGTGCCGGTGCCAGGTCGGTGCGCTGCTCGACGCGCTGTGCCTCATCCGCCAGGAACTCGTCTCTGACCGCGTGCCGAAACCAGCGCGAATAGTCACCGCGGCGCAGGTGAAATAGCCAAGTCTGTTCGTCGATGCCCTGGGCGATCTGGCAAAAGATGGCCATGTTCTGTGCCTTCAGGTTGTGGCGGCTGTCGGGCCCTCGGAAATAGAAGCTGTGCCACCGCAGGTCGCCCTCGGCATACTTGCGATGATGGCGCACGCGCTCTGCGCGCCCGGGCATGGGGCGCATGGCGAACGGGGGGTCATCGATAAACCAGGCGATCACCTGCTCCGGCTCTCGTGTCAGGCTGTCGGACCACGGGACCGTTCTGCCCGTGGCCCGCCCGAACTTGGCGAGTGTCTCCTCGGGTGAAGATCCAATGGCGATGACAATGTCGACCGGCGCCAGAATCTCCGATGCGACATGCTCTGGATGCACAGTTACCAGGGCACTCTCGCCGATCCGTTTCGGCAACGCGGATCCGGTATGCCCCCATGTATCGGGGAGCATGTGGTGGGCCTCGTCGAGCACCAGCCAGTGTGGCCGACCAGTGCGTGCGCGCATGGCCTGTAGGTTGGGGATGAGTTGCGCAAAAAACTGGGGCCGGTCCCCAAGCGGGATGCCAAGGAGGTTTATGCTCAGGTTGATCTTCGGATCCTCGAGGATCGAGAGGATCTCCGTGACGGCTGGAGCACGCCATTGGTTGCCGAGTGCCACCACGTCGGCCAGCGTTCCGTAGTCGCCTTCCGGGTCGACGATGCAGACCTGGAAGTCTTTCTCGATTAACCGCTCGATGATGCCCGCGGCGAACGTGGACTTGCCACTGCCCGAGGGCCCGGCAACCAGCATGTTGTGCCCGAATGGCGACAGGTTGATCAGCCTCCCGTCTGCCGCTGTGCCGAGCGGGATCAGGTGCTGTTCGAGCCGGCTGTCCAGCCGGCGCAGATCGTTTGCGATCAAGTCGTCGATCAGTTCGATGACGCCGTTCCCGTTCTCGCCAGCGGTCTCCAGGCTGGCGGACGCCTTCAGGGACGGCACTGCGTTGGCGACTGCCACGGAGCATTCGCACAAGTCCAGAAACGAGTGGTCATTCTCGGCGTCGCCGATTCCCACCACCTCATGACGCGAAAGCCCCAGCTTGCGCAGCGCACGCTCCAGTCCCTTGGCCTTATTGACGCCGGCCGGCAGGACCATCAGGGCGCCACGGTTGGCGATCACCTGTGCTTCCAGTCCGAGTTCCCAGATCACGTCCTGCACGGCCGCTCGTTGTGCTGCCTGAGTCCCGACGACCACTTGCCCAATCTCCAGGGGCTCCACGCCGCGCTCTCGGAGACCCTTGAGCAACAGCTTCGGCGGGGGGTTGGCATAACGCGCTTCCTCCCGGGTCGCAGGGTTGTAGACAATGGCGCCGTTTTCCGCCACGACCAGGTCGAAGAGGCGCGCACAAGGACAGACTGACAACAGGTCATCCACCCGCCGCCCGGTGACCAGGATCGCCCGTCGTCCCGATTTTCTGAGCCGTTCGACGGCACGAACGGTGTCCTCCGAAACCCGATCATCCGAGGCGAGGGTTCCGTCATAGTCTGCCGCCAGGGCGAGATAACGCATGTGCCTGCCACCTTCCTGTTGCACCGGTGCGGTTAATGGGTTTGCAGCCCTGTTCTGAGGCCGTTCAATGAGTTATAGCCGAGTTCGGTCTTCTGGATCGCATGAGAAATGGCAGTCGATTGGAAACCGATGAAGAGCGAAGAAGATGACATCCATGAGCAACGGCGAACAGATAACGGGATCGGACCTGTAGCCGCAGCAAAACCTCATGGCCTGACCGCTTGCGGAGATTTGCTAGATTCAGAGATGGAGGCGAGCCGGAGCTGCTGGCTTGCGACGAGGACAGGAGATGGAGCCATGGTGTCGAAGAGTGTGCCGGTGGAAGAGTTCACGACCCCCGACCCGATCACCGCGAACGAAGACATGACGATCGCTGATCTTCGGGCATTGATGGAACAGCATGGGGTCCGCCATCTTCCGGTGGTCCGCGGTGGGTCGGTGGTCGGGCTGGTCAGCGACCGGGATGTGAGCATCGTGATGGGCTTGCCGATAGAGGACATCGGCCAGGTTAGCGTGTCCGATATCATGTCAGCCGACCCCTTGACGGTGTCGGCAGCCACGCCCCTGGACGAGGTGGCTTATGCCATGTCCGAGAAGAAGATCGGCAGCGTTATCGTCAATGAAGAAGACGGGAGCCTTTTGGGTATCTTTACGGCGAGCGACGCCCTGAATGCGTTGATCGAGGTCATCCGCGAAGGGGATGCGTCCACCTCGTAACGTCGAGGTCTTGCTCCGGTGCGGTCCGCGTGTTGCCGCGGGGAAAGCATCAACGAAGGCGCCGTACCTCGCTGATGTCGGTCAGGGCGATCGGCATCACCATGTAGCCGCTGCCGATGCGGCGGCGTACGCGGATATGCCCCTCATCGATCTCGAGCAGCTCGCCGTTGCGGGCGCGACCGTCGGCGAGGGTGATCTGCAGGTTGCGGCCGATGTGGTCGCCCAGTGCGTTCAACGCGATCACCGGGTCCCGCGCCGAATGCGGGTGGCGGGCAGAATCGGATGGCAGGGCCGGCGTGGCGTTCCATCCTGCGTTCGGTGTCGCGGCGAGCCTCCCGGGGCGTGGCGTGACCTGGCGCAGGTCGACGCGCCCAAAGGGCCGGCCGGCCACGCTCAGGCTGGATTCGACCTGCCGTAGCCACTGCGTCGGGGAGTCGAGGCCGGCCCAGAGCAGGGCGGGGTTGTCGATCGGACCGATGCGCACGGAGTAACCTCGAGGCTCCTGGATGAAGTGGCCATAGGCCTCGATCATCAGCGGCCCCGGCTGCAGGCCGAGGGGTTCCCAGGCTTCGACCCAGGCCGCCTGGTGGTGCTTGAGGTAGTCCCGGTGCTCCATGTCCATCTCGGCCGCACAGAGCTCCATCAGGGCGGGATAGTACCCGCGGTCCTCGTAATCCACGGTCATGGATTGCAATGAGGTGGCCATCAGGGCGGGCGCGAGGTCACGGGCCCGATTCGAGGCGGCCTGGATGTTGAAATGCGCGGTGGATGTGCCCAGACCCAGGGGACCCATGCCAAAGGTGCTGTGCACGGTCAGGCGGTTCTGGTCCTCCTCGAGATGGTAGCGGATGCTCATGTCCAGCGGGATGTCGCGATAGCCGAGGGCAGCCAGCAGGTCGTCCGCAGGGGCCGCGTGGTAGGCGCCGCAGCCGGCGGTGTCCAGCCACAGGGCCGGGATGCCGTCCTGCGCGCCGGTGGCGAGGCCGGGCGGTAGGGTCAGGCCGTTGACCGCAAAGCCCAGTTGCCGGGGCAGACGGCGGGCATCCAGGGTGTGGCGCAGCCGGAGGAGCTGCCACAGGTTGCCGGTTTCCAGGGTGATGCGATCGGCCCGCATGCGGCCGATCGCCGTATTGCGCGGCTCGAACAGGAGCCGGTTGACGTGCAGATCGCCGCCCAGGCCGACAGTCACCCCGGCGTAGTGCAGTGTGCCGAGCGGCTCCAGCATCTGCGCCATATCGTCGAGCTTCTGTTCGACCTGGCGGATTTCGTAGTGGTAGTAGCCGATACCCGCGGCGACCACGGCAAGGCCGCCCACGATCCATTTCCCTGGCATGTTCTCCCCCTGCGGTTGCTTGTTCGGGCTCGTGACAGCCGGCCCGACAGCGGGACTGCCCTGTCCCGCGATAACAAGATAGCCGCTGCCGGCACATTCCGCACCTGTAAACAAGGCGGGCGGGCCTGTCTGGGGTACACGTGACAACGTGCTCCGGGCTTGGGCATTAGCCGCAATGGGCGGTTTGACCCGGATGCAGGTGTGCGTCGATGGTGGAGTGATGCGAGGTCCGGTGAACATTCGAGAACGAGAGGATGCGCTGGCGGAGCGATCGGGTGCGGGGGCATTGCGGCTCGGACATAGGTGCTCTGTTCGACGCATCGCGTCCTGGCTCGCGGCGGGCGTCGTCGTCACGCTGATCGTGACCAGTGGTTGCGTGCCGTCGGGGGAGGAGGATCAACCGTCAGAGGCCGATGAGGCGTCGGTGCTCGCGCCGCTGGACATTGGTGAGGAGTCTGTTCGGACGGTGGAGGGCACCACGCTCCTTGGCATTGAAGATCTGCCCGGCGATATCCAGGTGGACGAGCAGAACGCCTTCGGAGCAACGAATCGGTTTCGGGAGGCCCACGCATCCCCGGACAATGCCTGGGTGGCGGTGGTTACCAGCGGTGCCGCTCACAGCGGCGGCTGGTTGGTAAGAGTGGACAGCGGCGAGGCGAGCCCCGCGGCGTTTCAGTACGGGGGCCGCGTCACGATCGGCCCCTGGAGCGACGATGGGCGCCATGTGGTGTTCGCGCAGGAAGGGCCTGCCGGGGACCGCACGCTGACGGTCGTGGATCGCGAATCGCTGGGTGACTCGGTGGAAGCGAACACGATCCCGGTGCGTGCCCCCGAGCATGAGGGCCGCGAGCCAGAGCATCGAGACTACGAGGTGGTCGAGTGGGTCGACGGGAAGCTGGTATTTCGCCTGGGCGAGGAGAGGTGGGTGTTTGATCCAGCCGGTAAGTCGGTTATGCCGGACTGACCATCAGGGGCGCGGGCCCCTGTCGCATGGTACGGGCGGATCGAGTGGCTGGGTCAGGCGCGGTCGGCGCGAACGCCCGGGTGGGCGTGTCGGTGGTAGTTCGCTCGATCCGGGATCACGTTGCGGATGCCGCCACGGGGGTCTTCCACGTCGCCCTCGTAGCGGGGCAGCAGGATTACGTGCAGGTGATCGATGCTCCGCCCGGCCATGCGGCCGTCGTTGTTGCCGACGGTGTAGGCATCGGGTGGATTGCCCAGAAAAGGGAGTTCCAGCACGCCTTCGATATGGTCCTTTGGGCGCTCGCTCAGGTCCTCGCGGACCAGCATGCTGCGGTACAGGCTGGCCAGGTCGGTTGACTCGATCACCTGGCGTACGCCATGGATGGCGTCGAAGTAGTCCGACTGTTCGGTCTCGTTGAGTTCGAAAAGGGAAACCACATGCCGCCGCGGGATGACGAGGGCGTGCCCCGGGTTGACCGGGTTGGTGTCGAACAGGGCGACGAACGAGCGGTTCTCGTAGATGAGGGGATCGGCCAGTCCGGCCGCGACGCGGCAGAAGTAACAATCCTTGATGGGTGTGGCACTGGTCATCGAAACGCCTGGTTGATCGGTTTGTTTTGTAAGTCAACGATCTTACGGGATTTTCACCTATTCGTTCGCCTGCGGCCGATGAAGTTCACCTCACGGGTATGCCCCGGTCCAGGGTCTGTAAGGTGCCGAACACACGCGTGTTTGCACCCATCGTGCTTGACGACCTGCAAGTCACCACGTAAGTTCCCTAGCATTGTAAGGGGTTTTTGCGGTCCTTCCTTCGAGCCGTCCTGCGGCCAGACCCACCATCCCCCGATACGTTTGTCGAGGCTGTACGCCCCGCGCCAGCGGTGGCCGCGCGCCTCGACGGTCGCGCGGATGCGCGACGGCAGCACAAACCGGATGCCCGGATTCGCGCCGGGCGGCCGTGTCGCGTCGACAGCCTGCTTGTCGGCCGCCGCGGGTGCCCGACGCCCCGGATGTTTTGTGTCACGACGTATCGAAGGGGGAGTCCATGTCCATGCCATTTTTCGGCCTCGTATTTGCGCTGCTGTGCGGCGTTGCTGCGCTGGCCTATGGTCTGTTTTCCATCCGCTGGGTGCTCTCGAAGTCGGAGGGGAGCCAGGAGATGCAGCGCATTGCCCGGGCCGTGCAGGAAGGCGCATCGGCCTACATGAAGCGGCAGTACACGACCATTGCAGTGGTCGGGGTGGTTCTGTTCATCGGGTTGTGGCTGGTGATCGGCGTGGGCTCCGCGATCGGGTTCCTGATCGGTGCAGTGCTTTCGGGTGCGGCGGGCTTTATTGGCATGCATGTGGCGGTACGGGCCAACGTGCGAACTGCGGCGGCCGCGAAGTCGGGGCTGGAAGCGGCGATGGACGTGGCCTTCCGCGGGGGCGCGGTGACCGGCCTGCTGGTGGTCGGGCTCGGGCTGCTGGGGGTGGCAGGCTATTTTGCCGTGCTCTGGTGGCTTGCACCGGAGGGTGGCGAGGTCGGGCTTTCGCCGCTGGTGGGGCTGGCACTGGGCGGCTCGCTGATCTCGATTTTCGCGCGTGTCGGCGGTGGCATCTTCACCAAGGGCGCGGATGTCGGAGCGGACCTGGTGGGCAAGGTCGAGGCGGGCATCCCCGAGGATGATCCCCGCAACCCGGCCGTGATCGCGGACAACGTGGGCGACAACGTCGGGGACTGTGCCGGGATGGCCGCAGACCTGTTCGAGACCTACGCGGTGACCATCATCGCGACGATGATACTGGGGACCCTCCTGATCCCCGAGCTGGGCCTGATGGCCTCGGTGTATCCGCTGGTGCTGGGCGGCGGGGCGATCCTGGCCTCGATCATCGGTACCTTCGCGGTGAAGGCGCGGCAGGGTTCCGAGATCATCAAGGGACTCTACAAGGGCCTGATGGTCTCCGGCGGGCTCGCCGCGGTGGCCTTCCTGCCGATTACGCTGGTGCTGGTGCCGGACAACGCGCTGGCCACCAGCATGGGCATCGAGAGTGGCGCGGCGATGAGACTGTATGGCGCGGCGCTGGTGGGCCTGGTGCTGACCGGGGTGATCATGGTCGCTACCGACTATTACACCTCCACGGTGTTCCGCCCGGTCCGCCATCTGGCCGAGGCCTCGACCACCGGCCACGCGACCAACATCATCGCCGGTTTGGCGTTGTCGATGAAGGCGACCACCGCGCCGGTGCTGGCGGTCTGCGCGGCGATCCTGGTGGCCTATGCCTTTGGCGGCCTGTACGGCATCGCCATCGCCGCGACCACGATGCTGTCGATGACCGGGATCATCGTGGCGATGGACGCCTACGGGCCGATTACGGACAACGCAGGCGGCATCGCGGAGATGGCCGATCTGCCCTCCGAGGTGCGCGAGACCACCGATGCGCTGGACGCGGTGGGCAACACGACCAAGGCGGTTACCAAGGGTTATGCGATCGGCTCGGCCGGGCTTGCGGCCCTGGTGCTGTTCGCCGACTACACCCACGAGCTGGTGCGCCACACGGGCGGTGTACACAACTTCGAGCTCAGTAACCCGAATGTCATCGTGGGCCTGTTCATCGGGGGGCTGGTCCCGTTCCTGTTCGCGGCGATGACCATGGAGTCCGTGGGCCGGGCGGCCTCGGGCATCGTGAACGAGGTGCGGCGCCAGTTCCGCGAGATCAGCGGGATCATGGAGGGCACCACCAAGCCGGATTACACCCGTGCCGTGGACATGCTCACCGGCGCGGCGATCCGCGAGATGATCCTGCCCTCGCTGCTGCCGGTGCTGGTACCGGTACTGGTGGGTGTGTTCCTCGGTACCGAGGCGCTGGGCGGGCTGCTGATCGGAACGATCGTGACCGGCCTGTTTGTGGCGATCTCCCAGACCGCCGGTGGCGGGGCGTGGGATAACGCGAAGAAGTACATTGAAGATGGACACCATGGTGGAAAGGGCTCCGAGGCCCACCACGCGGCGGTCACCGGCGACACGGTGGGCGACCCGTACAAGGACACCTCGGGCCCTGCGATCAATCCGCTGATCAAGGTCATCAACATCATGGCGCTGCTGCTGGTGCCCGTCCTGTAGGGCCCGCGAAACGCAAGGAGAACCGAGATGCCGACAATCCGACTGCAAATGGCCCCGGATCTGGAGCTGAACATGGAGCTGGACGTCGAGGGGGTCGACTGCGACAGCCGCGACTGGGACGTGCAGCAGCACAAGGCCGAGATCTACGCCGAGTTCGAGCGCCGACTCAAGGCCGCGTTTCCCGAGGGCTTCAAGATCCATACCTTCGAGTTCGGCCTGGCCTGCAAGCCGCGCTAACGGGGCGGGAGGGCACGCACGTCAGTGTGTTCTCCCGAACCGAAGGTGGTCTTTGGGGGCACGCGAGTGCCGTGTTCCCCCTGACACCATGCACAAGAGCCGACTCGGAAACATCGTGATCGACTGCCGGACGGAGGATCTGGCCGCCGAGGCGCGTTTTTGGGCCAGCGCACTGGGCTATCCGATGCCCGAGGACTTCGATGCGGCCAGCGGCTTTATCCAGCTCGTCACGCCGCCCGGGGAAGTGCAGGTCATCATCCAGCGCGTGGATCACAATCCGCGCGCACACCTGGATATCGACTCCGACTCGGTCGAGGCGGAGGTCGCGCGTTTGCAGAGTCTGGGCGCAACCGTGGTGGCGCGCCATGCAGAGTGGGTGGTGATGCAGGCGCTGAGGGAGACACTGACTGAGTGGCGCATTCGCGCTCGAGTCGCTTTTGCGTGCGAACAAGGCGCGGTGACTGCCGTGCAGTCATTCTGCACAAGGGAACCGCAACGCCGTGCGCGCGCAAAAGCGGCCGAGCCCCTCCGGGGTTGGCACCCCAGGTACCCCGATCCGGCGTTGCGCCGCTTGCGGGTAGAACCACTACCCGCTGCACGGCGCGCCTGGTCTCGGAAAACCTGGGGTACCAACGCGAATGCGCCACTCAGTCAGTGTCTCCCTAATGGGCATCGTTTTTGTGTCGGCAGTCCCTATCGGGGCGGCTTCGAGCAGGGAGCCAACACGTGGGAGTAAGGTCAGAGTAGTAGGCCCCGGCCCTTGCGGGAGATACGCGATGGCGACCATTCGGCACAAACTCGTTCCGCACCTGTGGTTCGAGCGTCAGGCCAGGGAGGCGGCCGAGTTCTACGCCTCGGTCTTCGAGAACTCGTGGGTCGAGAGCTCGGTCACCCTGGAAGACACCCCGTCCGGTTCGGTGGAGGTCGTCACCTTCTTCGTGCTGGGGCAGGAGTTCCAGGCCATCAGTGCAGGTCCGCTGGTCCCGTTCAACGAGTCGATCTCGTTCATGGTCAAGTGCGATACGCAGCAGGAGATCGACTACTACTGGGACAAGCTGACGGCCGATGGCGGGCAGGAGGTGGAATGCGGCTGGTTGAGGGACAAGTTCGGCCTGTCCTGGCAGATCGTCCCCGCGGTGCTGGACGAGATGATGCAGCCCGGTGATCCCGCGGCGCTGGCCCGGATCACGCAGGCGTTCCTGAAGATGAAGAAGTTCGACATCGCGGCCCTGGTTCGAGCCTTTGAGGGCCGGTGAAATGGACGCCTGCGGGCCCAGCATGGCCGAGGTGCTGCACCTGACCGTATCCATCGCGCGCACTCCCGCAGATGTCTATGCCTTTGCCTCCGATCCGAGAAATCTCCCGTTATGGGCCGAGGGGCTCGCGCGTTCGGAGGTTCGACAGGAGGGGGATGCGTGGGTCGTGGAAGGGCCCGTTGGGAGGGTGACGGTACGGTTTGCGGCGCCCAACGATCTCGGTGTGATGGATCACGATGTCGAGCTCCCCTCGGGCGTGATCGTTCACAACCCCATGCGTGTCCTGCCGAACGGCGAGGGGAGCGAGCTGGTGTTCAGCCTTTTCCGGCAGCCGGGGATGTCCGACGAGCAGTTTGATTCGGACCGGTGCGCGGTGGAGAAGGACCTGGACCAATTGAAGGTGCTGCTGGAAGGAAACCCGGCCCTCCCTATTCGGGATTCAACCACCGGGTAAACCAGTCCGTGGCCAGATCGGCCGCTTGCTCCAGGGTGCCCGGTTCCTCGAACAGGTGAGTGGCGCCCGGGATGATCGCTACCCTGCAGGTGGCCTGCATGCGGGACTGCGCCTGGCGGTTGAGCTCGATCACCATGGTGTCGTCGCCCCCGACAATCAGCAGGGTGGGTGACGCCACCCGCGGCAGGGCCTCGCCCGCCAGATCCGGGCGGCCGCCGCGGGAGACGACGGCGCGGATGGTATCGGGGGCCGCCGCGGCCGCCTGTAATGCCGCCGCCGCCCCGGTGCTGGCGCCAAACAGGCCCATCGGGAGCCCTGCGAGTCGGGGTTGCGAAGCGGCCCATTCGCAGGCCTGTACGAGCCGACGGGCCAGCAGCGGGATGTCGAACCGGTTCTCGTAGGTGCGATCCTCCGTCTCGGTCAGGAGGTCGAACATCAGCGTGGCGAGATCGGCCGCCTGCAGCACGTGGGCCACCTGGTGGTTGCGCGGGCTGAGGCGGCTGCTGCCGCTTCCATGCGCGAACACAACCAGCCCGGCCGGGGTCTCCGGCAGGCCGAGGATCCCCTGATGCGGACGCCCGTCCAGGGCGAGGGTCACATCGTGTTGCTCAGCGCGAGACATCGGATTTGCGCGAGCGGTGGGCGGTGGCCAGGAGGTCGATCACCTCGTCGTCCGAGGTCTGTTCGAAGGATTCGTAATAGGACCCGACCGAGCCCCGGTAGTACACCGGGCGGTCCAGGGTTACCACGTGGTTGACCTCGGTCTCGAGCAGCTCCGCCGTGTCGGCCGGGGCCACGGGGATCGCGACGACGATCTGGCTGGGGTGGCGTTGCCGGGCGTCGCGGATGGCTGCGCGCATGGTCAGGCCGGTGGCAATGCCATCATCGACGATGATCGCCAGTCTGCCAGCGACGTCCGGGGCGGGCGTGGTGCAGTACAGTTCGCGTCGTCGCCGGGCCTCGGCGCGTTCGCGGGCCTCGGCCCGCTCCAGCCATTCCGGGTCGATGCGCTCCTCCTCGCGGGGGTTGCAGACGCGCTCGCCGTGTTCCGGGACCGCACAGATTGCGTATTCGGGGTGAAACGGGTGGCCGATCTTGCGCGGGATCAGCAGATCCAGCGGCATATCCAGGTGCCGCGCGACCTCGGCCCCGAGCGGGACGCCGCCGCGCGGCAGGGCATACACCACGCCGGATTGACCGCGGAAGCGGTTTAGCGCTTGCGCCAGCCGCCGGCCGGCGTCGGTACGGTCCCGAAAACGCATGGGCCCTCCGGTCAGTACGCAGTTGAACTGTCCTGGAGTGTAGGCCCGAGAGGGCAGGAAAACGGGCGGGTCTGAGCAAAATAGGAGGCCTCGGCCGGTGCCCTTAACCCCATAGCGGTGTTCGGCCTAGCGGATCTCGAGACTGTGGTAGCGAATCACGCGATCGAGTTCGCCGGGGTGCAGTTCCAGGCCGTAGTCCAGGCGCAGGCGTTCGATCGGTTCCACACGGTGGCTGGGCGGCGGGTCCATCTGCTGGATGAACTGGCCGACGTCCTCGACGACCGCCCAGGGATAGAGCAGCCAGTGCCACTCGCGGACGGTGTGGCTGCGGAAGTCCGCCGGACAGGTGGTCGTGGTCTTCTCGTGCAGCACGGCGGTACGCACGGCCTTGGGCTTGAAGGTCTCCAGATGCGGGCGTGCCGCGGCCAGGGTATCGCCGCTGTCGTTGACGTCGTCCACCAGCAGGACGCGTTCACCGCGGACATCACCACTCAGCGGCACCGTCACGGCCGCGGCCTGCTTCTTGCGGGCGCCGGAGGTGTAGTGCTCCACCTTGAGGCTCAGCAGCTTGTGCACCTGCAGGAAGTCGCACAGGAATCGCGCCGGCATGAAGCCACCACGGGCAATGGCGACGATCGTGTCCGGCCGGAAGCCGCTGTCCAGGATCTGGCGGGCGAGGCGGTCCGCGGCGTCGACCACCGCGTCCACACTGATCAGTTGTACCGGCATCTTGCGGGCTTCAGACATCGCGGGCGCTCTCCATCGCGGCTTCAGCAAGGATGTTATCGGCCGGCCAGAAAGAGCAAGCGTGCGATGAAGGCGATGGTCAGGATGATCCATCCGATGGGATAGGGCAGTACGCCGGTAAAGAATGCGGCCAGGCTGGCGATCAGCAGGAGGCCCAGGATGAGTAACGGGGTGTCCATACCGGTAGGATTGGGAGATGCGGCGTTGGTTCGCAGAAAGGGCCCTTGCGGGCCCGAGATCGGAACGACTGGCCTTGGCGCCGGACGATTGAGAGAGGCTTGATGACTCAGACTAGCGACAATCCCGCACGCTCCCTGGAGATCGGCACGGTGAGCCTGCCCGAAGGCGGAACGATCGGGATGACGCTTTGCCCCGGCAAGTGCGAGCCGGAGGCGCCCGGTGGTCAGCGGGACCTGGCGGCGGATCTGGCAGCGATCCGGGACTGGGGAGCGACGGCCTTGGTCACGCTGAACCAGGGGCATGAACTGGACAAGCTGGGTGTGCCCGAGCTGGGCGAGGCCGTGTGTGCGGCGGGGATGGCGTGGCTGCACCTGCCGATCGGTGACATGGCGGCGCCGGATCGCCCCTGGGAGCTGCGCTGGCGCGAAGTCGGCCCCGAGGTACACCGTCGGCTGCGTGCGGGCGAAGGGGTGATTTTTCACTGCGGTGGCGGGTTTGGTCGTGCAGGGACGATTGCGGCCTTGACGCTGATCGAACGGGGCCTCGCGCCGGAGGAGGCCATCGCAATGGTGCGCGGGGCGCGCCCCGGCGCGATCGAGAGCCCGGACCAGCAGCGTTATTTGTTGAGCCTGTCCGCTACCGGGGTCTAACGATCCGGGCGCGGACCCTCCTGATCGATGCCTTTTCCCGGTGACTTCTGCAGCTCCGCTTCCACGTTGTCGATGATCTCGCGGCTCAGGGTCTGGATCAGTGGTTTGGCCGCCTGGCGGACGGTCTCTTCGAGCAGCGGATTGTCGAGCTCGTACTCCAGACGCAGGTGGATCGTCGTGCCGTTTTGCGCGGGTGTCAGGTGATAGGTGCCGCGATTCTGCACGCCGGTCAGCGATTGCCAGGAAAAGCGCTCCGGTGGTTCCGTTTCTGTGATCTCGACATCGAAACTCAGGGGAATGCCGGCGATGCGGACGACCCATCGGTAGCGGGCCTCCCCGACGCGCGCTATCGTTTCGATGGCCTCGCTGTAATGGACGAACTCCTCGACCCGCGTAATCAGGGCGAATACATCGGGTTGGTCCGCGCGGATGTGTGCCTGGTGTTCGATCGTGGGCATGATCAGAGACGGGGTTCGGAGGACTTCGAGTATGCAGGGAGGCAACCCGGTATGCACCACGTGCCCTGTTCCGGGGCGTAGCGGTCGCAAGGCCCTTTCCGGGAGCCACCTCGCGTGAAGGTGCTCGTGATCCTGGGCCACCCGCGTACCGACAGCCTGTGCGGCGCGCTGGCCGAGGCCTACCGTGACGGGGCCCGATCCTCCGGGGCGGAAGTGCGCTCCCTGGAGCTGGCGAATCTCGAGTTCGACCCGCACGTTCACACGCCTTCGCCGAATCAGCAGCCGCTGGAAGACGATCTGGACGCGGCGCGCGAACTGGTCGCCTGGGCCGATCATCTCGTATTCGTCTTTCCCACCTGGTGGGGCACCATGCCAGCGCTGCTCAAGGGCTTTCTCGATCGCGTGATGACGCCCGAGTTTGCCTTTCGCAGCTGCGAGGGCGGCACCGGATACGAGGGGCTGCTGCAGGGACGCTCCGCACAGCTGATTACCACGATGGATACCCCGGTACTGATCCATCAGTTGTTGTATCGCCAGCCGGGGATCAACGCGATGGCGCGCGCGACCCTGGGCTTTTGCGGCATCCGCCCGGTGCGCTCGCTGATGCTGGGTTCGGTACGCGAGGCCGATGACCGCCAGCGCGAGGCGTGGCTCGAGCGCGCACGACAGGAAGGGCTGCGCCTGGAGCATGGCCGCGAGAGCCTGCGCGAACGGGCGGCCTTCAAGCTGGGGGGCTGGCTGCAGGCACTGCGCCTGCAGTTCTACCCGATGACCTTCGTGGCCTACACCGCAGGGGCCCTGGCGGCGGCCCCGGACGGCGGTGTGTCGCGCAATCCGGTTTTCTGGCTGGGTTATCTGTGCCTGTTCCTGCTCGAGGTGGCGACGGTCCTGGTCAATGAACGGGTAGATTTCGGCTCCGATCGCCAGAACCGTTTCTACAGCGCCTTTACCGGCGGCTCGCGGGTGCTGGTGGAGGGGCGGCTGTCCCTGCGCGAGATCAACGCCGGTACGTCGGTGGCACTGGGGGGCTTCGCGGCGGCGTTTGCCGCGCTGCTCGCGGTCGCGCCCGGCGATGCCGGTCCCATGCTGTGGGTAACGGGCGTGCTGGCGGTGCTCGCGATCGGGTATACGGCGCCGCCCCTGAAGCTCAGCTATCGCGGGCTCGGGGAGGTGGATGTCGCGCTGACCCACAGCCTGGGCGTGTTGCTGTGCGGGTACGTGTTCCTCGCGGGGGACTGGACGGACCCCTTGCCCTGGTGGCTGAGCCTGCCGTTGTTTCTGGCGATCATCCCGTCGATTACGCTGTCTGGTATCCCCGATCGCGAGGCGGACGCGGCTGTGGCCAAACGGACCCTGGCGGTGCGGCTGGGAAATGGTGGTGCGCTCGGTGTGGCGCTGGTGTTCACCGGTCTGGCGGCGGTTGCGGGAACGGCATTCCACCTGACCGGTTGGGCTCAGGGGGCCTATGCAGGCATTGCCTATTTCGTGGTGCCGCATGCGGCCTGGCTGATATGGATGTTGTGGCGCGAGCGTCAGCGCGGGGCACCGGGCGGGCGTATCGACGGCTTGATGGCGGTATCGCTAGCCTATGTGCTTTGGTTTGGTCTGGTGCCGCTGGTAAATCTTGCCGCGGCTTGAGTGACGGGATGCCGACCTCCGGCGGATTCGGGGCCCGGACGGCACGGTATGGAGGGACTGAGCGATGTTTGGACGGCTTTTAGCGGGTATTGCGGTCTTGGGCATGCTGTCGGTGCCGGCGGTGGCCGATCACCGCGAGGCCTTCCATATCGCGGGCGACCGGGACGAGGCGCCGTACGGGTACATCAATCGCGATGGGCGCTTCGCGGGCCACTATGTCCAGTTGATGCAGGAGGCCTTTGCCCACTTGTGGGTGCCACTGCGCCACGAGCCCTACGAATGGGAGGAGGCGCAGCGGCTGGTGAAGGAGGGCAAGGCCGACGCGATCATTACCACCATGACGCCGGAGCGCGAGGAGTATCTGATCGCGAGCGAGGTCGCCCTGGCGGAACCGGAATGGGTGGCCTTCGTGCGCGAGGACCACCCCGAGCGCGACGAATTGCTGGCCAAGGAACGGCTGGAGGACTTTACTGGATACCGCGTACTGGACTACGCCGGGAACGGCTGGGGCAAGGCCAACCTGGAGGGTCTGGACGTGCAGCGCGAGGGCACGCTGTCGGAGAATCTGCGACGTCTGGCGGCCGGCGAGGGGGACGTGCTGATCAACATGAGTGAGGTGACGGAACACACGATCCGGGAGTTGAAGCGGGCCTATCCCGACGAGGCGGATGCACTGGGTCGGCTGGTGGCCTCCTCGAACGTGCTGGACGTGACCTCGATGCATCTGCTGGTACGCAAGGACTCGCCGCATGCGCACCTGGTGCCACGCATCGACAAGGTCCTGCGGGAGCTGGGGATCTGACCCCTGCGCTGGAGAGACGTTAGTCCTGCGGGTCAATCGCGGGGACAGGCCGGTCCTCGTCCCGCCAGTCGAACAGGATATGCAGGATCGGTTCGACCGCGGGGGGGTATTCCGTCAGGGGGCCGGGAACCAGGAGACCGCGGTGCGAGGCCTCCAGGATCTCGGGTTCGGGGTGTCCCTCCAGTGACAGGGAATCGATCGGCACGACCCCGTCTCCCAGTCCTTCGCTGGTGTCCTCCCACCACTCTTCGATGCGCGCGGGCAAGTCCTCGATGCCGAACTGCTCGCTCAGGGATCGCAGGCTGGCCTCCATCGCCGGGGTCGGCTCGGGTACCACGCCGCCGATGATTCGCACGGGAATGTCCTCTGGCCAGGGGCGCTGATTCAGGTCCGCCAGAAACTCGCTGTCGGGCCGCAGATCGATCTTGGCCGCGCCCGTGCCGTCGCGAAGACCGGCGAAAAGCGAAAAGCGTTGCTCACGTATGTCGGCCAGCCATTCGCGCACCTCGAGCCAGACGCGCAGGCGTGCCCAGTCGGAGCCCTGGTTCGGGGTGGCGACCAGGATTACGCCGGCAATGGGTGGCCCTTCGACCCGCGGAGCCTCGTCGATGGGGTGTCGCCAGCGGGTGACAAAGTCGCGGATCACCAGGCCGCCCATGCTGTGGCCCACCAGGATCACGGGCTGTTCGGCCTCCAGCGTCTCCCAGTACTCGGCCAGGAGGTCGGCGCTGTGATCAATCGCCTGATCGTTCGGGTAGCGAAACTCCCAGCCATTGATGCCGGCCGTGTCGAGGGCGGACGCCAGCGTGTCCCAGATATCGCCGGGCTCGTCGAGCCCGTGCAGCATCACGACTTCAGGGCGGGTGCTGTCGTCGAATACCGTGGATCGCGGGACAAAGCCGCGAAGCTCGTCGGGTAGCTCCATGACCTCCGGAAACCACTCGTGCAGGCGGTCCTGGACCTCCACACGCAACTCGCGCTCCTGCTCCGGGTGCTGCTCCGTCCATGTGACCCAGGCGATGAACGCGAGTAGCGGCAAGCCGAACAGGACGGCGGCAGCGTACAGGCGCTTGCGGGCGGGTCTTTGGCGGCGCGGTCTGTGGGTCATATCACTCAAGGAAACACTGATTAATGTACACGCTCGCGCTCGAGTCGCTTTTGCGTGCGAACAAGGCGCGGTGACCGCCGTGCAGTCATTCTGCACAAGGGAGCCGCAACGCCGTGCGCGCGCCCGTTTTTGATAACAACGAGCGGCCGAGCCCCTTCGTTTATTGAGTTGTGGGGTTGGTACCCCAGGTTCCCCGATCCTGCGTTGCGCCGCTTGCGGGTAGTACCTCTACCCGCTGCACGATGCGCCTTGCCTCGGCAAACCTGGGGTACCAACGCGAGTGTGTCCATTAGTCAGTGTTTCCTTAACAATTGAGCATGCGCGGGTGGATCGCAAGCCTGGCGCGGTGCTGGATGTGACAAGCGGGGCACGGGGTATGCGAGGCGTGATGTGTATCATGCCCCGTATGATTCTGTCGGAGTGTCCGCATGCGTAATTCGCCGCTCTTGTTGTTGCTGTTTCTGCCGTTCTTTCTCTCGGCCTGTGCCGGACTGGATGTCCGCGACTTCGGTTTGAACGGCGAGGGGAGTGGTGGTGACCGGGCGGAAGAGGCGGTCCGCGAGGCCCTTCGAGTCGGCACCGAACGAACCGTGGAACGGACGGGGCAGGAAGACGGCTACTGGGGCAACCAGGCCATACGGATCGGTCTGCCGCAGGAGTTGCGGCAGGCCGGGGATGTGCTGCGCAGCGCTGGCATGGGCAGCCAGGTGGATGATCTCGAGCGGCGCATGAACCGGGCCGCCGAGGCGGCCGCACGGGAGGCGGCCCCGGTGTTTGTGAGTGCGATTCGGGGCATGCAGCCGTCCGACGTGCACGCGGTACTGCGCGGTGATGACGATGCCGCGACCCAGTACCTGCGCGGTGCGTCCGAGTCGGATCTGCGCGAGCGCTATGCGCCCGTGGTGCGCGAGCATATGGAGGGTGCCGGGGTGTACCGGGTGTACCAGCCGCTGCGCGATGCAGCCAGCCGTATCCCCGGCCTGGCCGATCTGGATGTGGACCTGGATCGCTATGTGACCGACCACGCACTGGATGGTCTGTTTACCATTCTGGCGGACGAGGAACGTCGCATTCGCGAGGATCCGGCCGCGCGCACGACGCAGCTCCTGCGGGAGTACTTCGGGTCAAGCTAACCCAGGCGCCGAGCACAAACGGCCGGGCCCCGTGGCATTGCGCCTCGGGGCTTTTTTGTGGGTGAAGGGCCTTGCCGGCGTTGAACGAGGCGGCCCCAGGGAGTGAGTCGAAGCGACACGGGTCGGGGCGATGCATGTGTCTGAATGACCCACCTCTGGATGTGATTGGGACCCGTCCGATCACTGCATTCAGGTGCGGAAACCGCCTGGCGGCGCGGCATGCGGCATTCAGGCCATGTTGGCACGGAGGCTGCATCGCTACGGGTCAGACCGCGCGTTCATTGCGACGGGCTAACGCAATCCAACCAATCTGAAGAAGCAGGAGGCGCAGAATGGGACACAAGACCGGTACAACTTATTCGATCGCCCTGGCTCTCGGGCTCGCATTGGGTGGTGCGGGCACGGTGGCAGCGGATGATCCGCATGTGTTCGAGCAGGAATGGACCGATGATCCCGAAATGTCCGCCGAGGACGTCAGTGAAAGCGATCTGGAAAGCTTTCTGGCGGCCGCGGATGCGGCCCAGGACATCCGCGCGGAATACGCAGATGACATCGCGGAAGCAGAAGGCGAGGGGGCCCAGGAGCTGCGCGACGAGGCCAACGACGAGATGGTCGCCGCAATCGAGGATGAAGGGCTGACCGTCAAGGAATACCAGGAGATTGCTTACCTGATCGACAACGACAGCGATCTTGGTGAGCAATTCGCCGAGGTGGCGGGGGACTCGTAGCCTCCACAAGCACTACGCCTGCTATCTCCCAGGACCCCGGTGGGCGAACCGCCCACCGGGGTTTTCTACGCCCGGGCGCCGCTCGGCGTCGGCGGGTGGTCCGGGTCAACCTCCTCGATCAGCAGAAGGGACGGGATTTCGTCCGCGGTCAGGGGCCGGGCGAAGTAAAACCCCTGGATGCGGTCGAACCCGAGTTCCTCGCTCAGGCCGATCTGGTCCCGGGTCTCGATGCCCTCGGCAACGGTCTTCAGCCCGAGCGATCCGGCCAGCAGTGCGATGCCTCGTGCGAGGTCTTCGGCCGAGGGGTCGTGGCCGAGGCTGGATACAAGCTGGCGGTCGAGCTTCAGCGTATCGATCGGAAACCGATTGAGATAGGCGAGGGACGAATACCCGGTGCCGAAGTCGTCGATGGCGAGCTGTACCCCCAGGTGCTTCAGCGCCTCGAGGGCGGGTTCGGCGTCCTCGAGCGCGAGCACGGTCTCGGTGAGTTCGATGGTCAGGAGTTCGGGTGGCAGGTGGTGGCGCTTGAGCGCGGATGCGACGTCGTACGCGAGTTCGGGGCGAATGAAGTCGCGGGCGGAGAGATTGATCGCGGTGTACCAGGGTTCGCGGCCATGGACCTGCGCAAGGGTCTTCCACTCCTCGGTCTGTCGGCAGGCCTCGGCGATCACCTGCGCGCCGATGTCGTGTATCAGCGAGGAGTCCTCCGCCACGTCGAGAAAGTCCGCCGGCGTCAGCTCGCCGTGCGCCGGGTGCTGCCAGCGGATCAGCGCCTCGACCCCGACGAATCGATGCTGGCGGATCGAGTAGATCGGCTGGTAGCGCAGAAAGAACTCGTTGTGTTTCAGGCCCCGGCGGATATCGAATTCCTGACGCATGCGCCGCAGTTCCTCGGTGACCGGATGCAGCGCGGGAATGACCAGCCAGGCCATCAATTGCCCGATCCCGACGAAGAAGGCGGTGCGCGTCAGCCAGCGTTCGGTCTCCTGTGCGGTGGCGGCGGCGACGTCCACATAGGTCAGGGGCCCGGCCAGTACGCCGGCCACCAGTGCCACGACGAGGGCGGCGCCGGGCCCAAAGCGCGCGGCGGCAAACAGGATGGGCACGTAGTAGAAGTGCGGCACGATGCTGTCGGCGCCACCCGCCAGGTACGGGATCAACCAGGAGAGCAGCAGGCCTGCGAGGATGATCAGTGTCGCGGAGACAAAGGACATCCCGACCCAGGCGCGGAGCGTCGTTCGAGCCAGGTAGTCGGAATACCGGGTATTGCCTGCCAGGGGTTGAGCCGACTCGAACCTGGACATTGCGTGGCATCCTTTGGCCTTCCTGGCCGGCTTTGCACCCTGTTGCGGCAGGGCGGGTATGGCGGCGCGGTCACGGTCCTTTACCGGTTCGCGCCCGGGCCTTTACACGCAGCTATAAGTGGTTGTTCCGGGAGTGTAGTTCATATGCGCCGGAACGAGACGTCCGGGCCCATCAGTGATTGAGCCGGGTGCTTTTTTTCGGGGCTTGAGGGAAACGGCGCAGGGCGGGAGGTCCTGCCCCGCGGCCGTCAGCGTGGCCTAGTCGCAGGCGGAACGCTCGGCGGGCAGGTTGCCGCGCACGCAGGCGCTGATCTCGGGTGGGCTCTCGTTGCTGCGCATACGTACGAAGAGGCCATCGATTTCTCCAGCGGCGTTGGTCGGGTAATGGTCGCCCATGTGCATGCCGGCCCCGTGCAGGACCCAGTAGTTGAGCATGTTCGCCTCGCCATGGGGCTGTTCCAGGTAGACCAGGGTGGCGCCGTGGGCCATCTCGGTCACGATCAGCCGCCGGATCCGCTCGCCGGCCTCGAATTCGACATAACCCAGCGCATGGCTGCTGACACTGCCGCCGCGCATGCCCTGCATCTCGGGTGCGTGATTGGTCTGGATCAGTCGGAAGCGACCGTGGGGCTGGCCGTCCCGCATCTCGCCGTCGAAGCGCATAACCATCTTCATGCTGCTGTCCATGGCGGAGGCGGCGTACAGCCGCCGCGCCTCCTCGATGCTGGAGACGGCCGCCGGCTCCATGGCCTGGTGGTTCTGGTACCAGGTCATCCAGAAACTGACGGGCCCGTTGTCGACCGTATCCGGGCAGGCGCCGTCGGCGTGCAGTTCGAAGCGGTCAAAGCCCAGGTCCACCGAGCCGCGTCCCTTGTTGGTGACCAGGGCGCGGGTAAAGATAACCTCGGACGGCGCTTCGAGGTTGGCCATGATGCGGTAGCGATCGTCCCAGGCGCACTGCGTGGCACTGCGACCCGGCAAGGCCTGACGGCTGATCTGCCGCGCCTCGCGCGATCCACGTTCGCTGCGATAGGCGTCCAGCAGCGCCCGGGTGCCGGGTTCCAGCAGGCCCGTGTCGACCGCCTGGATATTACGGTCGAATTGGCGGTCGGCGCCCGGCGTGGCGTGGGCGAGCGAGGTCGTCAGGCCCAGGCTCAGGATCGCGCCCATGGCGAGCATGCGGGCAGGCGTCAGGTGGATTCGCATCAGTGGGTTCTCCGTGGGTTTATTGCCATTGCAGGTCCATGCGTTGCTGCATGCGGTGCCATTCGGCGGTGATGATGTCGCCCGCCACGCGATGGGCGGCGTCCATGCGCGGGCGTGCCTCGGGGTAGAGGAGCATCACGGCCTCGCTGGCGCGGGCGAAGTCGCGCCGGGTGCGGTAGTGCACCATGGTGTGTACCAGCAGGCTGTCGAGGTCGTTGAACGAACGGTCGGCGGACTGGCGGTAGCGCAACATGCGCTCCGGGGTCAGTTCGAGTTGACGGTGGGTTTGCGAGAGCCCGTCGAACAGGGCGAAGAACCCCATGCCCAGCTCGGCGCCCTGGCGCAGGGCGTGATCGCCCAGCTGACGTTGCAGCAGCTCCCCGGCGCCGAACAGCCCGGCATCGTGGTCACGGGCCAGCAAGCCAAAGACGCTGGCGGCAGAGCCGGACGATGCGCTGCGGGGCTGGGCCAGTTCGTGCATCTGCTGGTCAAGCCGCTGGTGGCCGGCGTCCAGCAGGAGTTCCAGCGCCGGGGCGGTGTCGTGGTCCAGGGCTCCGAGTACGCTTCGGCGTTGGCCTTGCGGGAGGCGCTCCAGTTCGCGGAGTACCCCGGCGATGTCCCGCGAGCCGATCTGCAGGCGTTCCAGCTCGCCGCGCACGGCGGCCTCCGGGTCCTCCAGCACCTGCGCAAGCCGCCGGACCTGATGGCCGGCGTGTTCGCCCACCAGTCCACGGCTCCCCAGCTCGCCCAGGATGGCGGTGGCCTGCTCAAGTCCCCCGGCCGAGGTGCGGCCGGGTTCGGTGGCCGCGGCAAGGGCATGGCCGAAGTCCATCGCGGGTATGCCGGACGACCGGCTGGCCTGGTCGAGCATGCCGCCCAGACGATTCGACTGCTGCGCACCATAGGCCATCGCCGCCGTTTGCAGCAGGCGTCCGGCCAGCCCGGAGATGTCGCGCGAGGACTCGCCCAGTGCCTCGTCGACCCACCCGGCCAGCTCTCCGGAGGCGGTATAAGGCGAGAGGTAGAAGCCGGTGTTGTGCGGCAGGGGGGCGGGGGTGACCGCAGACAGGGCTTGTGCGGGCAGCAGCGCAGTCAGCCCGAACAGGCTGAGGCCGGCCAGGGGCCCGAGTCTCGCGAACAAGCCGAACATGCGCGCTGGCATGGGGCGTTTCCCTCCCTGTCGGGTGGTCGCAGCCATTCGGATCCGTTCCGGAATGTTTGCCGCCGATCGCTCGGGATCGCCACCCAAAGGAAAGACTAGGCGAGAGAACCCTCGCGGTCAATGAGGGAATGAAGGGGGGATGGCGGGGCTTCGATGGTCAGGAGCGGCCCGTTGCCCGGATGGATTTGCCTTCCGGGTGTGCGAGGCCTCTCGCAGGCCGGGTCATGTGCGCGGGATCGAGGAGACGGATTCGACGACGTGGCTGGCGCCTTCGCGAATCTCGGCCATGATCTGCTGTACCGACAGGACCTGTTGGCGCCCTTGCTCGGCCACCTGGTTCACGGTGTCGATGCGCTCTGCGATCGCCTGGGTGCTTTGCAGGTTGCCATGAATGACCTCGGCGATCTGACTGGTGGCGTCGCGGGTATCGGACGCGAGCTTGCGGACCTCCTGTGCCACCACGGCAAAGCCGCGCCCTTGCTCTCCGGCACGCGCGGCTTCGATAGCGGCATTGAGGGACAGCATCTTGGTGGTTTCCGCCACGCTGCGGATGGTCTCGATGATCGACTCGATACTGCGCGCCTCGGCATTGAGTCGATCGATCGCCGATTTGGTTTCGGCCACATGCTGGCGGATCTGTTCGGAGTTGGTCGCATTGGCCTCCAGCGAGGCCTCTCCGCGTTGCGCGCCATCCGCGGTTTTCTGGGCCATTTCGCAGGCGATGGCGGAGGCCTCCCGGGTGCGCTCGGCCATGTGCACGCTGGCGGTGATGTCCGTGGCGAACTTGATGACCTTCACGGTATGACCCTGGTCATCGAGAATCGGGTTGTAGGTGGCCTCCAGCCAGATCTCCTCGCCGGAGGACTTGAAACGGCGGAATTTGCCGCTCATGAAGCGCCCGCGGGCGAGGTCTTGCCAGAAATTCGGGTTCTCGCGGTAGAAGGCGTCGTCGCAGAACATCCGGTGGTGCTGGCCCTGAATGTGTTCGAGCGGGTAACCGACGGCCTGCAGGAAGTTGTCGTTGGCCTTGAGGATGGTGCCGTCCGGCGTGAACTCGATGACCGCCTGGGAACGATCCAGCGCCTCGAATACGGCTGCCTGGTCGTGGAGCGTCTCCATCTTGCCGGTCACATTCGATGCGATCTTGACGACCTTGTACACGTCGCCCTGGGCATCGCGTACCGGAAAGTAGGTGGCTTCCAGCCAGATGGTCTCGCCAGCCCGCGTGACCCTGGGGAAGGTGCCGGCGTGGGACTCGCCCGTAGCCAGCTGCCGCCAGAATTGGCGGTATTCCATGGAGCGAACGTAGTCCGGGTCGCAGAACATCCGGTGGTGCTGGCCGATCACATCCTCGCGGGGATGACCGACAGTCTCGAGGAAGTGCGAGTTGGCGTCGAGCACCGTACCGTTCGGCGCAAATTCGATATAGGCGACGGCATCGCGGACGGCCGCGAGTATGGCCGTAGCGTCGTCGCTGGAAACCGCAAGGGGCGCCCCCTGGGTGGGGAACCGGGTGGCATTTGCACACATGGGTACGTCCTGAGCGGTTGATTGATGATGCCCTATTGAACTTCATGTACACGCATTGTACAAGAACTATACACAAAGGGTTTTCGAGGGTGCAGAAATGGAAAAGAAGAACAAGACGACATTGCCGGTGTTGCGAGCGAGCGCATGGGTAGTGCCGCTTCTGGTGGTGTCTGTACTGCTGTTGGCGGGTTGTGCCGCTACTTTCCCGGAGCCCGATGAGGGCCGGGCTTTCGCCGACGGAATGACGGCCCAGGAACTGTTCGACCGGACCATGGCCGCGCACGGAGGGGATCTTCGCGAGTACGACGGGGACCTGAACCAGGCTACGGACGGCGAGTGGGGGCGAATGGTTCAGCGTGTGCAGCCGCTGGTGGCGGATGGTGGCTACCGTGGCCAGGGCGAGGAGCGCTACCGCCCGGCGGACGAGTTGTACGCAGTCCATTACACGGGGCCGGAGGGCACCAAGACGGTGATCCGCCAGCGTGACGAGATTCGCGTGTACTACGACGGCGAGCGGAGCGAGGACGAGGACCGGATTCGTGCCACCGCGATGACGACCGATGCCGGCAAGCTGTTCCACTACGGACCGACCTTCGTGAAACACCGCGCGACCTCAATGACGCGGCTGGCGGATCGCCGCGAGGGCGGCGTGGACTACCGTCGCGTGCTGGCGACCATCCAGCCGGGCTTTGGCAAGGCGGACGAGGATCAGGTGGTGATGTGGATCCACCCCGAAACCGATCGGCTCTATCGGGTGCATATCACCCTGACCGGCTTCGAGCCGACCCGGAATGCCCATGTCGATACGACCTTCCTGGAGTACGAGGAGGTCGGCCCGTATACGCTGCCATCGCGTTTCGAAGAACGCGTGCTTGGGCCGATTCGGCTGTTCGTTCACGAATGGTGGGTGACCAGTCGTGACCAGGACCGTGGCTGGACCGATGACGATGTCCGGGGGCCGGAGTTCTCTGGCGCGGCGGCCCGACCCGCAGGGGAGTAGGCGCGCCGGCCCCCTGATTACTGGAGCAGCCGCAGGAAGGTCTGGGGTAGCGCGTTGGCCTGAACGAGCACGGCGAGCCCGGCCTGTTGCAGGATCTGGGCGCGCACCAGGCGGCTGACCTCGGCCGCGTAATCGGCGTCCAGAATGCGGCTGCGGGCCGCCGCCAGGTTGTCGATGGTGATGCCCAGGTTGGTGATGGTCGACTCGAAGCGGTTCTGGATGGCCCCGAACTGGCTGCGCCGCGCGTTGACCGCATCCAGCGCGGCATCCACACGTGACAGGGCGTCGCTGGCCCCCTGGCGCGAGGTCAGGTCGATATCGTTCAGGCTCCCCCCGGGCTCGGTGGTGGCCGGCAGCCCGAGCGTGGCGAGGGCGGTCTCCCCCGAGATCGTCAGGGTCTCGCGGGCGATCAGGTTGAGCCGGCCGTCGTCGGTCAGGATCGCGCGGCCGGTTGATCCGAGGGCGCGGTCGATCGCGGTCGCCAGTTCCTGGGGGGAGCGATAGGGTCCCGCAGGGATCTCCACCGGGTCGCGCTCGCCCACACGGATGGAGAAATCCTGATCCACCTCCAGCGGATTGCCGGCGAAGGCGGCCTCCAGTTCGCCGGACCAGGCACTGGCAATGTCGCCCACGAAGCGGTTGCGCATGCTGTTGCCGAGGTCGATGGCGAGGGTCTGCCCGGCGTTGGCGCCGATCTGGAAGAACGCGGTGCCCATGGACCCGTCCAGCAGCGAACGGCCGTTAAAGGTTGTCTGGGTCGCGATGCGGTCGTTCTCGGCCAGGAGCTGGCGAACCTCGCGGTCGATGGCGCCGCGGTCCGAGGCCGACAGGGTGGCATTGGCCGCCTGTATCGCCAGCTCGCGGATACGTTGCAGGTTGCCGGTCATGGAGCCCAGGGCGCCCTCGGCGGTCTGGGCCAGCGAGATGCCGTCCTGCGCGTTGCGCATGGCCTGGTTCAGGCCGCGGATCTGGGTTGTGAAGCGTTCGGAGATGGCCAGCCCGGCGGCGTCGTCGCGCGCCGAGTTGATGCGCTGGCCTGAAGACAGGCGCTGGAAGGCCGTCTGCAGGGCGGCCTGCGACTGGCGCAGGTGGCGCTGGGCATTGAGCGACAGGAGGTTGGTGGCAACACTCAACACCTGGGCCATGTTGTCGGGTCTCGCACGCCACAAGGGCGATCCGGCGAAGGGCCGGACTCCGCAGCCGGAATTTCCCGTCTACATTCGCTTAACGGCGGGGTTTGAGGAAACTTTAGGCTTGCAAGGCCACGAAACGATGTACGGCGTGCACATCGGCGCGTGTTTGCTTAGGCTGCGCCGATTGGACTGGATTGGAGAGGGGCATGGCCGATACGCAACCCGAGCGCAGGCAGTCGCTGTTCTGGCGCGCGCTGATCGCGATCCTGCTCGGGGTCGGGCTGGGGATCGTCTGGCTTTATGTCACCGCCCTGCTGGGGCTCGGCGGCGGGATCGACTTTATGCCCGTACCGCTGGCCCGGACCTTCGAGTGGGGTACGCCGCTTTTGCTGGTCGGTGGTGCTGTCGGTTATGTGCTGGGCTGGCGGCGGGTGGCGGCTACGCTGTTCGGGCTGGCGGGGGTGCTGTTGCTGGCGGCCCTGGCCTTCGAGGGTGCTCGCGTGATCCTGCAGGACCCCGAGGCGCGCAGCTACGAGCACCAGATGGCACAAACGGCCAGGGAAGGTGCACTGCAGATCGCCGAGTGCGATAACGGCGAGACGTTACTGGTGCGCGAGGACCGGGTGACCTCGGAGGGGATCGCGGTACTGCAGATCCAGCGCATCCATGCCGATGGGCGCCTGGATCCGGAGCTTCTGGCGACCACGGGCGTGGGTTACACGCCGAGCATTGGCGAGGGCATGCGACCGTATCTGGAAGGTTCGGTCGAATGCGGTCTGGAAGGCTTTTCCAGTGCTGGCGAGGCGCTTGGCCGGCTGGAGGCGTTTATTCAGGAACACCCGCCGCGGCACTCCAGTGCCGTGGCGCCGGTGGAGCCGGAGTAGCTGCATCGGCATTGGGCTGGCGAATGCGGCAGGTCCAGTAGATGCCGTGGAATTCGAGCATGGCGGCTTCGCCCTTGGTCCAGAAGACGATCTGCTCGCCGGGGTTGGCGTAGCGTGCCCCGGAGGCGACCTCGGTCGCCTGTAATACGGCCTTGGAACGGCCAAAGCGCAGCTCGGCCTCATTGTCGCTGAAGCTCGCCATCAGGTTCGGGCCACGATCGCAGCTGTAGGGCACATCGCGTGCCTGTTCGGCGGTCGGGGGCAGGGTGCCGCAGGCGGCGAGTACCAGCGTGGCGTTGATGGCAATCCAGGTTCTCACGCGCCGGTTCTCCCGCGGGTCGAATGGACTTTTCATCATACGCGTAACGGGCTGTCGCACGTGAAGGAACACTGTGACTCCGGGTTCGAACCGTTATAGTGAGAGCCCGGTCCCGTCAGGCGATTACGCTTTGTTTCCTCGCTGGTTTCTGGTTGCCTACCTGCTGTTTGTCTGCGTCCTGGTACCGGTCTATGCGGTCCAGTATGGCTGGCTCAATTTCCTCTGGCTGTCCAATCTCGCGCTGATCGCCGGGTGCGCGGCGGCGTGGCTGGCGAGCCGGCGCCTGGCGAGCATGCTGGCGGTGGGCGTGGTCCTGCTCGAGATGGGGTGGGTGATCGACTTTCTGCTGGGGCTGGTGCTGCTGGGGAACCCGCCCTTCGGCTTTGTCGCCTACATGTTCGATCCGGAGGTTCCGCTCTACCTGCGGCTGTTCTCCCTGTACCACCTGCCGCTTCCGTTGGTGCTGTTGTGGATGGTCTGGCGCCTGGGATACGACCCGGTGGCGGGGCGTTTGTGGATCCTGGTGGGCTGGGCCGTCTTGCTGGTGTCGTACCTGCTGTCGACGCCCGAGGCGAACGTGAACTGGGTTCTAGGGCCCTGGGCCCGTCCGCAGGACCTGGTCCATCCCTATGTGTGGCTGGCGGTCTTGATGGCCGGCTGCGCCCTGGTCTGGTGGTTGAGCCATCGCATGCTTTGGTGGGGCATGGGTCGCTTTGGGCGTGTTCATCCGGATCAGGAGGATACGCGCGATTGATCTGACGCAGTGGGCCTCTGCGCGGGACAGGCGATACTCTCCCGATAACGTTTTCTCGAGGATGTCGCACGCATGACGCTTTTCTGGGTGGCCCTGGTGCCGTTTGTGGTGCTGTTTGTCTGGCTGGTCCCGTTGCGCAGGCCGGCCTACGAGGCCGCGCCACTGGCCTATCTGGCGACACTGGTTATTGCCCTGTGGGTCTGGCAGATGCCGGGGGCCGTGCTGGGCGCGAGCCTGCTGGATGCGGGCGTGGTGTTTGTCGAGGTCATGCTGATTGTGGCCGTCGCGCTGCTGGTGCTGAACGTGATGATCGCAACCGGCCACATGGATGCGATCCAGTCGGTGATCGCCAGCGTGTCGCGCGATCCGCGCGTGCTGGCGATGTTGCTGGGCTGGGGTCTGGTCGGGTTCGTGGAGGGTATCGCCGGGTTCGGGACTCCAGCCGTGCTGGCGGCACCCCTGCTCGTCTATTTCGGCATGAAGCCGCTGAAGGCCGTGGCGATCGCGCTGATCGGCAACAGTACCGCGGTGCCGTTTGGCGCGGCGGGTACGCCGGTGGTGATCGGCTTCGCGGGGCTGGGACTGGACGATGCGGTGGTGCAGGAGGCGGTGGTGCGCACGGCGTTCATCCTCGCGCTGCTGGCCGTGTTCATCACCATTTTCATGACCTGGGTTGCCACGCTGGGGGAGGAGAAGGGGCGTTTTCGCGAGTTTGTGCCATTCGCGGTGCTCTCCGCGCTCGCGTTCGGTATTCCGTACGCCCTGGTCGCCTGGCTGATCGGGCCGGAGTTGCCCTCGATTGTCGGTGGCGTCGTCGCGATGGTGGTCATCTCACTGGCCGCGCACAAAGGTTTTCTGCTGCCATCGAGCCCGCAACACACCGAGACCGAACCCGCCCCGATCAAGCGGGTACTCGTGGCGTTTGTGCCGTTCGCCGTGATGTCGGTGGCCTTGATTGCCTCGCGCACGGTGATGCCGCTGCGCGAGGCCCTGCAATCGGTGCGCTGGTCCCTGGGCGAGTTTCAGGGGGTGGAACTGGGGCAGAGCCTGGCCCCGCTGTACACGCCGTATTTCTACTTTGCCCTGGCGCTGCTGACTGCACTGATCCTTTTTCGCGTCGGGCGCGCCACGCTGGGCGAGGCCGTGGTGGCTACTGGACGCAAGCTGCGGGTAGCCGCGATCGTGCTGATCTTCATCATCGCGCTCACCCAGATCCTGCTGATGTCCGAGCTCAACGCGGCGGGGCTCCCCTCGATGCCGCAGGTACTGGGGCAGGGCCTGGCCGGGTGGTTGGGGGGCACGTTCGTGCTGTTCAGCGGATTTCTGGGGGCGCTGGGGTCGTTCATGACCGGAAGTGCCACGGTCTCCAATCTGCTCTTTGCCCGCCTGCAGGCCGACACCGCGGAAGCAGTGGCATTGTCGCTGCCGTCGATTCTCGCCTTGCAGCTGATCGGCTCAGGCGTGGGCAACATGATCTCGTTGCACAACATCGCAATGGCGGCCGCGGCCTGCGGCCTCCAGGCGCGCGAAGGGCAGGTGGTACGGGAGACGATTGTTCCCGTGGTGGTGGTCTGTCTCGGGGCCGGCTTGCTGGCGCTCGTCTGGTGAAGCTCCGGCCCCCTGGGAAACCGAGAAAGCTCAGGGTCACCAGCACGATTACGACAAAGCCGACGAGCCAGATGATGTGGGTCATCATGAGTAGATGGCCTGACTGGCTGGGTGGGCACACCAGTGAGTCACACGCGGGGGTGGAACGTCTGTGCGTCGCCGAACAGACGCCAGCCAGGTGGTCTGCTTACGCTCGGGTGTTGATTGGCAATGTCGCCGATCAGCGACTGGAGGAGGACGGGGAATGAACTGGGACATCGTTAAAGGAAACTGGAAGCAGTTCAAGGGGAAGGTCAAGGCGCGCTGGGGGAAGCTGACGGACGACGAACTCGACGCCGTGGCTGGCAAGCGGGAAGAGTTGGCAGGCCGCATTCAGGAACGCTATGGCGTGACGAAGGACGAAGCGGAGCAGCAGCTGGCAGAGTTCGAGAAGAAGATCGACCGGGACGAACACTGAGCGAAGCGGCCCGCTGGCGACGCCCCGGGACTGATGCGTTCCGGGACTAGTACTGTGGCGTCGTCGGTTCATCGAGGAGGCGGGCGTATTCTCGAGATACGACCCCGTAGCACTCGCAGCTGTGCTGCTCGAGCCCCGGACGGTCGAGAATGACCAGGCGACCTCGGTGGTAGGTGATCAAGCCCGACTTTTGTAACCGCCCGGCGGCCTCGGTGACGCCTTCTCGGCGAACCCCCAGCATGCTCGCGATGAGTTCATGGGTCATTTTGAGTTCGCGATGTGGTGAGCGATCGTCGCTCAGCAACAGCCAGCGGCAGAGCTGCTGCTCCACCGAGTGGTGTCGATTGCAGGCGGAGGTCTGTGCGATTTGCGTGAACAAGGCCTGCGTGTAGCGAAGCATCAGGCGTTGCAGTTCGCCTGTGCGCGAGAAGGCCTCGCTGATGATGGCGCTGCGGATTCGATAGGCGTGCCCGGCCATGCGTACCGAGGCCCGGGTGGGGGTCGTGTAGCCGCCCATCAACAGCGAGATCCCGACCAGTCCCTCCCGTCCGGCCACCGCGATCTCGCCACACTTGCCGTCTTCCATTACACACATCAAGGCGATGATGGCTTCGGTGGGGAAGTAGACGTAGTGGGTCTCCGACGGGCCCTCGTAAAGGCTGGTGCCGAGTGGCAATAGCACCGGATTCAGGTGTGGCTGGAGATGCTTGTATTCACTGTCCGGCAGGGCCGCGAGCAGTCCATTGTCGAGGGGCGTTCGCCCGGTCGGTCGGGTTAAGGGCACCGGTGCGTCCGTTTGTTGGTCGGGAGCGTTCGACGGTCGGAAAGATTCGGATAATTAATAGTTTAAGGATAGTCCTTCGCGGTGGGCTAAACCCCGTATCCCCGACTGAAATCTTCCAGACTGGCGGACCATTTTCGCGTTAAGGCAGTTGGCGTAGCGACGCCCAACGTTCTGCACTGGCCAGGCCGGCGTAGCGGAAGACCGAGCCCGAGGGAAGAGCAATCCCTCGGGCCGGGTAGTGCGAGCCCTAGTCGCGTTCGTACTCGGGCGCTTCCTTCAGGGTGTCTTCATCCATATCGATGTACAGCTTGACCTCGTCGCCTTCGGTCGTGCGGTCGATCCGGTCCCAGGCGATTGCGATCTCCTTTTCGCCCATACCCAGGACACCGCCGGTGCCGACTACGACGGCGATGATCCGACCGTCCTGATCGATGACGAGGTCATTGATCTCGCCGACTTCCTCGTCGTCAGTCCGGCTGTGGACCTTCTTGTCCATCAGATCGGAGGCATGCAGTCCCTGCGCCGGCATACGGTCGATATGGGGGGCATCATGGCGCTCGTCGGCATCACGCTCTTCCATTGCGTTGCGGTCATTGCCGTTCAGTTCGTGTTCGCCCGCCATGGCGGTGCTCATGCCAAAGGCGAGAACGGGGATCATCGCGGCGGCGAATTTGAGTGAGGTGAGTTTCTTCATGATTCCGCTCCTTGAAGGGGTCGGCGTTAACGCCGGCGGTCAGTGTCAAGCTCATCGTTCGGGCACTCGACCCGCACGATGTATACGCGTCCCCGATCATGTGGCTGGCTGCAATGTCGGTCTGTACGGCGGCCCACAAATCGAGGCAATAACGGCCAGGAGTGCGATGAACGCTGGTTTTTCGCCAGGATGATTCGTGACTGGCCCGACCAGACGCGGTGTGACCCGCAGGTTGTTTCGCCGACGGGGTGCTAGGCTCAGCAGAAGGGCCGGCACGCAAGCGCCAGTCGATCCGAGGGATGCCGATGACGCTCGTCCAGAACCGTGGCTTTCGCAGCCAAGGCTTGCGGCTTGGCTTCGGGGGGCTGTTGTGGCTGTTCCTCTCCGTCCCCGTCTGCGCCAGCCCGCCGCCTTCGTCTCACGCCGGGGTCTTGCTGCAGGACAGTGATATCCAGGCTCGCCAGGCCCCCTGGCGGTTATCGGGGTCCGGTGGACCGGAGGAACGGTGGGGCAGGGAATTGTTTCCGGCCCAGGCGGCCCGGAATTCGTCGGACCGGGCGGATGATCAGAGCGCCAGCCGCGGTGGGGTCAACCGGGACAGACCAAACCTGCCGCGCCGGCAGGCGGTACGCGTCGCAGTCGACCACGCATGGTGGTACCGGATTGCGCTGATCGCAGGCGCTACCTTGCTCCTGGTTAGCCTGCTCCTGCTGCATTACGTGCGGGTCAGTCGCCGTTTGCGTCAGGAGGCCGCTCTGCGCAAGGAGGTCGAGGCAACACTGCGCCAGCAGCAGGAGGAATTGGTGCGTCTGGCCAATACGGACGCCTTGACCGGGGTTTGGAACCGCCAGAAGTTCAAGACCGAGGCGGAACACGAGGTGGCTCGTGCGGAGCGTTACAACCTGCCGCTTTCGTTGATTTTTCTCGATCTCGACTACTTCAAGGAGGTCAACGATCGCTACGGTCACGCGATGGGGGATGCCATCCTGCGGGAGATGTGCCAGCGGTTGCAGGCGTGCCTGCGCGACTCGGACCGTCTCGGCCGGTGGGGCGGCGAGGAGTTCCTGATCCTCGTGCCGCACGCCGACTCGGACCGTGCAGCGTTGCTGGCGGAAAAACTCCGCCAGGCCATTGCGGACCCACCGGCGGCCCATGGCCAGCCGATGTCGATCAGCCTGGGGGTGGTGTCTCGCGAACCCGGAGATTCCCTGGAAGATCTCGTGCGCAAGGCCGATGCGGCGCTCTATCGCGCCAAGGCGCGTGGCCGAAATCGTGTCGAGGTCCACCGCGCGGAGGGCCCCCCAGACGCTTTGTGAGTCAGGTGGCCGTTAGTGGCTCCACGCGTAGCTCCACGCGGCGGTTCAGGGCGCGCCCATGTGACGTTTCATTCTCGGCGATGGGGCGGTCCGGTCCGTAGCCGATCGCAATGATGCGCGCCTCTCCGACGCCATTGTCGTGCAGGTGACGACCGACCGACAGGGCCCGTTGTTCCGACAGGTGCTGGTTGTAACCGCGTGCGCCCGCAGAGTCGGTATGTCCGGCGATCGTCACCAGGCTGGCGTCGTACTCCTCGAGCACCTGCCCCAGGGCATCGAGGGTGGGTATCATGTCCGGGTGAATCTCCGCGCTGTTGGTCTCGAAGGCCTTGGCGCCCGGAAATATCAGGGTGATGATTCGCCCCTCGCGTTCCATTTGCACATCGTATCCCGAAAGCTCCTGGCGCAACCGTGCGGTCAGCACGTCCATATAGAAGCCCACCCGATCCAGGGCGACGGATTCGTGCCCCTCGTCCAGCAGGTGCTGACGACGTGCGTTGACGGCGTCGTCATCGCGCGCCAGATAAACCGCGTTCCGGCTCGTCCCGTAAGCATCGTCCTGATGGGGGGTATCCCGGGCTTGTTCGCCGTTGGCGGCTGCATCTGGTGAACGTTCTCCCTGAGTGGGCATGGCGTTACACCCGGTCAACAACAGTGCCGCGACGATGGCGGCAAGTGTGTTGTGGCGAATAATGGCGTTCACTTCGAGTCCCCGGCTTGTTGGCACCAATCACGGAATGCGCGCGCCGAGAGGGGGCGGCTGAAGCGATAGCCTTGCCCGAATCCGACCCCTTGCTGGCGCAGCCACTCGACCTGATGCCCGGACTCGATGCCTTCGGCGACGATGTTCAGCTTCAGCGAGCGTGCCATCACGATGATATGGCTAATGATGTTGCTGGTCACTGCTTCGTGGCCAATGGCATCGGCAAATGTTTTGTCAATCTTGAGGGTGTCCAGTTCGAAGCTCTCGAGATAAGCCAGGCTGGAGTAACCGGTGCCAAAATCGTCAATCGCGATGCGATGGCCGCGCGCGCGCAAATCCTGGATTCTCCTGCGAACGTCATCCGTGTTGAGCAGCGAGCGCTCGGTGATCTCGAGCTTGATTGCGTGGGCCGGAACCTTGGCCTGTTCAAGCTCGCGCTGGAGGGCTTCGCTAAAGCGGGTGGAGGCCAGATCCTGTCCGGTGATGTTCAGGTTGATCGGGCAATCCGGCCGGTCGCGGAGCTGTGGCCCCAGCTCGTGGAGGACACAGCGCAGGATCGCGAGGGTCAAGTCGGTCCCCTGTTCGGTATCTTCGGCCAGAGGCACGAAGACATCCGGGCCAATAGTTTCCCGGTTATCGCGCCGCCAACGCGCCAGGGCCTCGGCACCCTGACAGGTGCCTGTTTCCAGATCGACGATGGGCTGGAACACCACCTGCAGCTGGTCATGCGCAATCGCCTCGCGCAGCTCCTGAGCCAGGCTGAGCTGGTGGCGGAAGTACCGCAGGATCAGAAACAGCCACAAACCAACGAGTAACAGGCCAAAGGCCCCGGCCCCGGCCAGCGTGGGGAGGTAGCGCTGCCAGAATTGCGCCATCGGCTGCACGGCGATGATGTCGATCGGCAGGATGGTATCGAGCGACGAGCGGCTGACCAGCCGTTGTTCGGCGTGATCCACCGTGAGCCCGGGTTCGAATAACTCGGGATCCGGGACATCGGCCCCCGGGGGATGGGTGATCATGGGCATGGATTCGACCCAGAGCCCGACTTCCTGGTCCTCCAGCAGGCCTGGGTTTACCAGCAGGCGCGGGTCGATGGCCACGTCGTGCTGGCCATAGCGCATCAGGAAGAGCTCTACGCCGCCGATCGCCGTCGTGGGGCCGGGCCACCAGGCCACCAGTCCGCTGTCGTAGATGCGGCTGGCCTGGGGGGGAGTGAGGGCATCGCCCTGGACAAAACCGGCGCCGCATTCGCGTTCCACTGCCCGCCAGTAACCGACGGCGCGAATATGCGGCCGCGAAATCGCGGCTTCCTGCAACTGGTTCAGGTGCTGCGGCGAGCAGGGGGTCACATCGAGGGCATTGAGCTCGTCGAGCAGGTCGCGCGCGTCGAGGATCGCCTGCTCGGTTTGCTGGCCGAGCTTTTGTGCGAGTTCGTCCAGACGCTGTTCCTCCGCGACCACGGACCCTTGCCAGAGATACCAGCCCAGGAGAAACAGCGGCAGCAGGAGCCCCAGGACGGTTACGCCAAAGACGGCAAACAGCAGCTTGTCGCGCCGTGTAGCCATGGCGTTCCATCCTCCGTAACTCCCGAATAGACGGGATTTCAAGAGTGTAGCATGGGGTTATTGGGATCCTGCCGCATCCGGGAGGATGGTGAGAAGGATGGCCACACCGTGAGGAATCACGATGAACGAAAAGGTCACTGTGAGGGAAAAATCAGGGTCATCACTGAGCCAGCACGAAGGGGTGTCGGTGGCCTGCGACTGTTGCTCCTGCGAGGCGGAGCCCTATTGGTGGGAGGTTGCCGCGGAAATGGGGATCGATCCGCAGTCGGACAAGCCGGACCGGGCGGCAAGTGCCGCCCGGCCGGGAGGTGATTACTCGACCTCGACGGAGCCTTCGGCCCCACCTTCGGCGCCGGCTTCGGCACCGCCGTCGTCGCCTTCGGCTTCACCGCCAGCACCGGCCCCGGCACCTGCATCGGCGCCCATGCCGCCACGGGCATCGTCGTCCTGACGGACGTCACCGCTGGCGCCGGCATCGCCGCTCGCGCCAGCACCACCCTCGGCACCCGGGGCCTGGCCTTCGGCCGCCGCACCGCCGGCGGTCCCGCCACTGGCTTCGCCGCCCATTTCGGAGCCGCCGGCGGCTCCACCGCTGGCTTCGGCACCGGTCTCGGCAGCACCTTCGGCTGCCGCACCCAGGTTTTGCGCCTGTGCGGTGGCGAGACCACCCAGGGCGAACATCGAGGCCAGGGCAAAGGCAATTGCAGTCTTGCGATAGCTATACATCAGTACAACCTCCTGTTTCGGATTGAGGAACGGTCATTCCGTGCCTCGCGACCGACCGATCGGCCATCGGCTCGTGTCGGTCTGCGTGTACAGGTCTAGCTCCCCCGGGCAGGGGGACGAAAGGGAATGGACGGGAAGGTGCGAACGCCTTCACTGCGCCGAGGGGAGGAATCGAACCTCGGTCAAACTATTTCCCGGTATGGTCAGTCGGTCGCGCTGGATTCGCAATGGCCAACGGAGCCTGCCGCGCAAATGCGCCCATCAATCCAGATGGCGCGGTCCAGTCGAGCCCCTTCAAGCCGGGCGTCGGTCAGATCCGCGCCGGCAAGGTCGGCGTGGCGCAGATCCGCATCTTCCAGGCGGGTGCTCCGGAGTCGAGCGCTCCGCAGGTCGGCACCAGTTAATTGGGCGCGTGAGAGATCGGCCCCGTCCAGGCGGGCTCGGTCGAGGTTTGCGTAGCGCAAATCGGCATCCGCGAGTTGCGCGCGCTCCAGCCGTGCGGCGCTCAGGCGGGTGTCATACAGGCTGGCACCGGCCAGGTCAGCTCCGCGCAGCGCAGCCCCGGACTTGTTGCAGTAGTTCCAGTTCACCGAGGGTCCGGGTGGCGCATCGCAATCCGGTGCCGGCGTGATTTCCTGTTGCTGTGCGAACCAGACCAGCAGGGCCGTGGCAAGGAAAAGCGCAACGCCAGACAGGATCCAGGGGCGCGGACCCTGTACCCATTGGCGCCAGGGAAATGGCGTACGGTCGAGCAGGGCGGCCCATAGCTGGCGATGGTTCAACGTCTCCAGGTTCTCGGGACAGCGGCGGTCGCCCTTGCGCTGGTCGCGGTAGAACGAATCCGAGGCATGCGAACGACGTTCCCGCAGGCGTTCGTCCTCGCGCAGCCGGGCGCGCTCCAGGCGTTCCTTGCCACCCGGGGTGTTGGCCAGACGCACTTCCTCGGGAATCAGGTGGGGACGTTCGGCGATCGGCACCCAGAATTCCCGGTCCTGGCTGATCTCGTCCTGTTCGTTCAGGCGCCCAAGGATGAGGAACCGGCCGATCTGGCGAGCCGGGTAGGGCCCGCAGACGCCATCCGGGCGGCGCAGAAACCAGCGCTCGTGGCGCACGGCCTCGGACGAGGAGGGGGGCGGGTCCGTCGCCTCGCGGGTTGTTTCCGATGGATCGGAAGGCTGCGTGGTCACTGGCGGGTCCCCTGATCACGCGTGACGGCGTCGCCGGGTCGCCAGTCCTTCAGGTGCTGGCGCAGCTCGGCGGCGCTTGGCTGGGCAGCCTCCAGGATCAGGTGAATGCGGTTGAAATGGAGCAGTTGCGCGCCACCGGTATCGGGTGCCAGATAAAGGTCCGGTTGTTCGCGCCGGATCATTTCGCGGATCAGCGATTTCTGCATGATGCTGAAGGTCTTGAACAGGAGGTCGGTCAGCCCGGGGAGTGGCTGGTTGGCGACGTTCCATGCGCCGGATACGTCGACCGCGATCACGATATCGACCTTGTCCCGGAGGAGGTCGTATGGCAATGGATTGGAGGCCCCGCCGTCGATCAGTAACCGGCCGTCGTCCGACGGTACGGGTGCGAACAGGCCGGGCACCGCCATGCTGGCCGCAATCGCCGGAAAGAGCTCACCTTCCTGGAGCGTGACCGTCTGGCTGGTCCAGTAGTCGGTCGCTACCACCGTCAGCGGGATGCGCAGTTCGTCGAAGCTGCGGGTCGGGGTGTGCGTTGCGAGAAAGCGCAGGAAGGTATCGGCGTCCAGCAGGGCGTTGCGGCCCAGGCGCAGGGGGATCAGTTCGAACAGCTCGAGATCGGATCGGGCCAGGCGCGAGAGGGCGTCCATCTCTGAACCGGCGAAGTCGTCAAAGATGTCGAGGATCTCCTCCGCGCTGAGGCCGGCGGCATACAGGCCGCCGATGATCGCGCCAATACTGGTCCCCGCGATATAGTCCGGCTGCAGGCCGAGCTCATCGAAGGCCTGCAGTATCGCGATGTGGGCCAGGCCACCCGCACCGCCGGAGCCCAGGGCCAGACCAATGGTGGGACGCGTATCGCTCGTTGGTTCCGCGTCGCCGGCGTTCGCCGGCATGGCCACCCACGTCAGCAGCAGCGTCAGGGCCAGCAGCAGGAGCGGGCCAGGACGCGTCTTCGAGATGCGACGCTGGAGGGGCTTGATCGCGAACACGCGGATGCTCCGGCAGATACTGTTCGCAGTATAGCGGTCGGTGTCGCATGGCGCGGCTTGCTACCCTGAATGTCCTGCACATCCACCCGCATGGCAGATGAATCCGCAACCAACCCCCAATCTCGGTGTGTCGCAGTGTTTGCTCGGCGAACCCGTTCGCTACGACGGTGGACATCGGCGGGAGGCCTTTGTGGTCGAACGGCTGGCACGCCATGTCACCTGGGTACCCGTCTGTCCGGAGGCGGTGCTGGGCACGCCGCGCGAGCCGATGCACCTGGTTCGTGAAGGCGGACGCCTGGCGCTGCGCGGGAACGAAACGGGTGGGGACTGCACAGGCCCCGTCCAGGACTTTGTTCAAGACCGTGTGCCAGTCCTCGCGGCGGCCGGACTGGATGGCTACATATTCAAGGCACGATCACCCAGTTGCGGGCTGCAGGTTCGGGTGGCGAACGAGGCCGAGCCCGCTGCGGGCCTGTTCGCCACCGCACTGACCGATGCGCTACCCGACCTGCCCGTCGTCGAGGAGGCCGGGCTGGCCGGTCCGGATGCTCGCGAGGCCTTTCTCGAGCGCATCTTTGCGCATGCGCGGGTTCGCGAGCTGTTTGCCGCGCGGTGGACCCTGGGAGACCTCATGCGTTTCCATACGCGCGAGAAGATGCTGCTGCTCGCCCATGACCGGGTCGGCTACGATCAGTTGGGGCGTTTTGTTGCACAAGCCGCTGGGCAGCCGCGGGACGAGGTCGCGCCGGGATACACGCGGCGGTTTATGGGGGTGCTGGCAAGACCCGTGTCGGTCGGCCAACATGTGAATGTGCTGCAGCATATGGCCGGGCACTTTCGCGATCGCCTGGACCCATCCCGCTCGACGGCCCTGCATGAAGCGATCGACGCCTGCCGCCGCGGCGAGTGTCCGCCACGGCATGTCTACGCGCGAATCCGTGCCCTGGCAGAAGAGCTGGATGTCCAGTGGGTGCGCGAGCAAAGCATCCTCAACCCGTTTCCCCAGGAACTCCTGACCGAAGACATTCATGACTGACGTCGCTGCAACCCCGATCATCGTTCGCCTGGCCCCGGAGATTCATCTGAAGTCGCCCAGCACCCGGCGCCATTTCACGCGGGTCCTGCGGCGGAACCTCAAGCGGGCTCTGATCGGCATCCCGCATGATCTGCGTACCCAGCAGGGCCGGCTGGTGCTCTATACACCGAAGCCCGAGGCGGGCCAGTCGATCCTGCGCAAGGCCTTCGGGGTCAGCACCTTTTCGCCGGTCGAGGCGGTGCTCAAAGAGGTCTCGGTGGAACGCCTTTGCGAGGTCGTGGGCGCCCGTTTCACGGAGGCGGTGCGCGGGCGCCGGTATGCCGTTCGCTGCAAGCGCCATGGCCGCAAGGATATCTCGGCGACCGAGGTCGAGCGCCGGGTGGGTGCAGTCCTGGATGGGCCCGGTCGCGTCGACCTGGACAACCCCGAGGTCGTCGTCCGGATCGATCTCGACCGCGAACAGGCCTGGATTTACTCCAGGCGCGAGCAGGGGGGTGGGGGATTGCCCCTGGGCGTGCAGGGGCGCGCCATGGTCCTGATCTCGGGCGGGTTCGATTCGGCAGTGGCGGCCTGGTACATCATGCGCCGCGGGACCGCCGTGGATTTCGTATTCTGCAACGTTGGTGGGTCCGTGCACGAGGAGATGGTGCTCGCGGTCTGTCGCCGTCTGGTCAGCGACTGGGGCGCGGGCATTCGCCCCAGGATGTTCAGTGTCGACTTTTCCGGCGTGGTCGACGACCTGCGCGCGAAGGTGCCCGGCGATGCCTGGCAGATCGTGCTGAAACGGCTGATGTATCGGGCCGCCGAGCCGATCGCGCGTGAGCGTGGCGCGGAGGCGCTGGTGACCGGCGAGGCGCTCAGTCAGGTCTCGTCTCAGACCCTGTCCAACCTGGAAACCATCGATGCGGTAACCGATCTGCCTGTATTGCGGCCACTGATCGGCTTCGACAAGACCGAGATCATGAATCGTGCGCGCGCGATCGGCACGTTCGAGGTGTGCGAGAAGGTCCCCGAGTTTTGCGCAATCGCGAATCAGCGGCCGATGGTGACCAGCAAGCGCGCACACATCGAAAGGCTGGAAGCCGCGCTCAGTGACGGCTGCCTGGACCGCGCCGTTGCCGAGGCCCGGATGCATGACCTGGGGGCGCCGGCCCCATCCGCGGATCGCACGAGCCCGCTACTGGTCGAGCATATCCCCGCGGCGGCGGAGATCATCGATTGTCAGCCGCCCGATCTGTATCGGCACTGGCACCTGCCGGGCGCGGTGAATCACCCGGCCGATGAACTCGCGGCGTGCTTCGAGCAGTTCCCGCGCGACCGCGCGTACGTGCTCTACTGTTTTCGTGGTACGCAGTCCGCGGTACTGGCCGAGCGCATGCGTGCTGCGGGCTATGATGCGCGGGCTTTCGCGGGCGATGTGAGCAGGCTTCGCCGGCAGTGGGACAGGCAGCCCGTGACTGAGGTGGATGCCTGAGCGCTCTCGTCAGTGGTCTGTTGGAGTGACGAGGACACGCCCGCGGATCTGACCGGCCAGCAGCGCCTCCGCGCGCTCCGGGAGCTGTGACAGGCCGATCTCTTCCGCCAGGCACCGCTTGAGCGTCTCCGGCGAGAGGAGGCGGCCGATCCGTTGCCAGACCCGTTCGCGGTCGGTCGCGGGATATTGCACAGAATCGATGCCCTGCAGCCGAATGCCGCGCAGCAGGAACGGGATGACTGTGGTCGTCAGCCCCGCCCCGCCCGCGAGTCCGCAGGCGGCGACGATGCCGCGGGCCTGGGTCTCGGCGAGTGCATGGGCCAGGGTATCGCCACCCACGCTGTCGATCACGCCCGCCCAGCGTTCGGAAAGCAGCGGGCGGTCGGGCCGCTCGGCAAGCTCGCCTCGGGGCACGATCGACCGGGCGCCCAGGGCCTCCAGGTGCCTGGCGTTTTCCGGCCGGCCGGTGGCGGCCACAACGCGATAGCCCAGCGCGGCAAGGAGTGCGATCGCCAGATTGCCCACGCCGCCGGACGCGCCCGTGACCAGGATCTCTCCGGTCCCGGGGGTGATCTCGCCGTGTTCCAGGGCCTCGATCGCCAGCATGGCGGTAAACCCGGCCGTGCCCACGATCATCGCGCCACGCGCATCCAGCGTGTCCGGCATCGGGGTCAGCCAGTCCCCGTGGACCCGGGCGTATTCCGCGAAGCCGCCCCAGTAGCGTTCGCCGACGTGCCAGCCGGTCAGCAGGACGTGATCCCCGGGTCGGTAGCGGGCATCGCTGGATTCCGTCACGGTGCCCGCCAGGTCGATGCCCGGCACATGGGGATACTCCCGCACCAGGCGACCCAGTCCGTTGAGGATCATTGCGTCCTTGTAGTTCAGCCCCGAGTGTTCAACGGCGACCAGTACTTCCCCTGCCGGGAGGTCGGCCGGGTTCAGGGTGGATACCTCGGCGATCGGTCGAGGATCGCCCTCTTGCAGCAGCAATGCGTTGAATGTGTCGTTTGGGGCCATGGGGGGGGAACGTAATCGAGGTTTGACGATGTGTGGTTGCGCTACGGGGAAAGCAGGCCGGCGCGGAACAACTCGTCGTAGGTCGTCAGTCCGCGTTCGGCCTTGTCCATGCCGTCATCAAGGAGCATGCGCTGGCCCTTGTCGGCCAGGCGCTGGCGCAGGCCCCTGTCGTCGTGGTGGTCGAGGATGGCCGCGCTGTCGGACTCGTCCAGGTGCCAGACCTCGAAGATGCCGATGCGGCCGTAGTAGCCCAGATTGTTGCAGACGGAACAGCCGCGCGCGGCCCAGACCGTCTCGGGGGGCTCGCGACCGCCGATGCCGAGCCACTTTTGCTCTCGGTCGTTCGGTGCCCGGCGCTCGTGGCAATGCGGGCAAAGACGTCGCACGAGCCGCTGTGCGATCACAAGCTCGAGTGTCGGTGCGATCTCGAAGTCTTCAAGGCCCATGTTGCGCAGGGAAGCGACGGTACCGACTGCATCACGACTGTGCAGGGTGGCCATCAGGGAACGCCCGCTGGTGGCGATGTTGATCGCGCCGCGGGCGGATGGCTCGTCGCGGACCTCGCCGACCAGTACGTAATCCGGGTCGAGTCGAAGCAGGGTCTGGGTGCCTTGCTCGAAGTCGAGTCCCTGGTCGGTATTGATCTGGATCTGGTTCACGCCCGGGATGGCGTACTCGACCGGGTCCTCGAGCGTGATGATCTGCTGCGATGTTTGGCCGATTTCGTGCAGCAGGGCGTACAGGGTCGTGGTCTTGCCGCTGCCGGTGGGACCGGTCACCAGCAGTACGCCACCGGCTGTCTGCGTCCATTGGCGAATGGCCTCGACCTCCTGTTCCGGAAGACCCAGGTCGCTCAGGTCCTGGAAGGCATCGGGCTCGGCCAGGATGCGCACGGACAGCTTGTCGCCATTGACGCAGGGTACGGTCGTAACGCGCAGATCCAGGTGCCCTGTGTCCTCGCCGCGCCAGGCGAAGCTGCCTTCCGCGGAGTTCAGGGTGGGCATCGGGTCGAGACTGGCCAGCGTCTTGAGCTGATTGGACAGCAGTTCGCCGAGGCCGGACTCGAGTGTCGTGGCGTCGACCATCAGGCCATCGATGCGCAGCCGAATGCGGTAGCCCTGAGGTTCGGGGTCGAGATGGATGTCGGAGGCGCGTACGGCGACGGCGTCCTCGATCAGGGCATGGGCCTCGAGCCGGCCTTCTGCGTGCTCGTCCTCGTTGAGGTACTCGCGCAGGCCGGGGACCAGATGGGGGTTCAGTGCGCGCCCGTCACCGGGCGTTGGTCGGAGCGATTCCGGCATTCAGCCCCCGGTGAAAGGATTGGGGATGTCGCGATACCGGTCGAAACCGGCAAAAGCTACCGCTGCGGGCGTTCGCGCAGGTCGCTCGCGGAACGGGTGACCTGTGCTTCGCGGTCCAGCATGATCAGGGCCTGCGTCTCCTCAGTCTCCTCGCTGACCATCTGGTCACCCTCGACCCCGGGCGGCGGGCTTTGAGGCCGCATTTCCATGACCTGCGCGAGGGTGGGCAGCTCAACCTTCGAGACCAGCTCGGCAGTGGCGTCCTGGGCCTGCGGATTCTGCATCGTCAGCACGAAGCCGGTCGCGAGCACGAGCAGCGACAGGATAAACGGGTGCTGTTGTTGGGCCGTATGCAGCGGACGGGTATCGAACATCGATGCAGCCTGGGTAAGGGTCTTGATCCATGGACAATACCCGCGGGAGCGGGTTCCTTCAAGCAACCATGTTCCGGCCGCGAGTGCGCGTCTCAGGCCACTCGGCGGCAGACCAGAAAGACCTCGCCGACGTCTTCTGTGGGGATCATGCCCGGATAGAGCTGGAGCGTCTTCTGACGCTTCAGGGCCAGCGGCATGAAGTAGCGGTTGTAGTAATGCATGGCCGTATCGCGGTGATGCTGCAGGAACCACATGCCCAGACGGGTGAGGAGTGACGAGCGGGGCTTCATACCGAAGACGCCGCTCTGATCGATGGTAAGACCATGGCGTTCCAGCAACGCGAACAGGCTGTTGGGCGTGTAGCGGCGGTAGTGACCCACGATTTCGTCGAAGCGGGTCCAGTACTCCGGATGGAGGGGCGTCGAGAGCAGGATGCGCGCCCCCGGGGCGGCGACACGCGTCAGTTCGCGCATGGCCTGCTCGTCATCCTCGACGTGCTCGATGATGTCGAGCGCAGAGATCAGGTCGAAGCGGCCGTCTTCGTAGGGCAGGTCGCTGATGACCGCAGATTCCGTGTGACCGCCTTCGGCGCGCAGCGTGCGCAGGGCGGGCTCGCTGATGTCGGCGAAGTGGGTACCGGCGATGGGCAGCCGCGGCCGCATGCCGGGCCCGACCTCAAGGCGCTCGCAGCCGTCGCGATTGAGTCGGCAGACCAGCGGCCAGGTATTGAACTGGTCGGGCGACACCAGTTGCGAGTCTTTCCACAAGTCATTGTAGAAACGGCGATTGGTGTCGAGCAGCCGATCGTGATCGGCGGTATGCGGGGAGGCAGGATCAGACAAGCAGATTTCCGGGGTGCGAATATGTGAAGAGTATAGGGATTCTGTGACGCTCCATGGCGGAGACCGGGGGGCGCATGTGGGAAGCTGTGAACGGCGTCCGGGTTCCGCCCACGCAAGGGAGCGCTTACCTGGGGCGATGTCGATCAGCCGAAATGTTGTTCCGTGGATTCCTGTGACCGCGTGGGGACCGACACCACGCAGTTCCGCCCTTGGGCCTTGGCGTTATAGACGGCCTCGTCGGCCGCGCGGAACAGGTCGTTGATTTCTACATCGCTTCCGGGTTCCCGGCTGGTTACTCCGAAGGACGCGGTGAGCGGCAGGCCCGCCGGGCGCAGGTCCTGGATCCGCTGGCGCAGGTCCTCGGCACGGGTATGGGCATCGAACAGGTCGTTGCCTGGCATCAGGATCAGCAGTTCCTCGCCGCCGAAGCGGACAGGGACTTCGCCGGGCGCGGCCACGGCGCGCAGGAGTTCGCCAATGGCCGCGAGGACTTTGTCGCCGACCAAGTGACCGTGACGGTCATTGATGTCCTTGAAGTGGTCGAGATCCATCAGGATCAGGGCCAGCGGTTGTTCCCGGCTGCAGGGCTCATCGAAGAAACGGCTGGCGAACTCGGTTAGTGCATTGCGATTGCTCAGACCGGTCAGTGGATCAACCATTGCCATTTCGTAGTGCTTCTGACGCTGAAGGCGGACCTCTTCCATCAGGCGTTTGTTGTTCAGCAGGTTGCACAGGCGCGTCCGAAGTTCATCCCCTTGGAAAGGTTTGGTGATGAAGTCATTGACGCCAAGGCGAAATAGCTCCGCGCGTTGGTGCTGATCATCCAGGCCAGACATGGCGACGATCGGCATCTCGGTCATGTCCGGGCATTGCTGACGGATGCACCCCACAAGCCCCATCCCGCTCAGCTCGCCCTCAACCAGGATGTCGCTCAGGACCAGGTCGAACTGCGAGGGGTCGAAGGCCGCGAGGGCGTCGGAGGCACTGGCGTAGTGCACGATATCGATGCCCATCGGCTCCAGGGCGCGGCGCAGGTAGCGTGCGGCGGTGGGGCTGTCCTCCACAAACAGAATCCGTCCGCTGTGGAGGTTCTCCAGCGGCTGCGCGTACCGTTCGGCCTGCTGGAACAGTTCCCCAATGTTGGTTCGGTCGTGGACATCGGTCGCGCCCGCGGCGAAGGCGCGTTCGCGAATGCGCATATCGGGGTTGGACGTAAGGAGGATCAGTGGCAGCCCGCGGCCGTAACGCTTCTTGCGCGCCGCGCGGCAGAATTCCAGGCCATCCATGTCGGGCAGGCTTAGCGAAACGCAGGCCAGCTCTGCGCGGAAGATGTCCAGGCGTGCGAGCCCCTCGGCGCCGGTGCCGGCCATGCTGGCTTCGTGTCCGGCGGTGCCCACCATGCGGCTCCAAAGGGCCCGGAACACGCGCGAGCGATCGACGACCAGGATCCTCATGATCCCGGCCCCTGTGGGCGATCCTGCCGTGGCCCCCTGTGCCCGTGCATGTCCTTGCTCCCATTCCGTCCGGAAACCGCAGCGTCCGTGCTGCCGCTCCGTATAGTGCGCGCTGCCAGCGTTTGCAACAACTGCGGTACCTCGGCTGTGTTGCCGGGGCATGAATGGAGCGTGGGTCGCCTGACTGCATAAGCCAACCCACGGTACAGTTCCGTCATGACAGGAGACGACGCTGGCAAGGCACCGGGAGCGCGCGATTATCGCCAATGGGATGCCTGCGCCTGTGCGGCAGCCGTGCGTGACGGGGAGGTCGCGCCCGGGTCTCTGCTGCGGTGCGCGCTGGAGCGCCTGGATGCGGTGAACCCCGTGCTCAATGCGGTTTGCATCGATGCCCGATCGCGTGCCCAGGCGCGAATCGACGAGGGCGTTAAGGGACCATTCGCCGGGGTCCCGTACCTGGTCAAGGACCTCCTGCAGGACGTCCAGGGGCTTCCCTCGACCCTGGGCAGTCGGTCCTGCCGTCAGGTGATTGCGCCGGCCAGTGCTGACACCGTCCACCGAGCCGAAGATGCAGGGTTGGTGATTCTGGGCAAGACCGCGACGCCGGAATTCGGGCTCAAGGGGGTTACGGAGTCCGCGCTCTGGGGGCCGACGCGAAACCCGTGGGATATCGATCGCTCGCCCGGTGGTTCCAGTGGTGGGGCGGCGGCGGCCGTGGCGGCCGGGATCGTGCCCATGGCCGGTGCCAACGACGGGGCCGGGTCGATTCGCATACCGGCCTCGTACTGCGGGTTATTCGGACTGAAGCCTTCGCGCGGTCGGGTGCCGGTGACGCCGCTGGCGGGCGAGGCCTGGGAGGGCGCCGTGAGCGAGGGGGTGCTTTCGCGCAGTGTGCGTGACAGTGCCCGGATGCTCGATGTCCTGTCCTCGGGGCAGAGTGCTTCCGCGCCCTTTCGGGTGGAGCCACCTTCGGCAAGCTTCGAGGAACTCGCCCGACGCGAGCCGGGACGCCTGCGGATCGGCTGGAACGTCGATTCGCCCGTTGGCGGAAGAGTCGATCGCGATTGTGTGGAGGCGGTGGAGCGGGCCGGCGCTTTGCTGGAAGCGCAGGGCCACGTCGTCGAGCGGGTAACGGACTGGCCAGTGGATGGCCGGCATGTGGCGCGGTCGGTACTGGCGTTGTTGTACGGACAGGTGGCGGCGTTTGTGGCGCGGGCGTGCGAACGGGGTGCGCGCTGGGACGACTTCGAGCTGGATACGCGTACGCTGGCGCGGCTGGGGCGGGCGTTGACCGCGGGGGAATACGCCCGCGCCCGGCAGGGCTGGAATCGCGTGAGTCTGGCGCTGGCGACGCTGTTCGAGCGCTATGACGTCCTGCTGCTGCCGACCGTGGCGATGCCGCCCCCGCGGATCGGCGAGCTGGAGCCAGCCCCCCTGGTCCGCGCCCTGCAACGGCTTGCCCTGTACCTGCCTGTGGGCCGCTGGATGCTGAACAGCCGCTTTCTGGAGCGGATGACGTTCGAGAACCTGGAGCGCACCCCGTTTACCCTGGCCGCCAACCTGGCCGGAATCCCCGCGATGTCGGTGCCGCTGCACTGGGATCGGGGTGGACTCCCCGTGGGTGTGCAGTTCATGGCGCCCTGGGGCGAAGAGGGACGGCTGCTCTCACTGGCGACCCAGCTGGAGGCCGCGCAGCCCTGGTTCCACCGGGTGCCGCCACCCCTGCCGGGCACAGGGCAGGGCTGAAGCATCGTCCCTGCGTCCGATTCGGGTCAGGCGACGCTGCGGCGCCAGCCCGTGATTTCGGCGTGCAGGTGCTGGCGGGCCGGGTCGTCCAGGAAGGCGGCTTCGACCGCGTTGCGGGCGAGCTGCTCCAGGTCGTCGAGCGACAGGCTTAGCGCTTCGGTCGTTGCGCGGAAGTTTTCGCCGATGTAGCCGCCGAAGTAGGCGGGGTCGTCGGAGTTGATGGTGACCCGCAGCCCGGCAGCGAGCAGGCGCTTGAGGTTGTGGTCCTCGAGCTGGTCGAACACGCAGAGCTTGATGTTCGACAGCGGGCAGACGGTCAGCGGGATCTGTTCCTTCGCAAGCCGTTGCAGTAGGGCGGGGTCCTGTTCGGCCTGCACGCCATGGTCGATGCGATCGACTTGCAGCAGGTCCAGGGCCTGGTGGATGTATTCGGGTGGGCCCTCCTCGCCGGCGTGGGCGACGACGCGGAAGCCGGCGTCGCGCACGCGATCGAAGACGGCCCGGAATTTCTCCGGCGGGTTGCCCTGTTCGGCCGAGTCCAGACCGAATGCCGCAATGCGGTCACGGTAGGGCTGGGCCGCCTCGAAGGTCTCCATCGCGGCCTCGGCGCTCAGGTGGCGCAGAAAGCACAGGATCAGCCGGCTGGAGATTTCCAGCTCGCGTTTGCCGTCGTCCAGGGCGCGGGTGATGCCATTGATCACCGTCGCGAACGCCACGCCGCGTTCGGTATGCGTCTGGGGGTCGAAGAAGATCTCGGTGTGGCGTACGTGATCCTGCTGGCAGCGCTGCAGATAGGCCCAGGTCAGGTCGTAGAAGTCCTGCTCGGTCAGCAGGACGCAGGCCCCCGCGTAATAGATGTCCAGAAACGACTGCAGATCCTGGAACTGGTAGGCCGCGCGCACCTCGTCGATCGAGGCATAGGGCAGTTCCACGTTGTTGCGCTCGGCCAGCCGGAACAGGAGTTCCGGTTCCAGGGCGCCCTCGATGTGCAGGTGCAGCTCTACCTTGGGGAGGCGGGCGATGGCGTCTTGCATGGTGGCGGCCTGTGGTTTCGTGCGTGGGCGAGGAATGGTAACGGCTTGTTCTGGATCGCGCTTGATGGGCCGCGATTACGGGTCGATACGCGTCTCGCTGGCGCCGCCGTGCTCGATCCAGCCACGGATCATGCGTGGGGTGGTCGTGCCGGCCGCACAGCGCCCCTCGCGGTCGATCACGATCGCCCCGCCGTAGCCGTCCAGTCGCTCGCGCAGCCGTCGCAGGCTCGCGGTGAGGGCCTCGGCGGCACCGAGGCCCAGCAGCTCGATATGGTCGGCCAGGTCCTTGGCGAAGACACTGCGTAGAAAATGCTCGCCGAGGCCGGTCGCCGAGATGGCGGCGGTGTGATCGTCGGCGTAGACGCCCGCACCCGCGATGGGCGAGTCCCCGACGCGGCCGGGGCGTTGGCCATTCATGCCGCCTGTGGAGGTTGCCGCGGCCAGGTGGCCGTGCTGATCGCGGGCGACCGCGCCGATGGTCCCCGGGGCGGGCTCGTCATGGTCCAGCGTGACTGTGCCGCGTCGCAGTGTTCGTTCCAGTTGCTCCCGCCGTTGCGCCGTGATCAGTCGGCTTTCGTCGATCAGGGGCAGCCCGGCCTGCCGAGCAAAGCTTGCGGCACCCTCCGCAACCAGCAGCACATGCGCGCCGTCCTCCAGGATTGCGCGGGCCAGGCGGATGGGATTGGCGATCCCGCGAACGGCGCCCGCAGCCCCCACACCGAGGGTTTCACCTTCCATGATCGCGGCGTCCAGCTCGACCGTGCCCTCGCGGGTCAGCGCGGCTCCGATGCCGGCGTTGAATAGCGGGTCGTCCTCAAGCAGTGCCGCGCAGTATTCAACAGTATCGAGTGCCCGCTCGCCGCGGGCCAGGCTCTCGCGGCCGGCCTCCAGTACCCGCAGCATCGCGGCGTGGTACTGCTCGGCAACCAGCGGGTCCTGCGCCTCGCGGATGCGCCCGGCACCGCCGTGGATCATCAGCGAGAAGGATTTCGAGGCCATCAGCGGTCCTGCACCTGGCCACGGATGAACAGGATGTCGCTGTGGCTGCCCGGGACAAAGCGGCTCTGGGCGATCGCGATCTCGCCCGCCGCGTTGACCGCCATCCGCCGTTTCAGCTGCCCCTGAAGCCCGCCGCTGTAGGGCCGGTCGACGGTGCCCGGGACGGGCTCGACGGGCGCGAACGCCAGGGTGTCCAGCGTGGCGTGGGTAAACGCCAGACCGTACGGGCGATCGGTCGGGTGTTGATAGCGCTGCCAGACGAGATAGAGCCGGTCGGCGGAGCGCGCCAGCGTGGGGAAGCCGCCCGGCCAGTCACCCGCGTCGAGCTCATTCGCCGGGCCGAACTCCAGGGTGTCGGCATCGGCCTGGGTGATGTGCAGTCTGCGGTGGTAGGGCTGGCGGTAGTCCTCCAGGTCGTTCGCAGGGATGGCCCCGAACGCCAGATGCACGGTACCTCCGTCATCCACTACTAGCGAAGGGGCGTCGGCATGACCTGGCGTTTCAACCGCCGTCGCAGGTGCGGCAAAGCCTTCGCCCAGTTCATCCGAGGTCGCGATGCGGATGTCGGCATACGGGCTGTCACCCTCCGACCAGGCGAGCAGGATCCGTCCCGAGGGGGCCTGAGCCAGACTCGGTGCGCGGGCCGGTTTGTAGGCCCCTTCGTTGATCGTCTCGGGTTCCGCGAAGCTCTCGCCATTGTCGGACGAGTAGGTGACGCGCAGCGGACCCTGGTACTCGGTCCAGGCCGCGACGACCTGACCCTCGGCGGCCAGCAGCAGGTCCAGGCTGCCATTGTCCCAGCGATGGGCGGTGATGCGTCCCTTGCCGGCACCGTCCCGCGAGTTGGACAGATTCTGATGATCCTCGAAGGAGCGTCCCCCGTCCCGGGAGCGGGCATAGAGGATCTCCCCGCCGTGGTCGCCCCCGGTAAACAGGATCTCCTGCCAGAGCAGGTGAACGGTGAATGCGTCCTCGTCATCCGGTGTCGGCTCGATCGCGACGCGCGGCAGCCAGGAGAAGGTGTCCGGTTCCCCGCCGATACGGGTGGGCTCATCCAGGACGGCCTGGCCGTCGCGGTCGTAGCGTTGCAGCAAGATCGCCTGTTCTACCTGGTCAACCCAGACGACCACCACCTCGCCATGATCGTTGATCGCCACCGAGGCATCGTCCACATAGCGAAACTCGGAGGCATTCATGCGCCAGGGGCCTCGGTAGGCCTCGCCGCGGGCGACTTCGCCGGGATCCTGCCAGACAATCCGGTTCTGGGCTTCGTGGTCCGCCAGTGGCGGTGTGGGCGCAATAGCGAAAGCTAGGCCGGCCACGAGGCCAATGGCCGGCCGGGCGTGTGCGTGTGCGGTACGAGCCATGCGACCTCCTGGGATGAAATCCGGGCCGGTTACGTGCGGCTGCGCTTTATGGGACCACCGGGTGCCGGGAAGGATTCACGTCTATCCCCCAAGGGGAGACAACAGTTCCTGGACGAAACGGCCGAACAGCGCTGGTTCCAGCAGGAGCATGAAGCTTACGCCCCAGGCACCGCCCCACAGGTGGGCGCTGTGGTTCACATTGTCGCGAGCCTGGCGCTGCGCCCAGAAGGAATAGGCCACATAAGCCGCCGCAAAAACGATCGCCGGCATCGGGATGAAGAACACGAACAGCATCGACCAGGGCTGCAGCAGGATATAGGCGAACAGAACGGCCGAGACCGCTCCCGAGGCGCCCAGGCTGCGGTAGAAGCGGTTGTCCCGATGGCGCAGGTGGGTGGGCAGGATCGCCAGCACGATGCCGGCCAGATAGAACGCCACAAAGCCCAGTACGCCGATCTCCGGGACCAGCACGCGCTCCATGGCCATCCCGAAGAAGAACAGCGTGATCATGTTGAACGCGAGATGGGTGCCGTCCGCGTGAATGAACCCGTGGGTGATCAGCCGCCAGTATTCCCCGCGGGCCACCGCCGGTGGCCAGTAGATCATCCGTTCCATCACGCGCGGTCGCTGCCAGGCCCAGACGGAGGTCGCCACGGTACCCGCGATGATGAACAGCGTGATGTAAAAGTCCTGTTCCATTGATGATCGGCCACGGTCGGGGGGCCGATTTTTCTGATGGGTTCGGCCCTGGATATTGAAAAGTTCGCTCGACTTCCTACGTATCGGGGTAGGAGCCCTGAATGCAAGTGCGTACGACACACGATACGAGGAGGTGACCGCATGGACCTGCAAAAGCTCAAGCCGTGGAACTGGTTCAAGCGCGAGGAACAGGAACAGCCCGAGGTCCTGCCCGCGCGGCGCGACGAAGCCACGGGCGACCCGCTGCTGCGGATGCACCAGGAGATGGACCGGATGTTCGAGCAGTTCTTCGGTCGTGCCCGGGGCGGTGCCCTCGCGGGGCGTACCGGCCCACTGTGGCTGAAGCCCAGCGTGGACATCGCCGAGGGACGCAAGGCCTACCGGATCTCGGTGGAGGTGCCCGGGATCGCGGAGGAGGAGATCGACCTCTCGATCGATGGCGACGACCTGATCGTCTCGGGCGAAAAGCGCCAGGAACACGAAGAGGACGAGGAAGGCTACCATCGAATCGAGCGCAGTTACGGGCGGTTTCGCCGGGTCCTGAGCCTGCCCGGCGACGCCGACACGGACGGCATATCCGCCCGCTTCAAGAACGGGGTTCTGGATGTCCATGTCCCCCGTCGCAAGGATGGCGAGCGCCCCGGGGTGCGGCGCATCGAGATTGGCCGCTAGCGTTGCATGGGCGAATCGCTCCGGACATGCACAGTGCCCCTGCGCAGTCTAGGCTGAAGGACAGGTAAGCGGCAGGGAGGCCGATGATGACGCGCCGTATCGTGATCTGCGCGGACGGGACCTGGAACCGTCCGGAAGAGGACGTCGAGTCCGACGTCCCGACGAACGTATTGCGCCTGGCTCGGGCGGTGGCGCCGGTCGACGCCGCTGGCGACACCCAGCAGGTGTTCTATGACTGGGGTGTGGGGTCGTACCACGCCCGGGTCAGTGGCGGAATAACCGGGCGGGGCATCCACAAAAACATCACCGATGCCTATCGCTACATCGTGCAGAACTACGCCTCCGGCACGGAGCTCTTCCTGTTCGGGTTCAGCCGGGGCGCGTACACCGTGCGCAGCCTGTGCGGCCTGATCAACAACTGCGGGGTTCTCCGGCGCCCGGATGCACGCCTGATCGAAGAGGCCTTTCGCCTGTACAAGCGCACAGGGGCGGCTTACAAGCCCGAGGGCAAGCACTCGCGCGCCTTTCGCGAGACCCACAGCCATCCCTCTCGGACGATCCGTTTCGTGGGTGTCTGGGATACCGTCGGGGCACTGGGCATCCCGTTTTCGGTGCTCGGGCTGTTCGACCGCACCGACGAGTTCTACGACACCAAGCTCGGCCCGAATGTCCGGATCGCCCGGCATGCACTGGCCATCGACGAGCGCCGCGCGGACTTCGAACCCACCCTGTGGGAGCCGCGCGAAGGGCTGGATCTGGACCAGCAGTGGTTCGCCGGGGTGCACGCGGATATCGGGGGCGGCTATCCACCCGATGCCCGGGGGCTGCGGGTCGCCGATATTGCCCTGGACTGGATGCTGGAGCAGGCATCCGCCGCAGGACTGGAGTTCGAGCCGCACCTCCCGGCCAGCCTGCGCCCCGACGCTCGCGCCGCGATCCACCAGTCGCGGCGTCACATCTATCGCTTGCGCCGTACACTGGTCCGGGATCTCGACCAGGGGGATTCCCCGACGCGGCTGCACTCGTCGGTCGAAGAACGCTACCGGCAGTCGCGCGACTACCGGCCTCCAAACCTCAAGGCCTATCTCGACAGGCGATCCCGCGACCTGTGACCTCACTGGCCCCGGCTCGTGTCATCATGAATGCACCGGCACGGGGGCGTTTGGAGGTATAACCGCCGCTTTGGCGGGGGTACCGGGCTCGGGGCGAGAGAGTGGCAACGGCTTTGGGGAGGGGGCATGGCGAGGTCGCGTGACGCGAGCCAGGAACGCTGGATCGATCGGTTTCGTGTGCTGGCGACACTGGGGGAGAGTGCGCGCGACGGCCTGTATGTCGCGCATGACGGCGTACTGGACCGGCGCGTGATGGTACGTACGCTGACGCACCAGGCCCTGGGCGATGCCGAGGCGCGTGATGACCTGATGCGCGCGGCCCGCGCGGTGAGCCGTTTCCGGCACCCCCACAGCGCGGCGATCTTCGAAGCGGGGCCCTGGGACGAGGGTCTTTACCTTGTATGCGAGTACATCGAGGGCGAAACGCTGGATGCCCTGCTCGCCAGGGGACGGCTGCCGCTGGACCGCGCCCTGGCGCTGATGCGCGAGATTGTCGATGCCCTGGCCGCTGCGCACGAGCAGGGGATTGTTCATGGGTCGCTGCAGCCCGCGAACATCACGGTGGGCGCGGATGGTCATGCGCGAGTCACCGGTCTGGGGCTCGCGTTGCCCCAGGGTAGCGAACAGGCCGCGGGGCATCAGACACAGACGCGCCATTACCTGGCCCCGGAGCAGCTGCGCGGCGGCACGCCTGCACTGGCAGGGGACGTGTTCTCGCTGGGGGCGCTGTTCTGCGAACTCATGGCGGGGCGTCGGGCCTTTCCCGGGGACACCGACCAGGGTGTTCTGGATACGATGGAAACCGGCGTCTTCGAACCGCCGTCGAAGCACACGGGCGAGGGCGACGAACGCCTGGATGCCATCGCCCTGAGGGCACTGCGGCCCGATCCGCACGAGCGTTACGCAACGGCCCAGGCGCTGCGCGAGGCGTTTCTCGCCGTGACCGAGGGCCGCGAGTCCGACGCGGGAGATCCGGGCGACTTCATCCTTCGAAGGATCCGGCGCAAGCCGGACTTCCCGGGGGTCTCGGCCCACATCCGCGAGATTACCCAGTGCTCGGGCGACAGCCAGCAGCGTTCGGTCGCCGAACTGTCGAATGCGGTGCTGAAGGACTACGCGACGACACAGAAGCTTCTGCGGCTGGCCAATTCCCCTTTCTACAGCAACTTCGGCGGCAACATCCGCACGGTGTCCCGTGCGGTCGTCCTGCTGGGATTCGAGCAGGTGCGCACGGCGGCGCTAGGCCTCGTTCTGCTGGAAAACCTCAAGGGCGGGAGCCAGTCCGCTCGCCTGATGCAGGCGATGGTGCAGACGCTGTTCAGCGCGATGCTGGCGCGCACGCTGGCCCGGCAGCTCGGCGGAGTCGAAAGCGAACAGGCGTTTGTCTGCGCGTTGTTCCACGACATCGGTCGCATGCTGGCGCTCTACTACCTCCCCGAGGAGGCCGACGAGATTCAGATCCGGCAGACACAGGGCGTTTCCGAGGGCAGTGCGGCGCGCCAGGTGCTCGGGCTCTCGTACGAGGCCCTGGCGCGTGCCGTGCTGGAGGACTGGAACTTCCCGCGCGAGATCGTGCAGGCGGTCGAACGGGCGCCCGAGGGCACGTTGCCGGCGGTACGCGACCTGGACCAGCGTCTGCACCGGATCGTGACCCTGGCCAGCGAGATGGCGGGCCGGATTATCCACCAGGACCCGGCGGAGCAGGATCTCGCCCTGGCCGAACTGCGGCGCCGCTACAAGGCGTCGCTGGACGTCGAAGCTACGGGTATGCGCCGGGCCATTCAGGACGGGCGCGTGCATCTCGAGCAGTTTCTGAGCGTGGTCAAGCTGCCGCGCGAGGGGCAGGAACATCTGCGGCAACTGCGACGGAATCTGGGGGTTGGCGAGACCGCGCAGGGTGGCGATGTTCCGGACGAGCAGGCCCTGCTGGATGCCAATGGTGGCCTGGCGGCCGACGGCCCGGGCTCAGGGGCGGCGTCACCGGCCGAGCAGGCGGCGGCGCTGATGGAGTCGCTGACGGACATGCTCGATGCGATGGTCGAGGGATTCGAGCTGAACCCGCTGGTGCAGGCCGCGCTGGAAAACATCTACCAGGTGCTGGGGTTGCGCCGCGCGATGCTGATGCTGGCGGATCGGGAACGCCGCACGCTGGTGGCCCATACCGCGTTCGGGCATGAGGCGGAATCCCTGTCCGGGCGCTTGCGCTTGTCTCTGTCCGGCTCCGGCAATGTCCTCTCGCTGGCCATGACACAGCGCAAGGATATGGTGATCAGCGACAGTTCGGACCCGGCGATCAGCCGCTACCTTCCGGGGGATTTCCGTGATGTGCTGGATGCGCGTAGTTTTCTCTTGCTGCCTCTGGGTGTGCGTGAGCGCTGCGTGGGGCTGCTGTGCCTGGAGTTGGCGCCGGGCAGTACGGAACTGGACCCGCTGGTGCTGCGCGCTCTGAAATCGGTTCGGAATCAGCTGGCCCTGGCGATCTGCGAGGCGCGTTCCTGACGTGATTCAAGGCGACCCCTCCCCGGCGAGTACGCCGATGCGGTAGTCGGGGAGCATGTCGTGGGCACGGCGGCTGTGGGGGCGGCCGGTACCCTTCGTATCCCATCCGTGCGAGGCATCCGTTCCGCAGTCGTCCTCGATCGGCGTCGGATGGCGCGGCAGGTACTCAGTGAAGTCATAGACCACGCCATGGATCGCCATCCAGCAGTCGTCTTCGCTGGCGTGGCGGGCCAGTTCCTCGTGCGTGATGCCCTCGTCACCCTCCACAACCGGTGGGGTGGTGTCCGGGCCCAGCAGGTGCACGGCCAGGAGGGTCAGCAGGCTCGCGATGAACGCGACTAGGAGCGTGTAGAGAGTCTGGCCAGTTCGTGTCATGGCGTTCTCACAGCAGATGGAAGGCCTCGGAGTGGATGCGCGCGTTCGGCACGCCTTCGGCATGCAGGAGTCCGCGGACGTAACGATCGACAACCCCCGGACCACAGATCCAGAACTCGGCGGATGCGAAATCCGCACAGTGCTGCCGCAGGAAATCGGCGCTGAGCAGGCCGTCCCGTTCGCGCAGGTGCAATGTCAGGTCCAGATCCTCGATCGTGTTGGCGAGACGCTCGAGTTCGTCATGGTAGGCCGCTGCTTCCCGGCGATCGGCCAGTTGGAACAGGTGCACGGGAGGGTTGGCCGAACGTCCTTCGTGCGCCAGCGCGCGTACCGCAGACACAAAGGGGGTAATGCCGACTCCCGCGCCCAGCCAGACGGCCGGCCGCTTGCGGTCATGCCCCTGCAGGAAGGTGCCGTACGGGCCCTCGACCTGGACCGGGCTACCCTTGGCGACCGTCTGCAACGCGCGCGATCCATCGCCCAGGCCCTTGATTCCAATCCTCAGGTATTCCTCCCCGGGTGCGGAGGCGATGGTAAAGGGGTGTTCTTCGCCCTGGCCGTTGGCCAGTCCCGGGTCGAGCGGCGTCAGATAAACAAACTGGGCCGGTTGATGCGCCAGCGGCTCTCCTTCGGGACGCAGACGCAGCTCGACCATGGTCGGGGTCAGCCGCTCGACTCCGTCGACCCGGTAGTCATGCCGTCCGATGCGGGGCGAGAGCAGCTTGCGCCACAGGTAGGCGGCCAGTGCCAGGATCCCGAGCAGCCACCAGGGCCAGGTCGCCTGCGCCAGCGGCCAGGCATGGACAACCCCCAGCAGAAGCGCGAGGCCGGACAGCACATGCAGGCGTTTCCAGCGGGCGTACCCGGGCTCGCCAAAGAACTTGAAGGTCGGGGCCAGCACGATGACTAGCACGACCAGTGCGCCCCATCCGGCCAGGATGGCCCAGTGATCGGGGCCCGGGAACAGGCGGTGAACGGCGGATGCCACCGAGTGTCCCATCCCCCCGGCGGCGACGAGCCAGACGTGCACGATCGCGAGGAGCAGGGCGGCGGCGCCCAGGGCGTGGTGGCGTCTCCAGAGGTCGATCAGCCCGCCGAACGGGCGGTCGCTGTGCGGTAGCCGGATGCTTAGGATGCCGGCCAGCAGCATGCAGGTGAGGGCGAGTACCCCGGAGACCTGCGTCAGCCAGCGGATGACCTCGTCGCGCTCCCAGATGATGGGCGCCAGGTGGCCACCGGCCCAGAGCGGGACGAGCAGCGCCAGCAGTAACAGAAAATCGCCCCGGTGGAGTCGGTTCACGGCGGCGCCCCTGAAGGGTGACCATCCGTCGAGTATGGAAATGCCTCGTGCGCTTCGCAAGTGGGCGTCAGAGCTTGCGCCGGTACCAGTGGATCACGATCCAGTCGTACAGCGCGTGGGTGATGATGACCACCAGCAGGTTGCCCGTCAGGTAATAGACGAGCCCCAGATAAAGCCCGATGGCCGTGGCAAAGACGAAATAGAGCCGCGTGATCGCATGGGCGAGGCCGAAGACCACCGCGGCGATCAGGATCGCCAGGAACGCCGGCAGGTGGGTGTCGAGCCAGGTCTGCAGGACACCGCGAACCAGGAGCTCTTCGCCGAGTCCGGCCAGCAACGAAATCAGCAGGATGGCCCCTGGCCAGGCGCTTCCGAACAGTCGCGCGATGAAATCGCGCACCTGTCCGGAAAGGGTGTCGTAGGCGGACCCGCCGAAATGCGCGATGAGCCCCAGCATCGCCAGCATCGGCAGCACCGCGATCACGCCGATCAGCGCATGATTCGGATCCCAGTGCAGGTGCTCGCCCAGCGGAACCCCGGCGATTGCGGCCAGGAAGAATGCCAGGGGGATCAGGGCGGCCTGGAACATCAGGCCGACCAGGAGGGGGTGGCTGCGCAGGTTCATGGGCGCAGGGTAGCGCACCCATGGGGTGGTTACGTGTTTTCCGTCAGCGCATGCACATGGCTGCGTACGCTGCGCGCCAGCGCCGCGAGATCGTAGCCACCCTCCAGCACCGAGACCAGACGGCCGGTCGCGTGCCGCTCGGCAATCGCCATCAGCTGGCGCGTGACCCACTCGAAGTCGCTCTCGAGCAGATTGAGCCCGGCGAGCGGGTCGTCCCGGTGGCCATCGAACCCGGCTGATATCAGGATCAACTCCGGCCGGAATCGTTCCAGGGCGGGCAGCCAGTCGCGCTCGATCGCCGCGCGAAAGGCGGGGCCGTCTGTACCCGCCGCGAGTGGGGTATGGACCAGGTGTTCGCGCCGGGACAGCGGCCGGTCCGGATAGAACGGATGCTGGAAGCTGGAACAGAACAGCGCCCGGGGATCATCGCGAACGATGTCTTCGGTCCCGTTGCCGTGATGGACGTCGAAGTCCGCGATTGCGACACGGCTCAGGCCGTGTACGTCCAGGGCCCAGCGTGCCGCGATTGCCACGTTGTTGAACAGGCAAAAGCCCATTGCCCGGTCCCGCTCAGCGTGGTGTCCCGGGGGCCGAACTGCACAGAAGACATTACGGGCCTCGCCCTCGAGGACGCGGCGGGTACCCTCGATTGTGGCTCCCGCCGCATGGTGCGCGGCGCGAATGGAATGCTCGTTGATGTGCGTGTCGGGGTCCACGGCAACGCGAACGCCCGGGTCGGGTTGGGCCGCGTGGATCGCGTCTACATGGGTACGGGAGTGGGCGCGCAATAGGTCCTCGTCCGTGGCCGCCGGCGGGTCCTCGATGCGCTCCAGTCCATTGAGGTTTTGCAGCGCGGCATCGATCGCGGCCAGTCGCTGCGGGCATTCCGGGTGTCCGGGTCCGGCATCGTGGAGCCGGCAGGCGGGGTGGGTGATGTACAGGGTACGGGCCATCGCCATCGACCTCTGCGTAGTGGCCGCGGGGTACGGCAGGGTTCAGCGCAACTGGCTGTCCTTGGAGGCGCGCCGGTTGTAGGGGCTGAAGGCCGCGTCCGTCTCGTCATGCGCCTCCTGGCAGGGGACGCACAGGCGTACGCCGGGCAGGGCAAGGCGGCGGGCCTCGGGGATTGTGGCCCCGCATTCCTCGCACGCCTCCAGGCTCTCGCCCTCGGGGAGTTGGCTGCGCACGCGCGCCAGTGCGTCCTCGACGGTGTCGTCGATCTGTTCCTGTTCCGCGCCGTCTTTGGACCAGCCACCCGCCATCACACCATTCCGTCAAAGCCTGTTGGGTGTTAGATACCCAGGCCCTGGCAGGGAGTTCCCGAGGTGTTAGTCGCCGTGGCCGAATTCGCGGGCGACGTAGTCGATGTCCTTGTCGCCCCGGCCGGACAGGTTGGCGAGGATCGTAACGCCGGGGTTCTCGCGGCCGTACTTCATCGCCCAGGCCACGGCATGGGCGCTCTCCAGCGCCGGGATGATGCCCTCGGCACGCGACAGGCGGTAGAAGGCCTCCAGCGTCTCGTCGTCGCTGATCGCATGGTAGGCCACGCGTTCGATGGTCTTCAGGTAGGAGTGCTCCGGGCCCACGCCGGGGTAGTCCAGCCCCGAGGCGATGGAGTGGACCGGGGCCGGATTGCCTTCCTCGTCGGCCAGCAGCATGCACTTGAAGCCGTGGATCATGCCGGGCTTGCCGTAGGTCATCGTAGCGGAGTGCTCGCCCAGCTTCGTGCCGCGTCCGAGTGGCTCGACGCCGTTCAGCTGGACGCCGGCGTCCTCGATGAAGCCGGCAAACATGCCCATCGCATTGGAGCCGCCGCCAACACAGGCGACCACATGATCGGGCAGCTCGCCGCCGGTCATCTCCATGAACTGCTCGCGCGCCTCGATGCCAACCACGGACTGGAAGTTGCGCACCATCAGCGGAAATGGGTGCGGGCCTACCACGGAGCCGATCGCGAACAGGGCCTCATCGGCCTGCGACAGGTAGGACTGGAAGGCCGAGTCCACGGCCTCCTTGAGCGAACGGCCGCCGAAGGAGACCGGCACGACCTGTGCGCCCATCAGCTTCATGCGGGTGACGTTGGGCGCTTCCTTGGCGATGTCGATCTCGCCCATGTGGATCTCGCAGTCCATGCCGAAGTACGCAGCTGCCGTGGCCAGCGCGACGCCGTGCTGGCCGGCGCCGGTCTCCGCGATCAGCTTGCGCTTGCCCATGTGCTTGGCGAGCAGGGCCTCGCCCATGCAGTGGTTCAGCTTGTGCGCACCGGAATGGTTCAGGTCCTCGCGCTTGAGATAGATATGCGCGCCGGCCTCGCGGCTCAGATTGTGCGCGTAGTACACCGGGGTGGGTCGGCCCTGGTAGTGCTTGCGGATGTAGCGCAGCTCGTTCAGGAAGTCGGCCGAGCGGGCGAGCGTCAGGTAGGCGCGGTTGATCTCGGCAAAATGCGGTTCCAGTTCGGGAGGCAGGAACGCACCCCCGAACTCGCCGAAATAACCTTCCTGGTTCGGAAAATCCTTCAGGTATGACATCTCCCGCCCTCGTGCATGTTCGAAAGGGCGAATGATCCTGTGCCAGGCGCCCCTTGCCAAGCCCGTTCGCGCAAACGCTGCCCTCAGGGGGGTGACAGGCGGTCGCAGACCTGGGCGGTGAGCTCCAGGGAGCGACGACGGGCGTCGTGATCAAAGGTCGTGGTGGTCAGGATCAGCTCATCAACCTGCGTGGCTTCAAGGAAGCGGCGCATCTCCCGCTCGACGGTGTCGGGTGCCCCGATCGCGGAGCAGGCCATGGTCTGTTCGACAATCGCCCGTTCAGCCCGGTCGAGCTGTTCGCGGTAGTGCGGGATCGGGGGCTGGATCGGTTCGGGTCGGCCGCGGCGCAGGCTGATGAAGGCCTGCTCCATGGAACTGGCCAGCGTCTGCGCATCGGTATCGGTGTCGGCCACATAGACGTTGTAGCCGGCCATCACGTAGGGCGCATCCAGGTCCGGGGAGGGTCGGAATTCGCGGCGGTAGATCGCGATCGCGTCATGCAGCTGACCCGGGGCGAAATGCGAGGCAAAGGCGTAGGGCAGCCCCAGGTGCGCCGCAAGCTGGGCCCCGAACAGGCTCGATCCGAGGATCCAGACCGGAACATGCGAACGGGCGCCGGGTATCGCCCGAATGGCCTGGTCCGGAGCGGGGTCCGCCAGGTAGCCCTGCAGCTCCACCACATCGCGTGGGAACTGGTTGGGGTCGCTCTCCGCGCTGCGGCGCAGGGCGCGGGCCGTGGCCGGGTCTGTCCCCGGTGCACGGCCAAGCCCGAGGTCGATCCGACCGGGAAACAGGGCATCCAGTGTCCCGAACTGCTCGGCGACGATCAGCGGCGCGTGGTTGGGCAGCATGATGCCGCCTGCACCCACGCGGATGCGCGCAGTGGCGGCCGCGACCTGGCCGATCACCACAGCAGTCGCCGCACTGGCGATCCCCGGCATGTTGTGGTGCTCGGCGAGCCAGTATCGCGTGAATCCCAGTTCGTCCGCCCGCCGGGCCAGGTCGAGGGTGTTGTGCAGGGCCTGCCCTGCGTCCGACCCCGCGGTGATCGGTGCGAGATCGAGTATGGAGAAGTCCGTCATCGGGGCATTGTAGGACAGGGAGTGTTGTGCCGATTGTCGGTTGACGGGGTAGCGGGGAATCGAGGCACCGTGCGGGCAGAGTGGGTCTATAGTCCGGGGTAGGGACGGCAAGAGGGCCGCAGCATGGGCATCGCGAGAACCCTGAGTGACTATCTGGCGGCACAGGGTGTCGCTTATGAACTGGTTCGGCACCCGTATTCCAGCAGTGCTACCCGAACGGCAGAGGCCGCGCACGTGCCCGGTGATCGGCTGGCGAAGGCCGTGCTGGTGGAGGATGCCGGCCATTACATGCTGGCGATCCTCCCGTCGTCGCGGCGCCTGCACTTCGGGCAGCTCCACCACCTGATTGGCGAACACGTCGGGCTGGCCACCGAAAGGGAGGTGGCGGAACTCTTCCCGGATTGTGCACTGGGCGCGATCCCGGCGCTGGCCGAGCCCTACGGCCTGGAGGCGATGCTGGACGAACATGCCCCCACCGAGGGGGATGTATATCTCGAGGGTGGCGATCACGAGACCCTGGTGAAGCTGCCGGCCCTTGCCTGGCGGGACCTCCTGGGTGCCGCCCGGCACGGGTTATTCAGTCGGCATTTGTAGCCGCTGTCGGTTGCACCATCGGCGTGTGCGGTGAATGCTGCGCCGATGGATATCGCGATTCGTTTGCAGGGGCTGGTGCGCGGTTATAACGGCACCCGCGCGGTCGATGGTGTTGATCTGGAAGTCCCGAGCGGGAGCATCCTCGGTCTTCTGGGGCCGAATGGTGCCGGCAAGACCACCATCGTGCGCATGCTGTCCACCCTGATCACCCCGGATGCGGGAACAGCCGAGGTGGGCGGCTTCGATGTCGTCCGCGATGCGGCGCACGTGCGCGAGATCATCGGGCTGACCGGGCAGTACGCCTCGGTCGACGAGAAGTTGACTGGACGCGAGAACCTTTTGCTCATCGCGCGGCTGCTGGGTCTGGGTCGTCGCGATGCGCGCCGGCGCGCGGACGAGTTGCTGGGGCAGTTTGACCTTTGCGGTGCGGCAAACCGTCCGGCACAGACCTATTCCGGCGGCATGCGGCGCCGACTGGATCTGGCGGCCAGCCTGGTCGGGAACCCCGCCATCCTCTTTCTCGACGAGCCGACCACGGGGCTGGACCCGCGGGCACGCCGCGACCTGTGGCGCCTGGTGGCGGAACTGCGGGAGCAAGGCACCACCGTGCTGCTGACGACCCAGTATCTGGACGAAGCGGACGCCCTGGCGGATCGGATCGTGGTGCTGGACCGTGGGCGGATCATTGCCGAGGGGACCTCGGCGGAATTGAAGGAACGTGTGGGTGGCCGCTCGCTGTTCGTGGTGGTGGCCGACTCGGCCCGGCTCGATGATGCGGCCGAGCAGATCACACGTATCGTCGGGGAGGGCCCGCAGGCGCGGGACAACACCCTGAGTGTCGCCGTGACGAGCAGTAGCGTTGTGCCGAAGGTGCTGCGGGCCCTGGATCAGGCGGGGATCGAGGTGGTCGAACTCGGTCTGCGCACTGCGAGCCTGGACGATGTCTTTCTGGCGCTGACCGGGCATGCGGCCGAGGTCACGTCCGAGACGACAGAGGAGGGCGCATGAAGGCACTGGACCAGACGCTGGCGCTGGCCTGGCGCAGTCTCGTGCAGGTACGTCGCAATCCCTGGGAGCTGGGGGATTATTCCATCCAGCCGATCCTGTTTCTGGTGCTGTTCCTGTACGTGTTTGGCGGGGCAGTGGCCGGCTCGACCGAAGCCTATCTGCCGTTCGTGCTGCCGGGCGTGATCGCGATGAACATGCTGTTTGTCACCGTGTATGTCGGGCACGGCCTGAATACGGATCTCACACGCGGGGTGTTCGACCGTTTTCGGGCCCTGCCCATTCCGCGCTGGGCGCCGCTGGCCGGGCGCATCCTGGCCGATCTTTTGAAGCAGGCGCTTTGTATCGCGCTGTTACTAATCGTGGGGGTGTTGCTGGGGTTCCGGGTCGAGACCTCGGTCTGGGAGGTGCTGGCGATGGTCGCGCTGGTGCTGGTCTTCGCCTCGGCCGCATCGTGGATCATGGTCCTGGTGGGTGTTCTGTCCCGCGACCCGGAACATGTACAGCTGTTCGGTTTCACGGCGTTGTTCCCGGTGACGTTCGTCTCCACCGCCTTTGTACCGCTGGATACCATGCCCACCGTGCTGCAGCCCTTCGTGCAGGCCAACCCCGTCTCGTTGCTCGCGGACGCCTCGCGCGCCCTGTTGAGCGGAGGCGACGCGCTGGAGCCCGCTTTGTGGACCCTTGTCTGGGCTGCAGCGATCGCGGTGATCTTTGCACCACTGTCGGTCTGGGCCCTGAATCGGCGTCTGGCCCGGGGATAGGGGCTCGGGTAAAGCGCTAACCCGGAATCACATGCGCAGGTCCACGCGTTCGGAGCCTGGCGCGTCGATGCCGCGGTGCAGCAGCAGCGTGCCGCTCGCGTTCAGGAGTTCGGTGGTTAACTGGCGAAAGCTCACCACGGTCTCGGTCAGGCGCAGGCGGCTCTCGAGCAGGTCGCGCTGGGCCTGCGCCACGGCCAGTGCTGTGCCGGCTCCGACCCGGAATCGGGTCTGTTCGACTCGCAGGAGTTCCTCCTGCAACTCGATGGTCTCTTCCTGCGCGCGGATCTGCTCGCGCACGCGGGCGGCGTCGAACCAGACCGAGCGCACGTCTTCGATCGCCAGCTGTTCCAGATTGGCCAGGGTCTCGGCGATCTGCTGCCGGGTAAGGCGGGCGCGGGTGTGTTCGGCTTCCGCCGCACGGTTGCCGATCGGCATCTCGAAGCGCAGCCCTGCGGCGAGGTCGTAGCCGTCGCCCTGGGTGTCGCGGAAGGTACGCCCGAAGCTGTCCGCATAGCCCGATTGCCCCAGTGTGACGAAGAAGTCCAGCCGGGGGAGCAGTCCGTTGCGGGTGCGGATGACCTCCAGCTCGTCGCGCTGGACCCGCAGGCGGGTTTCGTTCAAATCCGCGCGGTGATCGCGTGCCAGTGCGACGTAGGTATCGAGCGGCTCGATTTCGTAGCGATCCAGCGCCGGTTCGGAGCTGGTCAGGAGCCGCGTATCCCACAGGCCCCCGTCGCCCTGGAGCAGGCGGGCCAGGGTGTCCTGGGCGCGGGCACGTTCGCTGCGGGCATCGATCAGCCCCTGGCGACGCAGGGCGACCTCGGCGCGTGCGGATACGGCCTCGGTCTCCGGCCGATCACCGGCATCGATGCGGCGTTGCGTCTCGTCCAGCTGCTGGCTGGCGACCGCCAGGGCCTCCTCGAAGATCTCGATCTGCTCGCCGGCGAGGACCAGGTCCCAGTAGGCCGTCTCGACGTCGGTGATCAGCTGCTCGACGAAGGCGCGCACCTCGTACTCCGTGGCCTCGACGTCCAGCCCGGCCTGCTGCAGGCGCACGAGATTGGACTCGATCCGGCCCCCGCGCAGAAGGGCCTGGGTCAGCGTCAGGCCGGCGCGCGAGGAGAACTGGGTCAGGTCGACGCGCGAACTGCTGGCGCGCTGGCTGCGCACGGACAGGCTCAGGTCGGTACCCGTCGGGAGCGACTGACGAATGCCCGCCTCGCCGAAGCGTTGGGTCGATGTGACCTCGTCGGTATCTTCTTCGGCCTCCTCCAGGAGGCGCACGCTCTGGTCACGACTGAGCTCGACCTCGGCGAACAGCTCGGGGTCGAATACGGCGCGCTCCTGTGCCTCGAAGGTGCCCGCGATCGCGGTCTGCAGGCGTTCGGCGCGCAGGCCGCGGTTGCCTTCCAGCGCCCGCGCGACGGCTTCTTCCAGCGAGAGCGTCTCCTCACCGACCGGTTCGCGGGCGAACGGATCGATTGCCATCAGCTGCTCGGCCGGCAGTGAAAGGCGCAACCCGTTGCCGGTCGGCTCGTCATCCTCTGCCGTGGCGGGAATGGCCAGGGCGAGCGAAGCGAGCAGTGGCAGGGCGACTCGGTACAGGCTAGGCATCTTCGGTTCCGGCTCGGTAGACGGGCTGCGGGTGCTCGCCGCGACGGTGGAACAGCAGATACAGCGTCGGGATCAGCACCAGGGTGATCAGGGTAGACGACAGCAGCCCGCCGATCACTACCCGCGCCATTGGCGCCTGGGCCTCGCCACCGTCGCCCATGCCGATGGCCAGAGGCGAGAGGGCCAGTATCGTGGTCAGCGTGGTCATCAGGATGGGCCGCAGACGCTCGCCGGCGGCGGCCACGACGGCCTCGTGCAGGTCCATGCCGTCGTCGCGGTGTCGCCGGGCCATGCGGTCCACCAGCAGAATCGCATTGTTCACCACAATCCCGACCAGCAGCAGGACCCCGATCAACGACTGCACGTTGAGCGTGGTGTCGGTGACGATCAGCGCCCCGGTGACCCCGATGATCGCGAGCGGGATCGAGAACATCACGATCAGGGGATCGCGCAGGGATTCGTACAGGCTGGCCATGACCATGTACACCAGCAAGGTAGCCAGCATCGTACCCAGCAGCAGCTCCGAGAAGGCGGCTTCCTGTTCTTCGATGTCGCCCGTGACGGAGTAGTCGATCTCCTCGGGCAGCGGGATGTCGGCCAGGGCCTCGCGGACCGAGGCCGCGACTTCACCCAGCGAGCGGTCGCCCAGATTGATGAACAGCGTCCGTACGCGGGCCTGTTCACGTCGTTCGATGCTGTCGGGCCCGATCTCGGTGTCGAAGGAAATCAGGCTGCGCAAGGCGACGCGTTCGCCGTCCTCGCTGCGCACGGTCAGGTTGAGCAGGTCGTCCAGCGAGCTCTGGTCCGCGTCGCGCAGCTGCACCCAGATGCGAGTCTCGTCGCCTCCCGCGCGCAACTGCCCGGCGCTGGAGCCGCCCAGCGCGGTCTCCAGCGTCTGGGCAATAGTACGCACATCCACGCCGAGGTCGGCGGCGCGGTCACGATGGATACGGGTGGCGAATTCGGGCTGGCCGCCATCGGTCCCCACCCGCGTATCCGTAATACCGGGGACATCGGCCAGCGCCTCCTCGAACCGTTCGAGCACCGCATTCATGGTCGACAGCTCGAAGCCGCGTACCTCGACCGACAGGCGTTCCTCGTCATCGCCACGCCCGAATCCGCGGAAGAAGATGCCACTGGATGCGCGGACACGGATCTCCGTTTCCGGCGGGGTGCCCAGGGCCTCGCGCAGGGCAGCGGCAATCTCCTCGGAAGAACGGCTGCGACTGTCGCGCGAACCGACCATTACGCGCATGTTGCCGGACGCGGGCGACGACGCTCGGAAGGCAGAGGCGCCAGAGCTGGACACCAGGTTCTGCAGCTCCGGCACCTCGTCGCGAATCACCTCTTCCAGGCTGGCCATGGTGGAATACAGCTCGTCGAGTGGTGTCCCCGGTTCCATGGAGACATGCACGCGCAGTTCGCCTTCGTCGGTGGCTGGCAGAAACTCGGTGCCGACGCCGCGCAGCCCGGCCAGTGCGATGACCATCATCAAGGCACTGATCCCGATCACCATCCAGGGATGCGCCAGGGTGCCGCGCAGCAGCCCCTGATAGCGCTGTTCCATGCGGGCGAGGGCGCTGGTGTCGCGCTTCGGCATCGGGGCACGCGCCATCAGCATCGGCACCACGGTGAGGGCCACGATCAGCGAGGCGGCCAGCGCGAAGGCGACTACGGCGGCAAGTGGTTTGAACAGCTGCCCGGCCAGTTCCTGGGCGAAGAACAACGGCAGAAAGATGGCGACGGTGGTCAGCGTACTGGCGATGATCGCGGGCGCCACGCGCCCGGTACCACTGACAGCCGCCTCGACCGCGCTTTGCTCCGCGTGTTCCTCTCGCCTTCGGGCGATGCTCTCGATCACCACGATCGCGTTGTCGACCATCAGGCCCACACCCAATGCGATCCCGCCCATGGTCATCAGGTTGAGCGAGTGTCCACCAAAGTAGACCAGCCCGAAGGTTGAGATGACCGCCAGAGGAATCGCGGTGGCCGCCACCAGCGTGTAACGGATATTGCGCAGGAAGACGAGCAGCACCAGGACGGCCAGCGCGCTCCCGTAGAGGATGGACTGCCCGACATTGGTAATGGAGCTGCGGATGAATCCCGCCTCGTCCGTGACGGCGCGGATGTCGATCTGCGGGAAGTCGCGGTTGAGACGGACCAGTTCGGCGTGGACCGCCTCGGAGACCTCGACCGTATTGGCGTCCGCCAGTTTGCGCACGGCCAGCTGGACGCCTTCTTCCTGGTTGACCCTGAAACGGCGGGTGACGCGCTGGTGGGTATCGCGGACCTCGGCGACCTGATGCAGATAGGTGACCCCATCCTCGCTGCGCTGGACCACGGTATCGCGTATCTCGCCCACCGAGCGGAACTCGGCCGGTGTACGCAGCCGGTATTCGCGGCGACCGTCCATGATCGGGCCACCCGGAGTGATCACGTTGGCATCGCGGATGCGGTTGCGCAGGTCGTCCAGCCCCAGGTCGATCGCCTGTATCCGGTCTGGATCGACCTCCACGCGGACCTCGCGTTCGAGCCCGCCAAACGTATCCACCGCAGCCACGCCGGGGATGCGCTCCAGGCGTGGCGCAATGCGGTTGTCAATCAGGGTGCGCAGGTGGATGGCATCGAGCTGCGAGCCGACGCCCAGGCGCATGATGGGCGAGTCCTGGGTGTCGAACTGGCGCACCAGGGGGCGATCCGCCCCATCCGGCAGCTGACCTTCAATACGCGCCAGACGATCGCGCAGGTCATCAACGGCTTGGCGGATATCCGTGCCCCAGGCAAAGTTGACGCGCACATTGCTGTTGCCTTCGGCCGAAGTGGACCGGATCTCCTGGGCCCCGGTGATTGCGGCCGCTGCCTGTTCCACCGGGCGGGTCACCAGTTGCTCGACCTCCTCGGCCCCGGCGTTGGGGTAGGAGGTCATCACCGTGACCACCGGATAGGTGATGTCGGGCAGTAGGTCGACCGGGAGGCGGGTCAGCGCGGTCAGGCCCAGGATCACCACGATCAGGGCCACCATGCTGGTCAGCACGGGGCGGTGGACGGTAAGTCGAGCCGGATTCACGGCTCTTCGGTCTCCGACAGGTCCGGGGCGAAGTCCGCGCCGGGCACACTGCGCGGGTCGGTCAGGCGCAGCGGGGTGCCATCGGCGAGCAGGTGTTGCCCCAGCACCACCACCTCGGTGCCCTCGGGCAACTCGGGTTCCAACAGCTCGATCCAGTTGCCGTCACGCACGCCGGTAACGGCCATGTGGCGGCGCGCCTCTGGCCGTTCGCCGCTACGGTCTACGCTGAACAGGGTGGGACCCGCCTCGCGCTGGATGATGGCGTCCCGCGGTATCGCCAGCGTGTCCGAGCGCTGGCCGAGAGTGATCGCGGTTTCGACAAACATCCCGGGCCGCAGGCGTTCATCGTCGTTCGGTACTTCGACCTCGATTCGTGCCTGGCGCGAACCCGGGCGAAACTCGGGGGAGATCCGTGTGATGGTGCCTTCGAATAGCGCGTCGGGGTACGAGGAGGTGCGCACGGTCGCTTCCTGGCCGCGCGAGATCCGCGAATAGTCCGCTTCGGTGACTGCCAGAATCGCGCGGACCGGCTGCAGTGTGACGAGTGCCAGCGCGGGTTCGTTGGCGCTGATCACCGAGCCGGGGTCAACCAGGCGTTCGGCCACCCAGCGGGTGGTGCTGCCCGGGTCGGCGTCGATACGCGTGTAGCCTAGCTGGATTTCGCGGGTGCGCAGGGCAGAGCGGCGTTGTCGAATCTGGGACTCGGCAAGGGCCACGCGGGTCTGTGCCAGGGCGAGTTCGGTTTCGGCGGCCTCCAGCTCCGAGCGCGAGGCGATCCCCTGGTCGCGCAATTCGCGGGTGCGCTGCAGGTCGCGCTGGGCGGCGTTACGGCTGGCGACGGCCTCCGCCAGGCTGGCTTCGGCCACTTCCAGCTCGGCCTCGGCCTGCGTGACGTCCTGCTCGAATTCCTCGGTATCCAGTTGCAGCAGGGGGTCGCCCGGTTCGACTCGGTCGCCCAGGTTGACGAAGACTTCGGCCACACGGCCCCCGACGCGCGGCGTAATCACGATACGGTCGGCGCCCTCGATGCTGCCGGTGAATCGGCGGCGCTCCACCAGATCCTGTTGTTGCACGGTGGCCACCGCGACGGCCACGGGCCGTGTCTCGCCGCCACCCGCGCGCGAGGAAGAGGCCTGTTCGTCATCCGGGCCCCAAAAGAGCCAGGCGAGCACACCGCCCGCCAGGAGGAACAGGACCAGGGTGATCACGGTGGACAGCTTGGGCATGCACGCGGCTCGAAATGGGTGAACGGGATCACGTTATGCTGCGAGTGTGCCGCAAGCCGCTGAATCGCGCATGAACCTCGTTCATTTTGCTGATTTCGGTTCAAATACGCTGGGCCGGCGTCTACAAGCAAGGGTACGGGACGCGCGAGAGAGGAGGGTCGATGACCAATACAAGGGATGGGGTCGGACTGGTGGGCTGGGTGGCCCTGGTGTTCCTGGTGGCCTCCGCGGGCGGGTATGCCACCAGCCTGTCGGTGCAGGACTGGTACCAGACGCTGGAGCGACCCGAGCTGAATCCACCCGATGCCCTATTCGGCCCGGTCTGGACCGTCCTGTTTGCGCTGATGGCCGTGGCCGCCTGGCGGGTATGGCGTCGCACCGGCTTCGCGGGTGCACCGCTCGCGATGGGGCTGTTCCTCGCCCAGCTGGTGTTGAACCTGGGCTGGTCCGTGCTGTTCTTCGGCATGCAACGGCCCGATCTGGCACTGGTCGAGATCCTGATCCTCTGGCCCCTGATCCTCGCGACCCTGATCGTCTTCTGGCGCCACGACCGAATCGCGAGCGCGCTGCTGGTGCCGTACCTGCTGTGGGTAGGTTTTGCGATCTACCTGAACGCGGCTATCGTCGCTCTCAACTAGGGGCACTGCTCAGCCTGTAATGCGGTTGTCATGATCGGGAGGTATCCTGACGCGATTTTTCGCGGGAGGGCGTCATGGCCGTACGGGTCGGCATCAACGGGATGGGGCGGATCGGCCGCCTGGCGCTGCGTGCGGCTTGGGATCGCGATGACCTCGAGATCGTGCACCTGAACGAGGTCGCGGCGGACGGCACGGTCACCGGGCACCTGCTGGAGTTCGATTCGGTGCACGGGCGCTGGGATCGCGGCATCCGGGCCGAGCCGGATGCGCTGCAGATCGACGGCCGCAGCCTGCGCCACACGCAGCTGGGCGAACCGGGGCAGGTGCCCTGGGCCGAGTCCGGTGTAGATATCGTGATCGATGCCAGCGGCGCCTTTCGCACCATGCAGACCCTGCAGCCGCACTTCGATCGCGGGGCCCGGCGTGTGGTCGTCGCGGCGCCGGTGAAGGACGAGCTTGCGCTGAACGTAGTGATGGGCGTCAACGATTCGGCCTACGATCCGGCCCGGCACCGCGTCGTCACCGCTGCCTCCTGCACCACCAACTGTCTGGCGCCCCTGGTCAAGGTGCTGCACCCGGCCCTGGAGATCCGCCACGGGTCGATCCTGACGGTGCATGACATGACCGCCACGCAGTCGGCCGTGGATCTGCCGCGCGACAATCTGCGCCGGGCCCGTGCGGCCGGGTTGAACCTGATCCCGACCACCACCGGCTCGGCGAAGGCGATTGGTGACATCTTCCCGGAACTGAACGGACGGCTGAATGGCCATGCCGTGCGCGTGCCGCTGATGAATGCCTCGCTGACGGACTTCACCTTCGAGGCGGCGCGCGAGACCTCCGCGGAGGAGGTGAACGAACTGCTGCGCTCGGCGGCCGAGGGCGAACTCGCCGGCATCCTGGGCTTTGAGGAACGCCCGCTGGTCTCCAGCGACTTCCGCACCGACCCGCGCTCGTCCATTGTCGATGCACAGTCGACGATGGTGGTGGATGGGACGCAGGTGAAGGTGCTGGCCTGGTACGACAACGAATGGGGCTATGCCAACCGGCTGGTCGAACTGGTCGCGCGCGTGGCCGAGCAGGGCGTGTAGGACGAATGGGCAGCCCGGCCGAAACGCCGAACGCACCGCCCACCCTGGGGCTGGGCGCCTACGCGCGCATCACCGCGAACTACTGGGCGTTTACCGTCACCGACGGCGCGATCCGCATGCTGGTCGTGCTGTTCTTCCACCAGCTGGGCTACAGCCCGCTGGAGATCGCGTTCCTGTTCCTGTTCTACGAGCTGTTCGGGGTGATCACTAACCTGACCGGCGGCTGGCTGGCCGCGCGGCTGGGGGTGAACACGACGATGATCACCGGGACCCTGCTGCAGGTCGCCGCACTGCTGATGCTCACGGTGCCCGAGGCCTGGCTGGGCGTGGCCTACGTGATGTTCGCGCAGGCGCTGTCGGGCATCGCCAAGGACCTGAACAAGATGAGTGCGAAGTCCGGGGTGAAGCTGGTCGCAGGCGACGGAGAGGGGCGGCTGTTTCGCTGGGTCGCGGTGCTCACCGGCTCGAAGAACGCGCTGAAGGGGGTGGGCTTCTTCGTTGGCGGCGCGCTGCTGTACTCGGTCGGGTTCCAGATGGCGCTGGTGATCCTGGCCGGGATGCTGGCGGTGGTGATGCTGTTCTCCATCGTCGGCCTGCCGCGCGGGCTGGGGAAGGTCGGGGGCAAGCCGAAATTCACCCAGATGTTCTCCAATTCTGCCGCGATCAATGTGCTCTCGGCCGCGCGATTCTTCCTGTTTGGCGCGCGCGATGTCTGGTTCGTGGTCGCCTTGCCGGTATTCCTCAGCGCGACGCTGGATTGGAACCACATGCAGGTGGGGGCGTTTCTGGCGCTGTGGGTGATCGGTTACGGGATCGTGCAGGCGTCGGTGCCGCGTCTGCTGGGTCGGGGCGGGCTGCATCCAACCGGGCTGACCGCGCGGTTGTGGGCCTTCATCCTGATGCTGCTGCCCATCGGCATCGTAATCGGCCTGGAGACGGGGCTGGACCCGGCCTGGGTACTGATGGTCGGGCTGGGCGTGTTCGGCGTGGTGTTTGCGATCAACTCCGCCGTGCACTCGTTCCTGATCCTCGACTATGCGGAGGCCGACCGGGTCGCGATGAAGGTCGGCTTCTACTACATGGCCAACGCCGGTGGGCGTCTGGTTGGCACCGTCGCCTCCGGCGCCATCTTCATGGTCTGGGGCCTGGAGGGCGCGCTGATCGCCTCCACCCTGTTCATCTTCGCCACCTGGATGATCTCCTCCCTGCTCCCCCGCGAGGCCGCACGCGCCTGAGACGGTGGTTCGACGGCAGTCATCAAATTACTGTAATTCCTCGATCACCGCCGCTAGGGTTCGCGAGCGGTAGCGGTCCGCGTGGCGCACCCAGCCGAGCTGGCGGGTGATGGGTGGGGCGGGCCATTCGAGGATGGCCAAGTCATCGGTGGCCATGGTGCGGGGGAGGAAGCCGATCCCGAGGCCGGCGGCGATCATCATGCGGATGACCTCCAGGTACGGGCTCTCCTGAGCCGCGGCGGGGTGCTGGCCCTGTGCGGCCAGCGCGTGGTCGATCTGGCGGCGGGTGGTGGAGCCCACCGGCGGCAGGATCGCCGGCCAGTCATGAAGGCGCTGTAGAGTGTCCTGCGGGGCATCCTGGGCACGGCCGCGGGCGATCATCGGGACCAGGTCGTCGGTCCAGACGGGTTTAGCCTCCGAGCCCTTCGGCAGGTCGTCGGGCAGGGTGGCCAGGGCCAGATCGGCGTCACCGTGTATCACCGCCTCGATGCCGGCCTCGGAATCCATGAACGCGAGTTCCAGCTCCAGCTCGGGGTAGCGGGTGCGCAGAGCGGCCAGCGGCGTGGGCAGCCGGTGCAGGGCGATGTGGTGCGAGGTGGCCAGGCGGATGCGGCCACGAACGACCTGGTCGAGGTCGGCCACCTGCTGCTCGATCGCGTGCAGGCGGGCCAGGATCTCGCGGGCCTCGGGCAGCAGGCGCGCGGCGACCTCGGTGGGCCTCACGCGGCGTCCCTGGCGCTCGAACAGGGGGCGTTGCAACGTCGCCTCCAGCGACTGTATGCGCTTGCTGATCGCCGGCTGGGTCAGGTGCAGCCGCTCGGCTGCGGCGGAGAAGGCACCGGTGTCGACCACCGCCACGAAGGCCTGCAGGGACTCGATGCTTAGCTGTTCCGGGCGCATCCGCCGCCTCCGTGGGATAATGACCGGCTGACTGATGCGGTGCCGAATCGTCAACCCATAACCAGAGGGAATGGTAAAGATAATAAATCGGATTTGAAAGAATATAAGGGCGGCCGCAGACTGGCAATGCGGTGGTACCGCTCGTCTGTAGGAGGCCAGCCCTCTGGCCGATTCGACGTCGGGGCCAATCGGCCAGAGGGCTGGCCTCCTACAGGGGCTTTAGCGCCCGCGGTGGCGTATCGAAAACATGGCTGGAATATCGCGGAGTGGCCGCGGGAGCAGGTAATGGCAGGCAAGACACTGTACGACAAGCTGTGGGAGGCGCATGTGGTGCGCGAGGAGCCGGATGGCTCGACGCTGCTCTACATCGACCGCCACCTGGTGCACGAGGTGACCAGCCCGCAGGCCTTCGAGGGCCTGCGTCTGGCGGGGCGCAAGCCCTGGCGCGGGGATTCCGTGCTGGCGGTGCCGGACCACAACGTGCCCACCGCCAATCGCGACCGTGGGATCGAGGATCCGGTCTCGCGCACCCAGGTGGAGACGCTGGAGACCAACGTCACGAGCCTGGGGCTGAAGTTCTTCCCGATGGCCGATGTGCGCCAGGGCATCGTGCATGTGATCGGTCCCGAACAGGGGGCGACCCTGCCGGGGATGACGGTCGTCTGCGGCGACTCGCATACCTCCACCCACGGCGCGCTGGGCGCGCTGGCCTTCGGCATCGGCACCTCCGAGGTCGAGCACGTGCTGGCCACGCAGTGCCTGTGGCAGAAGAAGACCAAGGCCATGCAGATCCGCGTGGAGGGCGAGCTGCGCCCGGGCGTGACCGCCAAGGATGTGGTGCTGGCGATCATCGGTCGTATCGGCACCGCCGGCGGCACCGGCTATGCGATCGAGTTCGCCGGCTCGGCGATCCGCAGCCTGTCGGTCGAGGGCCGCATGAGCATCTGCAACATGTCCATCGAGGCCGGGGCCCGCGCGGGCATGGTCGCGGTGGACGAGAAGACCATCGAGTACGTGCGCGGCAAGCCGCAGGCGCCGAGCGGCGAGTTGTTCGAACAGGCCGCAGAATACTGGCGCACGCTGGTCTCCGACCCCGACGCCGAGTTTGACGCGGTGGTGGAGATGGATGCCGCCGAGATCGCCCCGCAGGTGAGCTGGGGCACCTCGCCGGAGATGGTCGCGCCGATCGACGGCCGCGTGCCGGACCCGGCGGCCGAGTCCGATCCGGTGCGCGCCGAGGGTATGAAGCGCGCGCTGGAGTACATGGACCTGCAGCCGAACACGCCGATGACCGAGATTCGTCCGGACAAGGTCTTCATCGGCTCCTGCACGAACTCGCGGATCGAGGACCTGCGCGCGGCTGCCGAGGTGGTCAAGGGCCGCAAGAAAGCCGACAACATCAAGCTGGCGATGGTGGTGCCGGGCTCCGGGCTGGTGAAGCAGCAGGCGGAGCAGGAAGGGCTGGACCGGATCTTTCTGGACGCCGGCTTCGAGTGGCGCGAGCCGGGTTGTTCCATGTGCCTGGCGATGAACGCGGACCGGCTGGAGCCGGGCGAGCGCTGCGCCTCGACCTCGAACCGCAACTTCGAGGGCCGTCAGGGGCAGGGCGGGCGTACCCATCTGGTCAGCCCGGCGCTGGCCGCCGCGGCCGCCGTGGCCGGACACTTTGTCGAACCGTCGGCACTGAAGGAGGCGTAAGCGATGCAGGCCTTTACCGTACACCGTGGGATTGTCGCGCCGCTGGATCGCTCCAATGTGGACACCGACGCGATCATCCCGAAGCAGTACCTGAAGTCGGTCAAGCGTACGGGCTTCGGGCCCAACGCCTTTGACGACTGGCGCTACCTGGACCCGGGCGAGCCCGGTATGGACAGCTCGCAGCGCCGCATCAACCCGGACTTTGTGCTCAACCAGGCGCCGTTCGACCAGGCAAGCATCCTGCTGGCGCGCAAGAACTTCGGCTGTGGCTCCTCGCGCGAGCACGCGGTGTGGGCGCTGACCGACTTCGGTTTTCGTACGGTGATCGCGCCGTCGTTCGCGGATATCTTCTTCTCCAACAGCTGCAAGAACGGGCTGCTGCCGGTGGTGCTGGCCGAGGACGAGGTACAGGCGCTGTTCGATCAGGTCGAGGCGAACCCGGGCGCGCAGGTCGAGGTGAGCCTGGAAGAGATGACCGTAGCGGCACCGGACGGTACCGTGTTCCGTTTCACGCTCGATGAGGATCGCCGCCACCGCCTGCTGAACGGCCTGGATGACATTGCGCTGACGCTGCAGTACGCCGATGACATCCGCGCCTATGAGGAGCGCCAGCGCCGCGAGTGGCCCTGGATGGCGGAGCAACGATAGAAACGATAGAGATGGCGCGGGTGGCTTGAACCCGAGCCTCGTCATTGCGAGGAGCGCTGCGACGAAGCAATCTCCCAAACAATGGCCGAGCGCAGGTAGCGGGATCCGGTGGTTTCGCCCGGAGATTGCCACGGCCCCTACGGGCCTCGCAATGACGAGGTAGAGGTGCCGTCATTGCGACGAAGCAACCTCCGTCCGCAACCACCGGATCCATGTGCCGGCGCTCTGCCAGCTTCCGGAGGTTGCCACGGCCCCTGGCGGGGCCTCGCAACGACGGGGCCGGGGCGCACCGTCATCGCGAGGAGCGCAGCGACGTGGCGATCTCTGTGGGTGGCCCCGGCGTCGGCCGGGACGAACGTCGTGGTTCCGTCCGGAGGTTGCCACGGCCCCTTGCGGGGCCTCGCAATGACGGTGCTATTGGAATCGTACAAGTAAAAGCTAACAGTTGGTTAGGAGAGGTTTGTGAGCCGAATTCTGGTATTGCCCGGGGACGGGATCGGGCCCGAGATCGTGGCCGAGGCGCTGAAGGTGCTGGAGCGTGTGGGCGAGATCGGTGGCCTGGATCTGGAGATCGAGCAGGGGCTGATCGGGGGCGCGGCGCACGATGCGGCAGGTCACCCGTATCCGGAGGCCACCCGCGAGGCGGCGCGCCGCGCCGACGCGATCCTGCTCGGCGCGGTCGGCGGCCCGCAGTACGAGTCGCTGGAACGCGACCTGCGCCCCGAGCGCGGACTCCTGGGTATTCGTTCGGATCTGGGCCTGTTCGCGAACCTGCGGCCGGCGATCCTGTATCCGCAGCTGGCCTCGGCCTCCACGCTGAAGCCGGAGGTCGTCAGCGGGCTGGATATCCTGATCGTGCGCGAACTGACCGGCGGGATTTACTTCGGCCAGCCGCGCGGGATCGAGGAGCGCAATGGCGAGCGCTATGGCTTCAATACCGCCGCCTACAGCGAATCGGAGATCGAACGCATCGCGCGGGTTGGTTTCGAGTCCGCGATGAAGCGCGGCAAGCGCCTGTGCTCGGTGGACAAGGCCAATGTGCTCGAGGTCTCGGAGCTGTGGCGCGAGGTGGTCGAGCGCGTCGGGAAGGAATTCCCCGAGGTCGAGCTGTCTCACATGTATGTGGACAACGCGGCCATGCAGCTGGTGCGTGACCCCAAGCAGTTCGACGTGATGGTGACTGGCAACATGTTCGGCGACATCCTGTCCGATGCCGCGGCCATGCTGACCGGGTCCATCGGGATGCTGCCCTCGGCTTCGCTGAACAGCGAGGGGGTCGGTCTGTACGAGCCGATCCACGGCTCCGCGCCGGATATCGCGGGGCAGGGCAAGGCCAATCCGATGGCGACCGTGCTGTCGGTCGCGATGCTCTTGCGCCACAGCCTGAATCGTAATGACCTGGCCGAGCGCATCGAGCAGGCTGTGGGGCGGGTGCTGGATCAGGGGCTGCGCACGCCGGACATCTTTGGTGAGGGCATGACGCTGGTGGGCACCCAGGGGATGGGTGATGCCCTGGTGGCTGCGCTGGAGGGCTAGGCGTTGTAGCCAATGATGCGTTTCGCTGCGTTCAACGCATCCTACGAATGTTTCAACGGATCAATATTTTGCAGTTAGAACTTAAACCGGGAATGAACGATGAGTGACCGCAAGTTTGACGTGGCCGTGGTGGGCGCAACCGGCGCCGTCGGCGAGACCCTGCTCTCCATCCTGGCAGAGCGCGACCTGCCGCTGGGCCGTGTGCATGCGCTGGCCAGTTCGCGCTCGGTCGGCAAGACGGTCGCCTTCGGCCGCCGCGAGCTGGAGGTGGAGGATCTGGCCACCTTCGATTTCTCCACCGTGCAGATCGGGCTGTTCTCGCCGGGGGCCTCGGTGTCCGCGGAGTACGCCCCGAAGGCGGCCGCGGCCGGCTGCGTGGTGATCGACAACACTTCGCAGTTTCGCTACGACCCGGAGATCCCGCTGGTGGTGCCGGAGGTCAATCCCGAGGCCGTCGCCGGCTACAAGAAGCACGGGATCATCGCGAACCCGAACTGCTCCACCATCCAGATGCTGGTGGCGCTGAAGCCGCTGCATGACGCGGTCGGCGTCGAGCGCATCAACGTCGCCACCTACCAGGCCGTCTCCGGCACCGGCAAGGATGCGATCGAGGAACTGGCCCACCAGACGGCGGCGCTGCTGAACGGCCGCCCGGTGGAGTGCAATGTCTATCCCAAGCAGATCGCGTTCAACGCGCTCCCGCACATCGACGTCTTCCAGGACAATGGCTACACCAAGGAAGAGATGAAGATGGTCTGGGAGACCCGGAAGATCATGGGTGACGAGTCCATCCTGGTGAACCCGACCGCCGTGCGCATCCCGGTGTTCTACGGCCATTCCGAGGCCCTGCACATCGAGACCCGCGAGAAGATCAGTGCCGAGAAAGCGCGCGAGATCCTGTCCGCCGCACCCGGCGTGACGGTGCTGGACAAGCACGAGGACGGGGGCTATCCGACCGCCGTGACCGAGGGTTCCGGCAAGGATGCGGTGTTCGTCGGACGCATCCGCGAGGACATCTCGCATCCCCGCGGGCTGGACCTCTGGGTGGTGTCCGACAACGTGCGCAAGGGGGCCGCGTTGAACACAATCCAGATTGCCGAGGTTTTGATCCGGGATTACCTGTGATTTAATCCGGTAAAAGTCCGGGAAAATTCATACCCGGCAACACGCGGCCAGGGGGCGCTGGGGCCAGGAAGATGGCCCCAGGCGATGACAGGCCGCGCGGCACATTCAGGGGGGATTCGTGCGCAAGTTACTACTCGGGCTACTGCTCTTGCTGCTGGTTGCACCGGCATCATCGAATTCGGTGAGTTTCGGTGAGGTCAACCTGCAATCCCATCTGAACCAGACCTTGCGGGCGGAGATTCCGCTGCGAGGGGGTGCCGCAGCCAGTGATTCGCTGCAGGTGCGCCAGGCTTCGGAAAACGAATACCGGCGCGCAGGCATGAGCCGCGGCAGTGTGCCGGGTGACCTGAACATCCAGGTTCAGGGTGAGGGGTCCGATCGTCGGGTGGTACTGACCACGCGTCAGCCGGTGCGCGAGCCCTATGTGGGCATCCTCCTCGAGGCCCGCTGGGATGGTGGGCGCTCGATGCGCGAAGTCTCCCTGTTGCTCGATCCGCCGGACACCATGCCTTCCGGAGCGGCCGCTCCGGTCCCGCGTGACACCGCTCGGGGGGCACCGCGTCGACAAGACACGCCGATGCCGCGCGAAGGCGAGGCCTATACCGTGCGTAGCGGCGATACCCTCTATCGCATCGTGGAGCGCGCGGGTCTGGCCGGTATGGCGGATCAGGCGATGGTGGCGTTCCTGGAGGCCAACCCCGACGCGTTTTCTGACCAGAACATCAACAGCCTGCGCGCGGGTGCCGAACTGACCGTCCCGTCGCGTTCGGAGCTCGAGTCGCGCAGTGCGGCCGAGGCGCGGCAGGAAGTGCAGCGGCAGGTTCAGGCCTGGCGCGACGGAACGGTGACGGCAGCCCGCGAAGAACCCGAGCCTGAAGAAGCAGCGGAAGTCGAGACGGAAGTCGAAGCGGTCCCGGAAGAGGATGAGACGGTAGCGGAGGACGATGAGGCGGTGTCCGAGGACGACGAGGCCGCCGCGGATGACGCCGTGGCCGCTACGGACGAGGACGATGAAGCGGCCGCGGCTGACGACCGCCTGGAGATTGTGACAGAACTCCTGCCGGAGACGGATGAAGGCGCGGCTGCCGCGGCCGAGTCCCCCCGATCTGCTCCAGGAAGCCATGCTGTCCCAGCGCGCCGAGATGGAGGGGATGCGCGATCAGATCACCGAACTGCGCGAGGAACTGGGTGAGCGAGGCCGTCTTGCGGAGCTTTCGAGCGAGAATATGGCCGAGCTGGAGGAGCAGCTGAGCCAGCTGCGGGCGGAACGCAATGAACTGATGGCACGGCTCGATCGGGCCGATGCCGAACGCAATGCGCCGCTGCACGAGCGGATCATGAACGATCCGCTGCTGCTGATGATGGCGATTGCACTGGTGATCCTGCTGCTGCTGGTGCTGTTGGCCTTTGCGCGCGGTGGTCGGCGCGAGGTGGTGGTTGAAGAGCGTACCGCCGGCATGCCGGCGCGGGCGGACAACAGCGGTGTGCGGGCCGCGGCCGCGGATCCCGTCGGCTACGAAGCGCGTGAGATCGATGGTGCGGGCGTGGGATCGAGCGGCGCCGGTGCAGCAGCCGTAGCCGGAGGGGCCGCAGCGGGCCTGGCGGCCGGAGCGGTCGCGGGCAAGGACGATGATCGCGAGCAGTCGGACGAGCCGGAGGAGTCGGTGAGTGAGCCTGTCGTGGTGAGCTCCAGTGGCGATGCTTCGGTGGACGACGTGCTGGCGGAAGTGGATGTCTGCCTGGCCTACGGGATGAATGATCAGGCCGAAGAGACGCTGACCCAGGCCATCGAGCGCGATCCGGATAATTCCCAGTATCGTCTGAAGCTGGTCGAGGCGCGCGTGGCGCTGGGCGACGAAGAGGGCACCCGCGAGGCGGCATCCGCCCTGCGCGAACGCCTGCCGGCGGACGATGTTGAAACCCGCAATCATCTGGCGGAGCTGGAATCGCGTATCGGTGGCGCCAGTGATGACAGCGCTGGACCGGCGGGTGTCGGAGGTCTGGGTGCTGCGGTGGAGCCGCAGGCGGCGGGTGACGGCGAAGCGCCGAACGAAATCGACTTCTCCGGCCTCGATCTCCCGGATGTGGAATCCGAAACCGAAGATCTCGGGGACACCGCCGAGCCACAAGAAGAGACCGATTCCGGGCTGGCCTTTGATTTCGACGAGACCTTCGATGAGGGGGCTTCGACGCCTGCGGAGAAGACGTCTTCGGAAACGGACGAAGCGCGCAGCGATGACCTGAACGACTTGTCATTCGATATCGACGACAGCGATCTGCCGAACCTGGATGAAGAGCCCCGGGGCGACGCGGCTGGGAGTGACATCCCGGCACTGGATATGGGAGGCGACGATTTGCCGGCTGCCGGCCAGGAAAAGGACTTGCCGCTGGAGGGCGATGCCTCTGCGTCCATCGGGGCGGACGAAGACAATGAGACACGGTTGAGCCTGGCGCAGGCCTATGCGGACATGGGCGATGACGAGGGCGCGCGTGAACTGATCGACGAGATTGTGGCCACCGGGTCGGACGACCAGAAGGCCCAGGCGGAGGCGATTCGTCAGCAATTGGACGGCTCCTGAGCCGTCCATCTGTCTTGTGAAGAGTATCCTGTCGCGATGATGCGGCAGGGTTTCGATAGGCAACAAGAAACGGCCGGGTCGGCGTCCCTGTGGGCGCTCCCGGCCGTTTTGCTGGTGTCGGTGGTGCTGGCGACCGCGAAGCCGGCCGTGGTGCTGGCAGTGCTGGTTGGCGCGGTCGGGTTGGTATGGGTCGGGCCGTTCGCCTGGCGGCGATGCGGGCGCCTGCTCTGGCGACTGAAATGGTTTTATCTCTCGTTGCTGGTGTTCTTCGGCGTATGGCCAGTCGAAGCAGGCGGGGATTCGGTGCTGGCCGGCCTGAGCGAGGCCGCCTGGCGGATCGGGGCGCTGGCGCTGGTGGTGGTGCTGGTGGTCTGGCTGACGGAGCGTTTCTCGCGAGGCGAGCTGGTCTGGGCGCTGTCGACCTTGTTGGCGGGTCCTCGTGGTTGCTTTGGCGCGTGGGGCGCGCGCTTCGCGCAGCGGCTTTTTCTGGCTCTGGCGCTGTTCGAGTCGGATCGGGTTAATACCGAGCGCGAACGTGAGCAACTCCGGGGTGGATGGCGGGAACGACTGCAGGCGGCGCGCGACTGGCTGATTGCTCGGCTGGATCGGGCCTTGAGTGGGGAGGTGCCAGCGCCAGTGGCTCGCGAGTCCCACCAGGACATGGACGAGGTTCGGAAAGAGGGCGCGGGGGCCGTGGTGTGGTTGTGGATAGTGGCGGTTGCAGGTGGCTGGATCGCCTGGTGGTGGTGATCGGGTGATGACAAATACGACTTCGACAATGCGTGATGCAGACCGGGTGCCTGGAACGGTTTGTCAGCGCTGGGCGTTGGGGGTCGAGTACGACGGGCGTGGGCTGCTGGGCTGGCAACGCCAGAAAGACGGCCCCAGCGTGCAGGGGCATCTGGAAGCGGCGCTGAGTTTCGTGGCCAATCACGGGATCGAGCTCAGCTGCGCGGGGCGCACGGACGCGGGTGTGCATGCGACCGCTCAAGTGGCGCACTTTGACACTTCGGCGGTGCGGGAGCGGCATTCCTGGGTGCTGGGTGTAAACAGTCGCCTACCGGACGGGATTGCCCTGCGCTGGGCCGAGCCGGTCGCTGAAGACTTTCATGCGCGTTTCAAGGCATTCGGTCGCCGCTATCGCTATGTGATCGCGAATCGAGCGGTGCGGCCTGCACTGGAAGCGGGGCGGGTGGCCTGGTGGCGCCGTCCGCTGGATGCCGCGCGGATGCACGACGCGGCGCAGGTCTTCGTGGGCGAACACGACTTTTCCAGCTTGCGCGCCGCCGGGTGCCAGGCCAAGTCGCCGATCCGGGAGGTGCACTTGATTGCGGTCCAGCGGCGGGGTTCGTATGTGATTCTGGATATCCATGCCAATGCCTTCCTGCATCACATGGTACGCAACATCGCCGGGGTTCTTCTGGCGATCGGCGACGGGCGCGAAGAGCCGGGCTGGGCTGCACGGATTCTTGCGGCCCGCGACCGGCGCGTCTCGGGGATCACGGCGCCGGCCGGGGGGCTTTATTTCGTGCACGTCGACTATCCGCCCGAGTTCGCTCTCCCCAGTGCCGAGGGGCCGATGCTGGAAGGGATCCCCGGCAATGGGGCGATCTGATTGCGGGAAAGGGGTCGCGGGCCGCGGTTCTGGTAGGCTTTGGCGCTTGATGAATGAGGCCGGAGCGGGATGCGCTATCGGGTAAAGATTTGCGGGATCACGACGCCGGAGCAGGCGGTGGCCGCGGCGCGTGCCGGGGCCGACGCGATTGGCCTGGTGTTCCATCCGCCCAGCCGCCGTTATGTCGAGCCCGACCAGGCGGCGGAGATCGCTGCGGCGCTGCCGCCCTTCGTGACGACGGTGGGGCTGTTCGTGGATCCGGAGCCGGCGCGCGTCGAGGAGATCCTTTCCGGGGTGCGCCTGGACTGCCTGCAGTTCCACGGTCATGAATCGGCAACGGAATGTGCGCGTTTCGGGTACCCCTATCTCAAAGCGGTGTCGATGAACGAGACGGGTGATCCGCGGCCGGTGATGGACGCCCACCCCCAGGCGCAGGGCTTTCTGCTGGACAGCCATGGAGCCGGACGTAGTGGCGGTTCCGGCCACCGGTTCGACTGGGACACGGTGCCCGATGGGCTGGACCGGCCCTGGCTGCTGGCCGGGGGGCTGGACGAGGATTCGGTACGCGAGGCGCTGGAACACCTGCGCCCGTACGGGGTCGACGTAAGCTCCGGGGTCGAGAGTGGCCCGGGAATCAAGGATGCACGGCGCATGGAGGCCTTTGTGAAGGCCGTGCGCCAATGCGAGGTGAACGAATGAGCAAGATCGACTGGGCGGCGTTCCCGGATGCCCGCGGGCATTTCGGGCCCTATGGCGGGCGCTTTGTGTCCGAGACGCTGATGGGTGCGCTGGACGAGCTGCAAAAGGCGTACGAGCAGTACATGGGCGATGCCGATTTCATGGCAGAGCTGGACCATGATCTGAAGCAGTTCGTCGGGCGGCCCAATCCGCTTTACCACGCCGAGCGCCTGTCGAAGGAGCTGGGCGGGGCGCAGGTGTACTTCAAGCGCGAAGACCTGAACCACACCGGCGCGCACAAGGTGAACAACACCATCGGTCAGGCCCTGCTGGCCAAGCGCCTGGGCAAAACCCGCATCATCGCGGAGACCGGTGCCGGCCAGCATGGCGTGGCCACCGCGACCGTGGCCGCGCGCCTGGGGCTGGAATGCGTGATCTATATGGGCGAGGAGGACACGCGCCGCCAGACTCCGAACGTTTTCCGTATGCGTCTGTTAGGGGCCGAGGTAGTCGCGGTGAAATCGGGCACGCGCACGCTGAAGGACGCCTTGAACGAGGCGATGCGCGACTGGGTCACCAATGTCGACGACACCTTCTACATCATCGGTACCGTCGCGGGTCCGCATCCGTATCCGGCCATGGTGCGGGACTTTCAGGCCGTGATTGGCCGTGAGGCGCGGGAGCAGCACCTGGAGATGACCGGCAAGCTGCCGGATGCCCTGGTGGCCTGCGTAGGTGGGGGCTCCAACGCCATCGGCCTGTTCCATCCGTTTCTGGATGACGAGTCCGTGGAAATGATCGGCGTCGAGGCCGCGGGCGCGGGCATCGAGTCCGGCCGGCATTCGGCTCCGCTCTGTGCGGGGCAGCCGGGCGTGCTGCATGGCAACCGCACCTACCTGATGGAGGACGAGCATGGGCAGATCGTCGGGACGCACTCGGTCTCCGCCGGGCTCGATTATCCGGGCGTCGGACCTGAGCACGCCTGGCTGAAGGATACGGGCCGTGCGCGCTATGTCGCCGTGACCGACGACCAGGCGCTGGAGGGCTTTCATCGGCTCACCCGTACCGAGGGCATCATCCCGGCACTCGAGACCTCCCACGCCATCGCGCATGTCCTGGAGCTCGCCCCGACCATGCGCCCGGACCAGAGCATCATCGTCAACCTGTCGGGCCGGGGTGACAAGGACCTCAACACCGTGGCGGAACGCGAAGGAATCACGCTATGACTCGCATCGAGCAACGTTTTGCCAAGCTGCGGTCGGAGAACCGCGCTGCGCTGGTGCCCTATGTGACCGCGGGAGACCCGGAGCCGGCCGCCACCGTGCCGCTGATGCATGCGCTGGTGAAGGCCGGTGCGGACCTGATCGAGTTGGGGGTTCCGTTCTCCGATCCGATGGCGGATGGGCCGGTGATCCAGAAGGCCTGCGAGCGGGCGCTGCGCTACGGCACGAGCCTGCGGGATGTGCTGGGCATGGTCGCCGAGTTTCGCAAGACCGATCCCGAGACGCCGGTGGTGCTGATGGGCTATCTGAACCCGGTCGAGCGGATGGGTTACGAGACTTTTGCCGAAAAGGCCCGTGAGGCGGGGCTGGACGGCCTGCTGACGGTGGACCTGCCGCCCGAGGAATGCGACGACGTCGCGGGGCTGCTGGAAAACGCGCAGATCGCGCCGATTTTCCTGGTGGCGCCCACGACCTCGGACGAACGCATTGCCCATGTATCGCGCGCGGGGCGGGGGTTCATCTACTACGTGTCGCTCAAGGGCGTGACTGGTTCGCAGACGCTGGATACCTCCGCGCTGGCCGAGCGCCTTGAGGCCATTCGCCAGCATACGAATCTCCCGCTGGGTGTGGGTTTTGGAATTCGCGACGCCGAGACGGCCGGGCAGGTCGCGCGCGTGGCCGATGCCGTGGTCGTGGGCAGCGCGATCGTGCGTCTCGCCGAGGAATTTGACGGTGACCCGGTCGGTTTCGCTCATGCCGCGTCCGAGGTCGTCGCGGGGATGCGCGTGGAGATGGACCGCGTGCGCGCGTCCGGCGTCGAGGCGTCGGTGTAGTAGAATGCGGCGCTCGCAGGACTAAGGGATTCAGGATGAGCTGGTTTGAAAAACTGATGCCTTCGCGCATCCGTACCGACAACAGCAGCAAGCGGGGCGTGCCCGAGGGGCTGTGGGTGCGCTGCGAGGGCTGCGACGCCACGCTGTACCGCCCCGAGGTGGAACGCAATCTCGATGTCTGCCCGAAATGCGGGCATCACCGGCGCATGAGCGCGCGGCGTCGTCTGGAGACCTTCCTCGATCAGGAGGGGCGCGAGGAAATCGCCGCTCAGATCGAATCTTCCGACGTCCTGAAGTTCCGCGATTCCAAGAAATACAAGGACCGTCTGGTCGCCGCGCAGAAGTCGACCGGCGAACGCGACGCGCTGGTCGTCATGCAGGGCCAGCTGATGGGGCGCCCGCTGGTGGCCTCCGCTTTTGATTTCCGCTTCATGGGCGGGTCCATGGGTTCTGCGGTGGGCGAGCGCTTTGTCCGCGGTGCCAACCGTTCTCTGGAGCAGCGCATTCCGCTGGTCTGCTTCAGTGCGTCTGGCGGGGCGCGGATGCAGGAGGCCTTGTTCTCGCTGCTGCAGATGTCCAAGACCAGCGCGGTGCTGGCGCGGATGCGCGAGGAACGTATCCCGTTCGTCTCGGTGATGACCGACCCCACCATGGGCGGCGTCTCCGCGAGCCTTGCGATGCTCGGCGATATCAACGTCGCCGAACCCAACGCCCTGATCGGTTTTGCCGGTCCGCGCGTGATCCAGCAGACCGTCCGCGAGACGTTGCCGGAGGGCTTTCAGCGGTCCGAGTTCCTGCTCGAGCACGGTGCGGTCGACATGATCATTGAACGCGGCGAGATGCGCCGTCGTCTGGCCTCTGTGCTCGGCATGCTGACGCACGGGCCGGCCCCGGCCCCCGAGGCGCCTCCGGTCGAGGAAGAAGAGCCGGAGGTGGAAGTGATTCGTGCGGAGGACACCGGCGAATCGACGGATGCCCCGCGCTCTACCTGATTCCATCCGTGCGCTACGCCACACTGGCTGAATGGCTGGCCTTCCAGGAGCGATTGCACCCGGTGGGGATGGACCTCACCCTGGAGCGCATCGCCCTGGTCGCCGATCGGCTGGGGCTGCGTGGTCCGGGGACGCCCCGTACGGTCATTGTCGCGGGGACCAACGGCAAGGGCACGGTCACCACGCGCACGGCAGCGCTGTTGCAGGCCCAGGGCCTGAATGTCGGGCTTTTCACCTCTCCTCATTTGCTCCAGTACAACGAACGCATCCGCTTGAACGGCCGCCCGGCTTCGGACTCAGACCTGTGCCGGGCATTCGAGGCGATTGACCAGGCTCGTGGTCACGATTCGCTGACCTATTTCGAGTTTGCAGCCCTGGCTGCGGCCTGGCTCTTCCGTGAGGCTCGGGTCGACGTGCAGGTGCTGGAGGTCGGGCTTGGTGGACGGCTGGATGCTGTGAACATCTGGGATGCGGATGTGGCGGCGGTTACCGCCGTCGATCTCGACCACCAGGCCTGGCTCGGTGATTCGCGCGAGGTGATCGGGCACGAGAAGGCCGGCATCATGCGTGCGGGGCGCCCCGTGGTGCTCGGCGAGTTGTCGCCTCCCCAGAGTGTGCTGGACCATGCCCAGGCGCTTGCGTGTCGTACCGTCCGCCTGGGCCGCGATTTCGACCTGCTGGTTGAACAGGAGCGGCTCGTCTGGCGCTGGAATGGGGCCCAGGTCGAGTGGAATGTCCCGCTGGCGCGGGGGCTGAGTGGTGCGGCGCTGGCAAATACCGCCACCGCGCTGGCGGTGGTCGAGTCGCTTGGCATGGACGCCGGGCTGAGTGCGGCCACAATGGAGCGGGCTCTGAAGGTGCGCCCGCCGGGCCGTCTGCAGCGCCTGAATGGCCCGCCCGATTGGCTGCTGGATGTGGCGCACAACGCCCAGGCCGTCGCCGAGCTCGCCCGCTGGCTGCGCGAGAACCCGTCGGCAGGCCCGACCGTTGCGCTGGTGGCGGTGATGGCCGACAAGGATCGCAGTGCCATGTGGCGCGACCTGGATGGGCTAATCGATATCTGGATTCCGGTACCGCTCGATCTCCCTCGGGCCCTTCCTGCCTCCGATCTGGCCGGGGAGCTGGAACAGGTGGGTCAGTCCGGGGTCCGTCCGGCTGGCGATATCCAGCAGGCCTTGAAACAGGCCGCCGAATCGGCAGGTTCACAGGGTCGTTGCGTCGTATTCGGCTCGTTTCACACGGTGGCTGCGGTCCTTGAACAGGCACCGAAGCTGGCTGCTGCGGCCTTGAGAGAGTCACTCCCGGACTCAGCGGTAGCGGAGGGAGTGTGACATGGCGAGGCTGAAGCGGATCATTCGCCTTGCCCGGGCGGGCGCGTGCGGCGTAAGGTCGCTGGGAAGACCCGACGCACGGGACCCCAATGCGAACATGGCATGACCACCGATAATCCCATTCGCTTTCGCCTCACAGGCGCGGTGATCCTGATCGTGATCGCCGTGATCTTTCTCCCGTGGCTGTTTGATGGCGCGGGCTATGAACACATGAGTGGTATCGATGACCCGGTCCCCGATGCCCCGACCTTCGCCGCACCCGATATCGCGCTTCCTTCCGAACGCGAGGCAACGCCTCCGCGACCCGAGCGTGAGGGGGAAGGGGAGAGCCGAATTGCTGACCTGCATGCGCTGGAGAACGGCGAGGAGGGTCGCGAGACCGCAGCTGACAAGGACAATGGGCCGATCCCCGAACCAGTGGAAGCCGCTCCGGAGTCCAGGGCGATCGAGGCCGGCTGGGCTGTCCAGGTGGGCAGCTATCGGGACGGAGACAATGCGCGCGAGGAGGAGGCGCGCTTGCGCGAGGCCGGCTTGCCGGCGTTCATCGACGAGTCGGAGGCTGAGGGGCGCAGCATCTATCGAGTCAAGGTTGGACCGGTGGCGCAGCGCGACGAGGCCCAGAAGCTGGGCGAGCAGCTGAAGGACGAGCTCGATATTACCGGCATCGTGGTGACCTTCCCGTGAGGCCCGGGCCTTCCACAAGCGCGGGCGAGCGCCTGCGAATTGCGATTCGCTGCGGTACACTACGCAGCCTTTTCGCACCCGAAGTCCGCCGCGCGTGAACTGGATCGACCTGGTCATTGTTGCCCTGATCGTTGTCTCGGGGCTTATCAGTCTGTTTCGTGGCTTCGTGCGCGAGTCGTTCTCGCTCGCGACCTGGATTGTGGGCATCTGGCTGGGTATTCGACATGCCGCCGAGGTTGCCGAAGTCCTGCCGCAGGCGCTGTCGGATGCCACTTTGCGCTTGGGCGTGGGGTTCGCGCTGATCTTCATCGGGGTCCTCATTGTGGGCGGCATTCTCGGAGTGCTGGCCAATCGTCTCGTACGCGGGAGTGGCCTGACGGGTACCGACCGCTCGCTCGGCGTAATCTTTGGTCTGCTGCGCGGGGTGGTACTGGTCGCCGTGCTGGTTTTCGCTGCGTCCCTGACCTTGATGCCCGAGGAGGGCTGGTGGGAAAACAGCCGCCTGATCCCCGAGTTCGAGCGTCTGGTCGACTGGATGATCGCGCAATTGCCGGAGGGCTGGCAGGAACAGATTGGTGAGCTGCTGGCCTCCGATCCTGTAGAACCGCCTCCGGATGCCCCTGCCGATGATGCGCCGGCACCACAACCCGAACCCCCCGCCGAAGATCTCTAGTCGATCGCCTTGATGGAGCCCTGAGCCGTATGTGTGGAGTAGTCGGAATCGTCGGGCGTGGCCCGGTGAATCAGCCGCTTTATGATGCCTTGCTGGTGTTGCAGCACCGCGGGCAGGATGCCGCCGGGATCGTGACCTGCGACGACGAGGGTCGGTTGCACCTGCGCAAGGACAACGGCCTGGTGCGGGATGTATTCAACGACCAGCACATGCAGGGGCTGATCGGCAACATGGGCATTGGTCATGTGCGCTATCCGACCGCCGGGAGCTCCAGTTCTGCCGAGGCCCAGCCGTTCTACGTGAACTCCCCGTTCGGTATTACGCTGGGACATAACGGCAACCTGACCAATGCCCGCGAACTGAAACAGGCCCTGTTTGCGACCGATCGTCGGCATATCAACACGGATTCCGACTCCGAGATTCTGCTGAACGTCTTCGCGCAGGAGCTCCTGCGCTATCTGGATAACGGCCTGACCTCCGACTCCGTTTTTAACGCAGTCGAACGCGTGCACGAGCGCGCCAAGGGCGCTTACGGCGTGGTCGCGATGATCGCCGGGCGCGGCCTGTTGGCCTTTCGCGACCCGAACGGTATCCGTCCGATCGTCTATGGCTCGCGTGAAGCCGAGGAGGGCGGGCGAGAATGGATGGTTGCCTCCGAGAGCGCCGCGCTGGAGTCCCAGGGCTTCGAGCTGGAACGCGACCTGGCGCCCGGCGAGGCCGTGTTCATTACCCCCGAGGGCGAGGTCTCGACGCGCGTCTGCGCCGAGGACACCCAGCTCAACCCCTGCATTTTCGAGCATGTGTACTTTGCCCGGCCCGATTCGGTGATCGACAACGTGTTTGTGCACCGCGCGCGCATGCGCATGGGCACCGCGCTGGGCGAGAAGATCCGCCGCATCTGGCCGGATCATGACATTGACGTGATCGTGCCGATCCCCGATACCGGCCGCACCGTGGCGCTGGAGATGGCGCACGAACTGAACATCAAGTATCGCGAGGGGTTCATCAAGAACCGCTACATCGGCCGCACGTTCATCATGCCGGGCCAGACGAAGCGGCGGAAATCGGTACGCCAGAAGCTCAACGCGATTTCGCTGGAGTTTCGGGGCAAGAACGTGATGCTGGTGGACGACTCGATCGTGCGCGGAACCACCTCGCGCGAGATCGTCATGATGGCCCGCGAGGCCGGGGCCAGGAAGGTCTACTTCGCCTCCGCCGCGCCCCCGGTGCGTTATCCGAATGTCTACGGGATTGATATGCCCGCGGCGCATGAACTCATTGCCCATGGCAGAGACGAACAGGAAGTATGCGAGGCGATCGCCGCCGACCGCCTGATCTACCAGGACCTGGAAGATCTGCAAAAGGCCGTGCGGCGGGGGAACCGAAACATCGAGACCTTCGACTGCTCCGTGTTTACCGGCGAGTACGTGACTGGATTGCCCCCTGATTACCTCGAGTATCTGGCCTCGCTGCGGGGCGAAGGACTGGTGAATACGCCCGTGGCGGGCGAGGTGCTGGATCTGGCCAACAAGAAGTGACGAGAGAGTAGTGACCTTGCCGAGTTTGCAGTGGATCGAACCGGTCGTGGAAGCGGCGCGGGCGCAGGCGGGAAGCGGCGAAGGTTTGCCGGCGGTGGTGGTACGCGTGGACCAGCAGCGCCTGTACGTCTGGGAAGACGGCAAGGTCACGGAAATCTTCGATGTCTCGACCTCCGAGCGAGGCATCGGGAACCAGGATGGCACGTACAAGACGCCGCTGGGGCTGCATCGCATTGCCGAGCGCTTCGGCGATGGTGCCGAGCGCGGCACGGTGTTCCGGGCGCGCGCGAACACTGGCGAGATTGCCGAGATCCTGACCGGCGAAGGCGAGCGCAGCCAGCGCGACAACATCACCTCGCGCATCCTCTGGCTCGAGGGCCTGGAGCCTGGCCTCAATCGTGGGGGCAGCATCGATTCCTACCACCGCTACATCTACATCCACGGTACGGATGAAGAGGGGCGGATTGGCCAGCCGGCCTCCGTAGGGTGCGTACGTATGCGCAACGACGAGGTCATCGAACTGTTTCCTCGCCTCCCGGTGGGGACCCTCGTCGTGATCCTGAACGGCCCGGATTACGAAACCGGTCGTATCCTTCCGGTTTAGCACACGTCCGGCGGCCCAGCGCGGCTCGCGTTCGGCGTGATCCAGAAATCCCTAATTTTCTAACAATTTCCGAGGGAACTCCGTCAGCATCAGACGGCTCTCACAATAACCTGCGTTTGGCGTACGTGAATTCGCGGCAATCGCCTGATACAATCAGGGAATTATTCCTGACAACAACTGTCAGGTAAAAAGGGAATTATTCCTGACTATGATTGTCAGGAAAGGTGAACGGATTCGAATCTGTGAATGGATGTCGACCTCGACACGCACGATCACGGTTTCTCGGAGGCTTTAAGACATGAAACTCTCAACCAAGGGCCGCTACGCGGTGACCGCCATGATGGATCTCGCGATCCATGATCGGGTCGGACCGGTGACCCTGGCCGACATCTCGCAGTGCCAGGGCATCTCGTTGTCCTATCTGGAACAACTGTTTGCAAAGCTGCGCAAGGCTGACCTGGTGGAAGGCGTGCGGGGGCCCGGCGGCGGTTACCGCCTGGCCAAGCGTGCGGACCAGATCAGCATTGCCAACATCATCACGGCAGTCGATGAATCAGTCGACGTGACCCGTTGCAAGGGTCACAAGGACTGCCAGCATGGCGAACGCTGCCTGACGCACGAGCTGTGGGATGACCTGAGCCAGCAGCTGTACGACTTCCTCGACGGCATTACGCTGGCGCAGTTTGCCAACCGTCCGGAAGTGCAGAAGGTCGCTCGTCGTCAGGATGAGCGCCGCGGCGCGCGGCACCACTTCATCTTCCGTAACGACGCGGCCTGATAGCGGCCGGACGACCCAGCGGCCCCGGGGCTCCCGGCGCCGCTGCGCAAGACCTGAAGGCCCGACCGGGTGCTGAATCCGGCCGGGCCTTTTCCATTGGCGCATCCTATGTCGTCCGCGGTGCAGGCTGGCCGACGGGTGGCTTCCGAAGGTCGGATGCCGCCAGGCGGCGCAGGGCCATCAGATGTCCGGCCCGGTCGTCGGGCCGCGCGGGCGCGAAGCGGGCCAGGTTGTAGTGCTCGGCGAAGGCGTCGACGATGGGCGCGAGATCGGGCCGTGCAGCCTTGATCCGTCGGGTCCAGGTGACGACGGGCTCGTGTGCGTGGCGGCCGAGTCCCGTCTGTTGGCGTTCGATGCGACGGGACAGGCGTTGCAGGAGTCGATCCGCTGCGTCGAGGGGACGACGAGGTCGGCGCCAGCCGGCCCAGGCCAAAGCCGCGACCGCCAGCAGCCCAAACCCCGCGCCCAGTGCCGTGACGACGTCGCGCCAGTCCGTTGCGTCGAGCCCGAAATGCGCGAAGAGCTCGCGCTGGCGCTCGGGATCGAATGCCAGCACCCAGCTCTCCCAGCGGAACCGGGCGAAATCGCGCCAGTCTTCGAACCCAAACCGAAGCTGTTGCACCCAGCCCAGCCCGTCACGGCGCAGGAAATCGGGCACGGATTCGCCCTCGCCACCGGTCAGGCCGCCAATACCGGCCTCGATCCGCTCCGGAGCGATCGCCGCGGTGGGGTCGACGCGAATCCAGCCCTCGCCATCCAGCCATACCTCGTTCCAGGCATGCGCGTCGGCGTTTCGCAGGCGCAGATATTCGCCCCGCTGCATCCATTCCCCGCCCTGGTAGCCCGTGACCACGCGGGTCGGGATCCCCGCCGAGCGCATCAGCACGGCGAACGCGGAGGCATAGTGTTCGCAGTAACCGGCCTGGGTTTCGAACAGGAACTGGTCGGTGACATCCCCCGCGAGGGTGGGGGGCTGCAGGGTATAGCGATAGGGGGCGGCGGCGAAGCGATCCAGGGCGGCCTGGATGATCGCGCGGTCATCATCGCCATGCGTGGCGCGCCAGAGGGCGACCTCGGCACGGGAGCGAGGGGCTGCGCTGGGTGGGAGTTCAAGGGCGCGTTCACGGGCGGAGCTGCTTAGGGCTTCCTCGCCACCCGGTGGGCGCGACAGGTCGGCCTCGGCGTCGTACTGGATGCGGTTCACGATGCGTCGATCGCGTATGACCTGATGGTTGTCGCGGTACTCGGCGTTATCCGGCAGCGAAACGGGATAGTCGAGCACCGGCAGGTAACGCACACGGGTGGGTTCCAGCGTGGCGGTATAGGCCACCACGTTGTCCGGGTCGTCGGCTTCCGGGACCTCGATGCTGGACTGGCCGCCTTCGGCCTGCCAGCGCCGCCCGTCAAAGTCCGTCATGACCAGTGCACGCCAGTACTGGGCTGGGGGCGGTGGCACGGTGTCGTGGAACTGGACGCGCATCGCGGTGGTTTGGTCCTGCAGGAGTTCCGCGATGTCGCCGGGATTCAGCTCGCCCGAGAGGGCCGTGGTGGCCACCTCGTCACGCTGCGGATCGCCCCAGAGTGGTCCCTGAACGCGCGGGAAGGCGAGGAACAGGATCAGCATGAACGGGAGGGCATGGACGATCATCCAGCCGGACTGCTTCGCCAGGCGCCACCGTTCGAGGGCGCGTCCGGCGTGTACCTGGACCAGGGCGGCGGTCAGCAGCCAGGCGGACAGCAGGGACCACGCAGCGATCAGCAGCGACTGATCGAAGAAATAGGTCGTGACGACCACGAAGTAGCCAAGGAACAGGCCGATCACGATATCCCGCCGGTTACGGGTCTCGAGCAGTTTGAGGGCCATCATGACCAGCAGTAGCGCGGTACCCGCCTCCTGCCCGAACAGGGTCCCGTACTGCAGAAAGGTCATTGCCCCCGCGAACGCGGCCAGAAGAGCCATCAAACCAAGGGCGGGCGGCCTGCGGTCGCGCAGATGGAGCCAGGTCCGCAGCAGGATGGCGGCCGCCACGAGCAACGTCACCCACGGTGGCTGGTGCCAGGCATGCGGGAGCGCGGCCACCGGCAGGGCCAGGAGGGCGAGTTCCAGGCCTCGTAGTTCCGGTGATCGGTGCTGGCCTGCGCGGTTCACTCCTTCGTTCTCCTGGGCGTTTCTGGGATCGGCAAGGGGATCGGCTCGAAGCGGAATTCGGCGAGGGCGCGAAGACCCCGCTCCCGCTGCGCCGGGCCTTGTCCGGGCGGGAGGATCTGGTCGGGCAGGCGCAGCCCCCAGGCGCGGCCTACGGCCTCGGCGGCCAGGATCTGGTGGCAGAGCATGGAGAGGCGCGTCTCGGTGTCGCTGGCTGGCATGGAGGACCAGTCGATCCAGAGCGTGTCACGGCCTCCTGCGACCGTTTCGCGGATGTGCAGCTTGCCGGTGCGGGCCAGGGCCTTCCACAGGATCCGGCCGGGCGGGTCTCCGGGGCGGTACGGGCGGATGTGATCGGGTGTGGAGGCTTCCTGACGCCGCTGGGGGCCGGCTTCGTCTCCGAGACCGGTATGGGCGGCGCCCGGGTCCACGGGTTGCGGGTACACAAGGATTTCGGCGGCCAACCCAAGCCAGCTCCAGGCATTCAGGATGCCGAGCGGATACTGGGTGCCCAGGTGTTGACGGGGTAGCCGGTAGACTCCGCGGCCGAGCGGCGGGAGGGGCAGGCTGACCACTTGCTGCCCGCGGGCCGGTACTGCAACGGGCACGCTTGTGTATTCGCCAATGCTCAGGTGCAGGGCTTCCCGGTCGCGGCCGCGCGTATCCTCCAGGCGCAGGGAGACGGACAACGGCTGTCCGGCGAAAACCGGTGTGGTGGGCAGCGCCGACACCTTGAGCCCGAGCAGGTTGCGATGGGTATACCAGATGGCGTTATGGCCGATCCCGACCAGGAGAAAAGTCAGCAGGAACGCCATGTTGTTGGAGTAGTTGATCGCCCCCAGCAGCATCACCCCGAGGATCGCCAGGAGGGTGTAACCGGCCCGGGTCGGCAGGATGTAGATGCGGTCGCGGCCAAGCGTCGCCTCCGAGCCATCGTCGCGGTGGCGCCGCGTGATCCAGCGTATCACGCCTTCACGCAGGCGTTGCCCCTGCGATCGGAAGCGCTTGTGCAGGGCTAACGAACCGGCACGCATTCCAACAGCCGTTCCACCGTGCGTGCGGGGGTGTCCGGTTCGCGGGCTCGGATCCGATGGCCGGACACGGCCGGCAGGACGTCCGCCAGGTCATCCGGAGTGACGTAGTCGCGCCCATCGAGAAAGGCATGGGCCCGTGCGGCGCGCAGCAGGCCGAGCCCGGCGCGGGGCGAGAGCCCGTGGGCAAAGCGTGCGCGGTCGCGGCTCGCCTGTATCAGGTCCTGCAGATAGTCCAGCACCACTGGCTCGGCATGCACCTGGTTAATTCGGGACTGCCAGCCCTGCAGGTCCTCGGGTGTGACGATCGCGCTCGGGGCAGGATGCGCAACGGGTGCCGCCGCGCCACCGCCGCGTTCGAGCAACGCGCGCTCGGCACGGGCATCGGGATAGCCCAGTTCGATGCGCATCAGGAAGCGATCCATCTGGGATTCCGGCAGGGGATGTGTGCCGACCTGTTCTTCCGGGTTCTGCGTGGCGATTACGAAGAACGGTTGGGGCAGGGGGCGGGTTGCGCCCTCCACACTGGCCTGACGTTCTTCCATCGCCTCGAGCAGGGCGCTCTGGGTCTTGGGGGGTGCGCGATTGATCTCGTCGGCCAGCAGAACCTGGGTAAAGATCGGGCCGGGGTGAAAGCGGAACTCGCCGGAGCTCTGTTCGAACACCGACACCCCGAGGACATCGCCGGGCAGGAGATCGCTGGTGAATTGCACGCGGCGGTAATCGAGGTTCATCGCTGCGGCCAGTGCGTGCGCGAGGGTTGTCTTGCCAACGCCCGGCTGGTCTTCAATCAGCAGGTGGCCATTGGCGAGCAGGCAGGTCAACGCCAGCCGGACCCGATCGGGTTTGCCCAGCAGGATGTCGTTCAGCGCGCTTTCGACCTGGTGGAGAGCTTCGTTGGCCGCGGGCATTGGGCTCCTCGTGGTGGATGGTGTCGGGCGGAAAAGGGGCAGACCGATCAGCGTGATGCGTGGGAAAGATTTAAGCCCCGCTTCGCGTGCCGGGTGAGTTTGCGGCTACCATGGCCGCAATTGCCCCACGAGCGACAGTATGGACAAGCAGGCCGCCGATTCGGGCCAGACGTTTCACTATGATGCCACAGCCTCGCCGGATGCCCGCCTGCACCTGGCCGGTCGGCTGGACGTGCATGCAGTGGAGCGGGCCTGGTCGCCTCTGCGCCGCCGCGCCCGCGAGCTGGCCCAGGGTACGCAGGCTGCGGTGACGCTGGATGTCGGGGACCTCGAGTATTGCGATGGTGCCGGGGCGGCGTTACTCCATGCCCTGGAGCGCGATATCGAGCGGGTGGGGCGCAAGGTGGAGCTGGTGGGTGTCCAGGGCCTGGTGGAGGAGCAGCTAACCCCGTACCGAGAGCTGGAAACCGTTGAACCGGCACGTCACGAAACACGTGGGGGACTGTGGGCCCAGTCGCTGGAGGCGGTGTCCCGGGTCGGGCAGGCGGCCTATTCGCAGTTCGGGTTCATTGGCGAACTGACACGGGCCCTGGGTTCGGCGCTGGTGCATCCCCGACAGGTTCGCTGGGGCGATACCTTCCGGGTCGCCGAGGCGGCCGGATTCCAGGCGCTGCCCATCGTCTCCCTGATTGCCTTCCTGCTGGGCGTGATCCTGGCATTCCAGTCCGCGATCGCGATGCGGCAGTTTGGTGGCGAGATCTTTGTCGCTAATCTGGTGGCGGTTTCGCTGTTCCGCGAGCTGGGGCCGTTGATGATGGCGATCCTGCTGGCCGGGCGCTCCGGGGCGGCGTTCGCCGCCGAGATCGGCACGATGAAGGTGAACGAGGAGGTCAACGCCCTGAAGACGATGGGGCTCGACCCGGTTCGTTTTCTGGTGTTGCCCAAGGTGCTCGCCGGCATTCTGGTCGCGCCTTTGCTGGCGCTGTACGCGAACATGATTGGCCTGCTGGGCGCTGCAGTGGTGATGCAGGGCTTCGGGATCCCCTGGACGGCGTTCTTCAATCAGGTGACCGTCGCACTCAGCCTGTCGGATCTGTTCTCGGGGCTGTTCAAGGCCGTGATCTTCGGCCTGCTGATCGCGGGTGTGGGCTGCCTGCGCGGGCTGCAAACGGCGAGCGGGGCGGCTGCCGTAGGGATCTCCACCACCAGCGCGGTGGTGACGTCGATCATCCTGATTGTGGTGTTCGACGGCCTGTTCGCCGTCCTGTTCTATCACATGGGGGTCTGACGGGTGGCGAACGCAGAGCCGGTCATCAGGGTGCGCGACCTCACCATGGGGTTCGGTGATTTTGTGCTGATGAGGGACCTCGACTTCGACGTCCAGCGCGGCGAGATCTTCGTGATCCTCGGCGGCTCCGGGAGCGGCAAGAGTACGCTGCTCAAGCACATGATCGGACTGTACACGCCACAGAAGGGAAACATCTGGGTGGCCGGTGCCGACATCACCACGGCCGATGGCCAAGAGCGCGAGGCGATCCTGCGCCGGGTGGGCGTGATGTACCAAATGGGGGCGCTGTTTGGCTCCATGACACTATTGGAGAACGTCCGGCTGCCGCTGGAGGTCCATACCGACCTGCCACGCGAGGCGATGGACGCAATCGCCAAGGCGCGACTGCAGCTAGTCGGGCTGGGCGAGTTCGCGGACTTCATGCCCTCGGAGATCAGTGGTGGCATGCAGAAGCGTGCGGCGATCGCGCGTGCGATGGTGCTGGACCCGGAAGTGCTGTTCCTGGACGAACCTTCAGCCGGGCTGGACCCGATCACCTCGGCGGAGCTCGACCAGTTGATTCTGCGGCTGGCCCGCAGCCTGGACATGACCATCGTGATCGTCAGCCACGAGCTGGCCAGTATTTTTGCGATTGCCGACCGGGTCATTATGCTCGACAAGGAAAGCAAGGGCATCGTTGCCGAAGGGAATCCGGTGACTCTACGTGACACATCCGATCACCCGTGGGTACAGCGGTTCCTGCAGCGGGCCGATTCGGCCGACTCCAAAGAGAGATCTACATGAGTGCCCGACAACATTTTAGCCTGGGGTTGTTCATCGTCGGTGGCCTGGTGGCGCTGGTGACCGCGCTGATCATCATGACCGCGGGCAATATCTTTCGCGCATCGATCCCGATCGAGACCTACGTCGATTCCTCCGTGCAGGGGCTGGAGATCGGTGCGCCGGTGAAGTTCCGCGGAGTGACGATTGGCGAGATCACCAATCTGGGCTTTACCTCGGTGGAATACCAGCAAGACGTGGATCCGCGCGAGCGCAAACGCTATGTGATGGTCGAGGCCCGACTCTGGCCAGACCGCTTCGCGGCCAGTGCCCGCGAGCAGGATTTTGAGTCGGAAGTCCTGAAAAACCTGGTGGATGCAGGATTGCGTGTGCGCATCGCGGCACAGGGCATCACGGGCATGAACTATCTGGAGGCGGATTTCTCCGATCCGGAAGAACACCCACCGCTGGAGCACGACTGGGAACCACGGTCGATCTACATCCCGTCGTCCCCGAGTATCGCCGTGCAGTTCATGGAATACGCCGAGAATCTGCTCATGCGCATCGACGGACTGGACATCGAGGGCGTGATCGAGAACCTGAACTCTTTGCTGGTGACCGTTGACGACACCGTGTCCAGTCTGGACACCGGAGGGCTGAACCAGCGCGCGGATGATCTGATCTCGGAACTCGAGCAGACCATGCGCACGGCCGATCGGGTGATGCAGTCGGTCGAGAGCCTGGTCGAGCATCCGGACACACAGGCACTTCCGACCGAGACCCGCAAGGCGATCCAGGAGCTGCGCCGTACGGCCGAGGCCGCCGATGTCGCGGGCCTGGTCGAGCGCATGGATTCGATGGTCGAACGCCTTGATCGTGGGATGGATGTCAGTGAGTCGAAACTGCTGGAGACCCTGGACGAGCTGCAAGGCGCGATCTCGGGCCTGCGCGGCCTGTCGGATGATGTACGCCGCAACCCCGGTGGCGCGCTGTTCGGTGCCCCGCCACCGCGCAGCCGCATGGACGAGGAGTAAGCATGAACTGGTGGAAAGTACCGACCCTGATGCTCGCCGCGCTGGTCCTGGGCGGGTGCACGCTGTTGCCGGACCGCGAGCCGCTCGATCGCTCCTGGTATCTGCTGGAGTTGCCGGACGAGCCACCCGCACGTACGGCGGAGGAGCCGGTGGCCGTCGAACTGGGGTCGGTCAGGGTCGCGCCGGCCTATGCCGGCAATGGACTGGTATACCGGCTGGGGAATCACCAGTACGAGTCGGATTACTACAACGAATGGTTCCTGAAGCCGTCGGAGCAGCTTGAGCAGCTGCTGCGGGAACGCTGGACGCGCAATGGTGCCGCGCTGGAGCTGGTCGACAACGCATCGGCGGTGCGCGAACAGGGGCGTCCTGCCGTGCGGGTCCATGTCCTGATCACCGCGCTGTACGGTGATCTAGAAGGGGCTGAAGCCGTCGAATCCAATGGGCTGGCCGTGACGGGGACCGGGCACATGGGTCTGCGCGCCCAGTTGAGCCAGGGCGATCGCAGTCGTCTGGTGCATCTGGAATCCGAGCAGGCGCTGGAGCGGCGCTCGGCCTCGCAGCTGGTGGGGGCTCTGTCGCGCGCGACGGCCGAGGTCCTGGCGGATCTGGAGGATGCGATCCTGGAAGATGTCGAGGCCACGCGCGATGACTGATGTCTTCGACTTCTCGGTGCCGGCGGCGGATGGCACCGAACAGCCCCTAGGGGCGTATCGCGGGGATGTCCTGCTGATCGTCAATGTGGCCAGCGAGTGCGGATTCACCCCGCAGTACGAGGGGCTGCAGGCGCTGCAGGAACAGTTCGCCGGACGCGGCTTTCGCGTACTCGGCTTTCCCTGCAACCAGTTTGGCGGGCAGGAGCCGGGTGATGCGGAGGCCATACAGGCCTGTGGTGCGCGTTTCGGGGTCGGGTTTCCGGTGTTTGCCAAGATCGAGGTGAACGGCGAGGGTGCGCACCCGTTGTACCAGCACCTCAAGCAGCAGGCCCCCGGCGCATTGGGCACGCAGGGGATCAAGTGGAACTTCACCAAGTTTCTGGTCGGTCGTGATGGCTCCGTACTCGACCGCTTTGCGCCCCAGCGCAAGCCGCAGGACCTGGCCGACGTGATCGAGCGCGCACTCGCCGCACCGCGCCCGGGCGATGGCGGCTGAGGTCGCGTCCGACGCGCGGAGCATGGAACCCGGCGAGCGCGGTCCGGCGCCCACGGAACCCGGTGCGCATGCCTACTGGATGGATGTCGCCCTTGCGCAGGCCGAGCGGGCCGCGGAGGTCGGCGAGGTGCCGGTGGGCGCTGTTCTGGTGGATGCGGAGGGTTATTGTCTGGCCGTCGCCCACAACGCACCGATCGGCGAGCATGACGCCACTGCGCACGCCGAGATTAGAGTCCTCCGTAGAGCCGGAAAGCGGTGTTCCAACTATCGGCTGACCGGTACCACGCTCTACGTAACCCTCGAGCCGTGTTCGATGTGTGCGGGGGCGATGATCCACGCCCGGGTGGAGCGGCTGGTGTTTGCAGCTTCGGACCCCCGCACAGGGGCCGCCGGAGGCGCCATCGACCTGCTTCATCACCCCGCTCATAACCACCGTCTGGAATGCATCGAAGGCGTGGCGGCGAAGCGTTCTGCCGAGCTGTTGCGCAATTTCTTTCGTCTACGCCGAAAGCGTTAGATCCCCGTGATGTAAAGGCGTTGCCCGGCGGTACGTTGGGGCGCAGAATCAAGCAAATATGAGAAGGCGTTCACGTTCTGCACATCAACAGTGCGCGCGGATGCCGAGATTCTGTGTCCGGCCACAGGGGTGTACCGATTAGCCAGCCTCCTTCCAATGACGATCGCGGGGATCCCGTACTGGACCCGGCCACGGGCACACCCGAGTCGGGGTCCATGGGCGATGTGGATGACCGCGAGCCGGAGTTCCCGATCGTGGATGGGGAGGGCCGTTCGGACAGCCTTCTCGGTGGATTGATCCTGATCGCCCGCATGCACGGGCTGCGTCTGACGCCGGATTCCGCGCTTGCGGGTCTTCCTCTGGACGACGGGCGGCTGTGCCCCTCCCTGGTCCCGCGTGCGGCACAGCGTGCCGGACTGACCACACGCACCGTCACCCGCGACGCCCGCGGACTGAAGGACGACCTGCTGCCCGCGCTGCTGCTGCTGGACCAGAACGAAGCCTGGGTGTTGGTCGGCTGGAACGAAGACAAGAGCGTGGCCCGAGTAATCGATCCCGAGCTGGGTGATGCGGTCATCGATGTGCCGCTGAAACGGCTGAAAGAGCGCTACGTAGGGCGGGCCATCTACGTGCGGCCCGAGTTTCGCATGGATGCCCGCGCACCGCGGGTCTCGAAGGAGAGCAAGGGGCACTGGTTCTGGCGGGTGATTCGCGAGAACCGGCCGCTGTATCGCGATGTGCTGATCGCAGCGGTGATGATCAACCTGTTCGCGCTGGCGATGCCGCTGTTCGTGCTGAACGTGTACGACCGCGTGGTCCCGAACCACGCGACCGAGACGCTGTTCATGTTCGCGGCGGGTGTTGTGATCGTGCTGATCGCGGACCTGATCCTGCGCACCATGCGCAGCCACTTCGTCGACAAGGCGGCGATGCGCGCGGACGTAAAGCTCTCATCGCACATCATGGAGCGTGTGCTGGGACTGCGCATGGAGAACCGGCCGGCCTCGGTGGGTTCGTTTGCGTCGAACATTGGCGCGTTCGAGTCGGTCCGCAGCTTCATATCGTCGGCGACGATCATCGCCTTCGTGGATCTGCCGTTTGCGTTCATGTTCATCGCCATCATCGCGTTGATCGCCTGGCCGCTGGCGATCCCCGTGGCCATTGGCGCGCTGCTGCTGCTGTTTTATGCCACCGCGATCCATCGCAAGCTGCACGGACTCGCCGAAGAGAGCTATCGCGTGGCGGCGCAGCGCAACTCGACGCTGGTCGAGAGCCTCACCGGTGCCGAGACGCTCAAGGCCCTTGGGGCGGAGGGACGGGTGCAGGCGACCTGGGAACGCGCCACGACGCACCTGGCCCGGACCAATGCGCAGAACCGACTGCTGACCGCAAGCGTGACGCACACGGCAATGTGGGCGCAGCACACGGTCGGCGTTGCCATCATCGTGCTCGGTGTGTTCCTGCTGATGGAGGGAGATCTCTCCATGGGTGGGCTGATTGCCGCCTACCTGATCTCCTCGCGCGCGATGGCGCCCATCAGCCAGACCGCCGGGTTGCTGATGCAGTATCACCAGGCCTCGACCGCGCTCGGTTCGCTGAACGAGATCATGGCGCTGCCGGTCGAGCGCCCGGCGGACTCGCACTTCCTGAGTCGTGATCGCTTCGAGGGCGCGATCGAGTTTCGCAATGTCGGCTTCGCCTATCCCGAGTCCGCCACACCGGCGTTGCAGGGGGTTTCGCTGAAGATCGAGGCGGGCGAACACGTCGCCGTGCTGGGTCGCGTGGGCTCGGGCAAGAGCACGCTGGCCAAGCTGATCATGGGCCTTTATCAGCCGACCTCCGGGGCGGTACTGGTGGACGGGATTGACGTACGCCAGCTGGACCCGGCTGAGCTGAGGCGGTCGCTGGGCTATGTGGGCCAGGAAGTCACGCTGTTCTACGGGAGCCTGCGCGAGAATCTGGTGGCGGCCGATCCTCTGGCCAGCGACGAGGCGATCCGCAAGGCGATCGCGATCTCCGGGATCGAGGACCTGATTAACACCCACCCAGAAGGTGTCGATCTGCAGGTCGGGGAGCGCGGGGGCCGGCTTTCGGGAGGGCAGAAGCAGAGTGTTGGTGTGGCGCGGGCCGTGTTGCACGAGCCCAGCATGCTGTTGATGGACGAGCCGACAAGCTCCATGGATAACTCCACCGAGCAGGGCATGAAGCGCCGTCTGGCGGAATTCATCCAGGGGCGGACGACCGTGATCGTCACGCACCGCACCTCGCTGCTAGAGCTGGTGGACCGGATCATCGTGCTGGATCAGGGCCGTGTGGTGGCCGACGGGCCGAAGGAGCAGGTGATCCAGGCGCTGCGGGAAGGCCGCGTGGGCAAGGCGCAGGCATGAGCAAGCGCACGCGCAGGGACGGCCAGGGATTCGAGGCGCTTGGCCGCGGTATGGATCAGACCGGAAAGGTTGGTGCACCGATGGTGGACCGCATCTTTCGCCCGTGGCTGACCAAGGGTGGTGGCGACCACCGCAACTGGGCATCGGACGCCGACTGGACGCAGATACAGGAGCGTCCGATCCGCGCCCGCGCGCTCCTCTACGGGATCCTGATTACGCTGGGCCTGCTGGTTTATTGGGCCTCCGTTGCTGAGATTGACGAGGTGGCCCGCGCGGATGGGCGGGTGATCCCGTCGCAGAACCTTCAGGTGCTGCAGTCGATGGACGGGGGCGTGGTCTCCGAGGTCCTGGTGCGCGAGGGGGATGTCGTGGAACAGGGCGACGTGCTCGTGCGTGTGGACCCGACGCGGTTTTTGTCCGACCTGGGCGAGGCGAGGGCGAGCGAGTTCGCGTTGAAGGCGCGCCGGGCGCGCCTTATGGCGCTGCTGACGGAAACCCCGTTCCTGATCACACCAGACCTGCAGGAAGGGCCGCAGGCCATCGTCGAGCAGGAACAGCAGCTTTACGAAGAAAGCCTGGATGAGCTGCGCTCGCGAATTCGCATTGCCGAAGAGCAGATGCGGCAAAGGCGCGAGGAGCTGAACGAGGTAAGGGCGCGCCGCAGCCAGGCCATCCGTGCCCTGGAGCTGGCCAGTCGAGAGCTGGAGGTGACCGAACCGCTGGTGCAAAGCGGGGCGGTATCCGAAGTGGAGATCCTGCGCTTGCGCCGCGAGGTCTCCAACGCCCGCGGCGATCGTGATCAGGCAACGGCGCAGATTGCCCGTCTGGACGCCGCGATCGAGGAAGCGGAAGAGAAGATCCGCGAGGTGCGGCTGAATTTCCGCAATCAGTGGCGTTCGGAGCTCGCCGACACCCTTGGGCGGCTGCAGGAGCTGGCCGAGGGCACCGAGGGCCTGGAGGATCGCGTGCGGCTGTCCGAGGTGCGATCACCCATGGCGGGGATTGTGCAGCGGATGTTCATCACCACGCGCGGTGGCGTGATCTCGCCTGGGCGCGAGGTGGCCGAGGTGGTGCCGCTGGAGGACGAATTGCTGATCGAGGCGCGGGTATCGCCCCGTGATATTGCCTATCTGCGCCCGGGGCTTAACGCCAAGGTGAAGTTTACCGCCTATGACTTCGCCATCTACGGCGGCCTGGATGCCACCGTGGAGCACATCAGTCCGGACACGATTACCGACGACGACGGCAACACCTATTACAAGGTCCGCGTACGAACTGAGGAAACCGGGTTCGACGAGGAGCATCCGATCATGACCGGGATGGTCACGCAGGTGGATATCATCACCGGGCGTCGCACCATCCTGCAGTACCTGCTGAAGCCGATCCTCCGCGCGGGCGAGCTGGCTTTTACGGAGCGCTGAGCAACATGCAGATCTTTATGATGGACCGAGCGTCGCGGCCGTCGTCGCGCTGGGTAGAGGCCTTTCCGGATGCCCAGGTGCTGCGCCCGCCATTTCCGTCGACCCTGCCGGAGGGCACCGAAGCCTGCTGGATTGGTACGGATCTGGCCGACTGGGAGGAGTACGTCAAACAAAGGACTCTGGTGCATCGGGTGATTGTGCAGTCGCGACACCCGAATGACGAAGAAGGCATCCGTGCATTCGACGCGGGGGCCCACGGCTACTGCCATACACTGGCCAACGTCGCCCAGCTGCGAACGATCGCGGCCACCGTCACCGGGGGTGGCTTATGGGTGGGTCCCGACCTGATGACCCGGATGATTCGCACAGTCCGCAGCGCCCAGCCCCGCGATCCGGAAACACCGCCGGAGGGGTTCGAGAACCTTACGCCCCGCGAGCGGGAAGTTGCGCTGGCCGTGACCACGGGGGCGCACAACAAGGAGATTGCGCGCCAGCTCGGCATGACCGAACGCACCGTCAAGATGCACCTCGGCTCCGTCTTCAAGAAGCTCAACGTGGATGACCGCGTTCAGCTTGTGCTCCACCTGACCCGCCTGCGCGAATCGCACCCGACCGTCTGATTCAGGTGCGATACGCGTAGCTCGCCTCCAGCGGCGGTGATGCGATTCGCTGCGCTTATCGGCATCCTACGTGACGCCATCCCCCTCGTTTGATGAGGGTCGTAGGATGCGATGAGCACAGCGAATCGCATCAATCCAGCCCCCCGCGCCCCGCAGCTTCCATCCGTTTTCATCCAACCGATCCTCATATCGGTTCTCCCATAACCCCACAAACCCTGTACTTCGGTACACCTGTCGTGCCCACGCCGACTCCCCTAGGCTCGTACCCATCGAAAACTGTGAAGTACTTCCGAGTCCGAGGAGAAGGTCATGTCTGAAGTCGTCGTAGCTACCGTCGAATCCGTGGTGGGTACCGTTGTTGCTCGAGACGAGGACGGCAACACCCGCGTCCTGCAACCCGGAGACGAGATCTTCTACGGCGAAGAAGTCATCGCCGAAGACGGCGCCTTCATCGAAATGGCCTTCGAGGATGGCTCCACCATGTCCCTGGCGGGTAACGAGTCCGCCACCATCACCGACGACCTGGCGGAATCCGCCGAGCCCGCGCCGGAAGAAGGCGAGATCGCCGATGCCACCGTCGAAGAGATCATCGCCGCCCTGGATCGCGGTGAAGACATCACCGACATCATCGAAGCCCCGGCCGCCGGTGCCGACGGCGGCGCAGCCGGCGAAGGCGGCGGCTTCGTCCGGATCGCTCGTGGCTCCGAAGAGGTCGGCCAGATCGAGTACGCCTATGACCCCAACACCTTGGGCGGCCCCGGCGACGCCGGCAATGGTGGGGGTACGTTCGCGGACAGCGGCGAAACCACCGAAGACGTGGTTCCGGAACCCAGTCTCGTCATCTCCGTTACACCGCTCAGTGAGCTGATTGAACGGATGGGCTCGGATCTTCGTCCCCAGATGCAGGACTCGGGGGTCGTCCTGCCCCAACAGGTCGACATGCTGCCGTCTGAACAGCCTGGCACGGGCATGGTGGTGTTTAGTCTCGACAGCACGCTGGACCTCGATGGACTGCCGGATTCCGCCGCTGGCCCGATCGAATACGAAATCGTTGGTGGGGACTCGGACTATTTGGCAATTGGCGCGGATGCCGATGGGAATCCGGCCATCGTCCTGACCGAACAAGGCGCATGGGCGCTTCAGAATGGTCAGGTTCCTAACAACGAATTCTCCGTAGACGTTCAGGGAACGGTCGAGATCGAAGGGATCGGTCCAGTGTCAGCCACTGAGAGCTCAATGGTCGCGGTTGAGGTGCCTGAACCGACATTTGAATTTCAGCTATGGCCGGGAGAAGTCTTCCCGATGCCCCCGGTGGAACAGCTGCCTGGAGACGCCACGCCTGGGGCGCAAGCTTTGAATGAGGGCGTAAACAACCCGTTGCCTGGCGACTATGGATTCCCATCGGCGGAAGTTCAGGCGGGAATGCAGGTGTTTTCGCTTATACCTCAGGCGGATTTTGACGGGATCGACCCTTCGCTTGGCGAGTTCTCCTACGAGATCGTCGGCGGTGACAGCGAATACCTCGAACTTTCGCAGAGTGACTGGGGCGACTGGTCGGTTGTGCTCACCGAGGCAGGCGCGGAAGCGATTCAGAACGGGCGGGTTTCCGGTAACGATCTCAATGTCACCATCGAGGGGACGCTGATCATAGGGGAAAACCTGGTCAACACCTTCACGCTTGAAGCCAGTGCCGAAGGTGGTGTCATGGTGCCGGTGCCGAATCCGGAGCTGACGGTTGATCTTGCCCTGGCGGATGGTGCCACCGAGGGTTGGCCGCAGTCGGCGGGCGCGGGTGATGCGGTGTTCGAAGTCACCACGGATCTGGATCTGGACGGCATCGATGGCGGCCTGGCGGGCGAGATCGTGCTGTCACTGATTGAGAACAGCAACGGTTACCTCGCGCTGGATGGTAACAATGTGGTCCTGACCGAGGACGGAGCTGCTGCCGTCCGTAACGGCCAGGTCTCGGGGAACGAGCTCGACGCTACTGTCGAAGGCTCGGTGACCATCGCAGAGGACGGGGTGAATCCGTTCGAGCTGACTGGTCAGGCGTCCGCAGTCACAGTGGTTCCGGTCCCGGGGCCGGAAATCACAGGATTGGGCGAGAAGGATTTCTTCTTCGACGAGAAGCATCTCGAGAACGGCACGAATCCAGATCCCGCTCAGTTGGTGAAGTCGGGCAGCTTCGCGCTCAATGCGCCCGCAGGGATCGCAAGCTTGGCAATCGCAGGAACCTTGAGCGGGAGCAACACCACCGGGGCCACCGATGAAAATGGCTCTGTGCTTTTGACGCTCGAACAACTCGAAGCGCTTGGCGAATCCAATACGGTGGATATCGAAACCGACAATGGCAACCTGCTGACCCTCAATGGTTTCGATAGCGATACCGGGGAAGTGAGTTTCGATCTGGAGTTCCGCGAGCCGATCGAGCATCCCGATGGTCAGGGCCGTAACTTGGACTGGAAGGACTCGATCGCGGTCACGCTGACCGACGATAACGGCCAGGTTGCCGATGACACCATCGACGTGTTGATCCGCGACGATGCACCCGTATTCAAGGACGGTGAAGGAATCACCCTTACCGGTGAGATAACCGACAGCCCGGTAGAAGGCAACAACGGGCTCAACATCGGTGCGGACGTCGATGGGGCATTCATTCAGGACATAGAACTATCCGTTGATAACGACGGGTATCTCGTGGCGCTGCTCGATGGGGATGAAGTCCTTCTGACCTCGCGAGGCGACAAGCTAACGTCCAGTTTTGACGCCGATACGGCGACACTGACCGCTCTCAATTCAAATGGAGACCCGGTCTTCACGATTCAGGCGGGTATTGATGGTGGCTATTACATCAATGTGCTGGCGCCGATCGACCCGATGGCACGGAGCAGTTTCGACGAAGAAAGCCTGACCGCTGGTGGTGGAATCGACGATGACCTGTTTGTCTTCGACAACGGTTTGGAAGTCCAGTTTGCGTCGGATAATGGCGCCGTCAATTGGTCTGGAAGCGGTATTGGTGTCGCGAACAACCTAATCAGTGGCGGTCAAACCCTGTCCGCAAGCTTTAATCAGTACGTCACGGATCTTGACTTCACGATGGGGAACCAGGGTACGCCGAGCTGGGAGATCTACCGCGATGGCGACCTCGTGGGGTCCGGTAACAGCTTGTCGATTAGTGAGCCAGGTGGGTTTGACGAGATCCGTTTCCTGGGAGCCTCGGGCGGGAACCAATACAACATCAAGGGTATGTCCGGGACTTACATGGATGCATCGGAGAGCTTTGAACTTCCGGTGACCTTCCATGCGGAAGATGGTGATGGTGATGCCGCCAGCTATGAGATTCCGATTATCTTTGATCCTGCGCTGGTCGATTTGCCTGAGGTCGAGACCCTGTTGATTCCGACGGTTTCGGTTTCGGTCGATTCCGAGGAGGGCCAAGAGACTGTCCTCAAGGATGGTTTCGCGGACCTGGGTGTCGGCGGTTCCGGTGATGGGAATATTAACGATCCCAATCCGCCGGCGGATACCGAGACACTGATGTTCGACTTTGGCCAGGCCAATGCCGGGCAAACCTTCAACCTCAGCTGGACGCAGCAAGCGAAAGGTGGCTGGGAAGATGGAAACCCGGATGGGCTTCCGTCTTGGGAGAATCGTGGCGGTACGCGGGACACCTTTAAGGTCTTTGTGAACGGCGAGGAGCTCTACGAGACCTCGTGGTACGACCCGGCCAATTCGGATAGCACCGTGTTCCCTGCCGAGGACGAGTCGCTGACGGTGACGCTGGATGAGAACGGTCGAGCGGAGGTTGTGTTCGAGGTGCGTTCTACGCATCCGGACGAAGTCGTCGATGTCAGCAACATCCAGGGGCAGCTGGATGTCACGTCCACTATCTACACGGTTTCGCTCGACGGCAGCATCGATGACCCGGGCGAGATCGACTACTACCAGCTGGAGGTACAGGGCGGCGAACTCCTGGTCAACGGCAACGTACAGTCAGCGGTCGATGGCCTTTATACGGTGAACCCGGCCGATATCGATGGATTGACGGTACGTCCCGATGCTGGATCCGATGAGATCGAGGTGTCGGCGCAAGCAGTTTCCACGGATGGCGTATGGAGCGACGTGGATGTCGACAGCACGGAGGTCGTTTACGCCAGTGCAGTGAGCGCGGTCGATAATCTGAATACGGCCTATGTCGGCGAGTCGTTGGAAGAACACCTGAGCGGTCGTGAGAAAGCGACGGATTGGACAGAGACTCGCGAGTTCACGATAAGTGAGGGCTATACGGGTTCGGTCTCTATGGCTGCGGAGTTCAGCCTTTGGGCAGGGATCATTTCTCAGGGCGAAGCCGAATTCACGTGGGCGCTCTACCAAGACGACATTGTTGAAGGTGAACAACTTCTTGCGAGTGATGTTATCACGCGAAAGGCTTCAGATGGTTCCGACTTGAACGTGCCGCTGGACCTACCCGAGGACCTGAGTTCGGGGTCTTACCGACTGGAACTGGTTGGGGAGCAAACCAACGGCGGGAGCTTTGGTCCCATCTCTTGGGGCGGGGAGGTCGGATTCTCGGAGATTGTGGTAGACCAGCAGGCGTCTAACACGGTTACTGGGAATGTGATTACGGATGAGGATGCCGAAGGCAATTCCGATGAGCCAGGAAGCGATTCGACGACCCTGAGCGTCTTCGATGGCGATGGATTCGTCGAAGTCGAAGGCGAACATACGGTGGCCGGGGAGTTTGGTTCACTGACCCTCGCGGAGGACGGGACGTATACCTATACGGCATCCAATGATGTTGCCAACGCCGGGAACATCGAGACCTTCGATTACAAGCTGACGCATCCGAACGGTGACGAAGCGGTTGCGACCCTTTCGATCCGTATCGACAGCCCGGATGTGGAGGTGATCTGGGGTGACGATCTCGAGCCGGGCGCAACCATTGCGGGTACGGAGGTAGACGAGATCCTGGTGGGCACCTCGGGTGCGGATCAGATCGCGGCTGGTGCCGGCAATGACATCCTGATCGGTGGTGACGGTGCCGATACGTTTATCTGGCCCGGTGATGTGGCCGGGGACGTCCCGTCGACCGGCCCAGGGAACTCCGGAGACGACTTTGATCCCGACGAAATGCCGCAGGATGGGGTGCGAGATTTCACGGTCGATTGGGAACAAGGTTTTACTGGCGAAGGGGATGCTGACCGGCTGGACCTTTCGGACCTGCTGGTCGGAGCGGACTCCGACAATGTCGATGAGTTCATCCTCGCGGCAGAGGATGGCGAAGGCAACACGGTTCTGTATGTACGAACGGAGGGCGACACGTCGCCGGGCAATAGTGGTAACGCGAATAACGGCAATGGTGAATGGGCGCACAATCAGTCCATCGTGTTGGAGGGCGTTAGCATGGACGGCAGGGATTCGGCTGAATTCGTCAAGCAATTGTTGGATAACGACCAGCTGAAGATCGACCAGTAACTGGTCGAACGGGAAGAAGCCCCGCCGGTCCGAATCGGCGGGGCTTTCCCGTGTCTGAGGGTGTAGGCTGGGTACTGGAATACCGAGCGGCCGGGAGGCGGCCTATGTATGTGAGACGGGATGCAGAAGGCAGGATTGACTTAGTGAGTCGGGACGCGAATGCCGAGTGTGCGGAGTTTATGGCGGCCGAGTCGCCGGAACTTCTGGGCTTCTTGGCTGGAAATAATGCTGAGCCTGCGCCCGCCGCGTTGCAGGCCTCGGATCTGGAGCTGATTCGTGTGCTGGAGGACCTGGTGGAGGTGCTCACGTACAAGGGTGTGATCCGGTTTACGGACCTTCCGGATGCGGCGCAGCAGAAGCTGCTGGGCCGCAAGGATCTTCGGGCTTCGGCTCGGCGACTGAATTTGATGGAAGACGACGAAGGCCTTCTCTAGAAAAGGCTGGCTAGAACATCACGTGTCATGCACAGCGGTGTGCCGGTGGCGATGGACCCAGACCAGGCACTGAGGTTGGATCGATTATGGACGCGAAGGCGTCTGTTTGAGCCGGTCTTGAGGGCTGGCGCATGAGGGGGATTCGATGGCAGTGAATACGGTAGTGGCCACCGTCCAGGCATTGACCGGGACTGTGATTGCGAGAGATGTCGACGGCAATTCCAGGGTGCTCGCCGTCGGCGATCCCGTGTATGCGGGGGAAGAGGTGATCCCACTGCAGGGGGCGTCGGTTGATCTGCAGGCGATGGAAGGTGGTGTCTTGTCGCTCGGTGAGGGTCAGCAGGTCCTGGTGGGCGAAGCTCTGGCGGATAGCGGCCGTGCGGACAATCCAGAGATTCCGACGGCGGAAGAAGTGATTGCGGCCCTGGAGCGTGGTGAGTCACTGGATGCGCTGATTGCGCCACCGGCGGCCGGTCTCGAAGGTGGTGATAGCGATGGAGGCGGTTTCGTGCGTGTCGCACGCATTAACGAGCCAGTAGAGCCGATTAACTACACTTTTCCGGAAAACGTCTTCGGTCGTCCCGATGCTCTGGGCGAGACCGTCGCGGTGCCGGGAGGAGAAACGGCGGACACGGTTGTGCCTCCCGGGCAGCCACCAGTAGAACCACCGGTTGAGCCGCCCCCTCCGGTGACCGCCAACCCGACGCTAACGGTGTCGGTATCCGTGGCGGCCGGATACGGCTATGACGACGCGAACGATGCGGCTGCGGGCGATGTGGTCTTCGAGGTTTCCCATACCCTGAATCTGGATGGGCTGGACCCCGCTCTAGCCAGCGCAATCGTCTACAGCATTGTCGGCGGCGATACGGCGTATCTTGCGCTCGCTCAGGATGGGGCGGGCAACTGGGTGGTGGTACTGACCGAGGCCGGGGCGGCCGCAATCCGGGCAGGTGTGGTGGACGGTAACCAGTTGAACGTGATCGTGGAGGGCACGATCGAACTGGTGGATCTCCCCAGTCTGGTGGATACCGACAGCGCTTTTGCGCGGGTTCCCGAACCAGGCGGGGAAGAACCCCCCGAACCCGGGCCGGATCTGTTTGCCTCGGCTCATGTGGTCGGCGCCAGTGATGTGCAGGGCACGATGGCGAACGCGAACAACCTGAAGTCGACGGGCGCGCAGAGTGCCGCGGTATCGCATCAGGACGGGTTCTTTGCGATCGACCATCAGTCGGCATCGGATGATCCGAACGCGATCGAATTTGGTGAGGCCCTGCTGTTTACGTTGGTCAGCCCCACGGATACAGCAGTGTTCCAGATTGAAGGTGCGATCAATGGCGGCTCGTATCACCTTTACGATGCCGATGGAGTGCGCATCGGCGAGGCTCGTGATCTTGCCGCGGATGTGAACGAAGACGGTTTCCTGGAGCTGAGCGGCGAGACGTTTTCCTACATCGCGTTCCAGGGCGGCAGCACAGGCTCGGGAGGGAGCGGCGATCGAAGCGAGTTCTCGGTTCGACCGGTGGATTTGTCGGTCCAGGTTGGCGAGGGCGATGATGCCGATTTCTATCCTGCCGGAGGCGATGAAGCCCTGGTTGCCGATTCGGTGGAGACGCTCGAAGAGGCCGATGACTTTGGCGCGAACTTCCTGACGGTGGACTCGGATCAGGACATTTTCGTGGTTGCGGAAGGCGGGCAGGGCACGACGGACGACCCCGCTCGGTTCGTGATACAGGGGTTTAGTCTGGAAAGCGACAACGGCGCCGCCCAGATTACGCTCGGCGAGCTCCTGTCGAGCGCGAGCCAGGAGACCATCGACCAGTACCTGATGGCCGAGTCGCAGGGAGAAGATACGGTGCTGCACATCAGTTCCGGGGGCATGCTCGGGACGGATACGGGCGGGGCCGATTACGCGATTACGCTGGAAGGGGTCAGCATGGACGGTTTCGACTCGTCCTATGATTTTATTCAGACGCTGATCGAGAACGGCCACCTGACAATCGATCAGTAAGGGGCTGTCTGCCTGATGGAAGAAGCCCGGGCCGCATCGCGGACCCGGGCTTTTTTGTTCATACGCAACCGAGACCGCCAGTGTGTTGACGGTTGCGTGAGGCGAATCCACGACCTGTACTTCAGTACAGCTAACGGAATTTTGACGCTAGGCGTAACAATTCAATCATGAGCACCCCAGTGCGGGGGAGCATGATGAGGGATAAGGCCATGGGCCCGGAAATGATTGTTGCAACGGTTCAGGCGGTGATCGGGACCGTGACTGTTCGTGACGCCGAGGGCAACTCGCGGGTACTTCAGCAGGGTGACCCGGTTTATGCTGGAGAGGAGGTTACAACCCAGTCTGGCGGCTTGGTGGAGCTCGCGTTGGCGGATGGTTCGAGCGTCACCCTGGCGGAGGGCGAAGCGGCGACACTCACAGAGTACCTGGTGCAGTCCGCAGACGCGGATCCGATGGCGTCACAAATAGGCGATGCCACGGTCGAGGAGGTTATCGCGGCGTTGGATCGGGGCGAGAGCCTGGATGATCTGCTGGACGCGCCGGCTGCGGGTGTAGAAGGTGGAGCACCCGGTGAAGGCGGTAGCTTTGTCCGGGTCGTCCGCGTGAATGATGAAGTGCCGCCGGTGCAGTACGTTTTTCCCGTGAATGCACTGGGCCAGCCGGAACCCGGAGAGGGTACCGACTCGGGCGGGTCTGTTGCCTCGGCGGACGAGATCGTTGTCGATGAACAACCGCCGCAGGACGTGCCTGGCGACCAGGATCCGGGTGATGAGGGCCCGGGTGATGAGGGCCCGGGTGATGAGGATCCAGGCGACGAGGATCCAGGCGACGAGGATCCGGGTGATGAGGACCCGGGTGATGAGGATCCGGGTGATGAGGATCCGGGTGATGAGGACCCGGGTGATGATGACCCGGGTGATGAGGATCCAGGCGATCCCGATCCGCGCGAAATCTATAGTGACGTGACGGCGCATACGGTCGGTAGCTCGACGCAAGGCACCGCTGCAACGGCTTCTGGCTTGAAACAGACTGGGCACCAGAGTGCCTCCGTCTCCGTCAGCGAAAATGGCTTCTATGCAGTGGATCATCAAAGCAATGCGGATGATCCCAACGCGATTGAGCACAACGAAGGGCTTTTGTTCGAACTAGTGCAGCCGGTCGATGGGGTTCAGTTCGCCGTGGAAGGCCCGATTACCGGTGCGACCTACGCCCTGTATGACGAACAGGGCGACCGGATTGCGACAGGAGATCTGGTGGTGGTCGACGGCGTGGCGACGATCGAGCACGACGAAAGCTTCGCCTACATTGCCTTCTTTGGCGGTCGGGAAGGGCCCAATCAGAGCGCTTATTCGGTCAAACCGCTGGGGGTGACTCTGGTCGGGACGGAAGACAGCGACACTCTGATCGGCTCGATCGGCAATGATGTGCTGATTGGCGGCGATGGGGACGATGTCCTGTTCGGAGGCAGCGGCGACGATACGTTGATCGGTGGGGCCGGAAACGACACGCTAACGGGCGGAGGCGGCAACAATACCTTCGTCTGGAATGCGGGAGACCAGGCGAATGTTGCGGGGCAGCCGGCCGAAGATACCGTCACGGACTTCAAGCCCGGGGACGGGACGTCGGGTGATGTGCTGGATCTTTCGGACCTGTTGCAAGGTGAAAGCGAGGACAACCTCGACAATTACCTGTACGCGCAAACAGAAAACGGAAACACTGTGCTGTACGTCCACTCGAACGGCGGTCTCAACGGTGACAAGGACAATGCGGATCAGATCATCACGCTGCAGGGCGTTGATCTGGGTGACAGTTCCGATGCCATCATCCAGGCGTTGCTGACTAACGATCAGCTAAAGATCGACCAGTAGAACGCGCGGTTCGTTGGTATCCGCGAGGCCCCGCCATTGTTGGCGGGGCTTTTTTGTATTGATCAAGCCTTGAGGGACTGAACGGCTCGGCCGGTCACGCCGTCGATTCCAAGCTCCATCAGGGGCTCGATATCGTCGGCGCTGTCGCAGCCTTCGGCGATTACCAGAATGCCGATCGAGTGCGCCAGGGTGCAAAGCCCGCGAATCAGCGCCTGGGTCTCCGTGGATCGATGGACACCCTGGATCAGCGAGGACTGCAGCTTCACGTAATGCAGCCCATACGCGGTAAGGTCGTGTGAGCGGAAGGCCTCCGGCCCCGCGTGCTCCAGACCGACCACGAAGCCCGTGACACGCGCGATACGGCACAGGTCGCGCAGTTCGGCCGGATGCGCCAGGGCGCCCCGGGCCGGGAACTCCAGCCACAGCCGACCGGCCACTTCGGGGTCGGAGGCCAGGCGGGATTCCAGACGCTGGCGAAAGTCGGTGTCCTGCAGGCTGTCGACGGACAAATTGATTGCGAGGCGCTCGTTGCCTGCTCGTAGCTGATCGAGTGCGGCATCGAGTACGGCGTCGTCCAGTTGCCGGATCAGGTCCAGGCGCACCGCCCAGGGCATGAAATAGCCCGCGGGGCGCGATTCGCCATCCAGCAGCAGGCGCATCGGCGCTTCGTGGTGCATCAGCTCGTGGTCGGCGTCCATCACCGGGAATCGCGCCAGCTTCACGCCATGCGTGGCCATGGCCACGGTGATCGCGGTGCGCCATTCGTTCTGATTGGCATGTGGCAGCACGGCATGCGGTTCTTCGGCGATGGAATCGCCCGGCTCCAGTTCCGCGCGGACCAGCGCCTGGTCGACGCGGCTGAGCACCTCTCCGGTGGTGTCGTCGGGGTGGTAGGGCGTCCCGGCCAAATGCAAGGCCATGGCTTCGGGAGCTTTGGGGCCCAGCTCCGCGCGGATCGCCGTCAGCAGGGACTCGGCAAAACGGCGGCTGTCCCCTATGCCGTCGCCAAAGACGGCAATATCGGAACCCTTGAGGCGCCCTGCGGCGCCGTAATCGGTCACGCTGGTTTGTTGTTCCGCGACTTCGGCAATGCGTGCCAGAAGCTCATCCAGCTTGTCGTGTCCGATCGCCTGGTTGAGCTCGGGCAGGCTGGCGACGCGCAGGACGACAAAGCTCCCGGCAGATCCGGCGTGCCGATTTTCGAGGGTCGACTGGAATCGGGCCAGGAAGGATTCGCGGTTCAAAAGGCCCGTTACATCATCGTGTTGAAGGCGAGTTTTCAGGCGTTCTAAACGCGTGGATTCTTCCTGCAGCATCATCCGGACGTGCTCGGTCAGCCGGTTCATGGCGCGGACCAGTGCCTGGAACTCCCAGGTGCGGGGTTCCGGGGTGGTCACGAACCGCCTTTCGCCGACGGCCTCGGCCTGTTCCACCACTTGCTTCAGAGGCCGAATCAGCCGGCCGAGCAGGAACGACCCAATCAGGCCGATGATCAACAAACCGCCGGCAAAGATCGCGGTGAGGCGGAGGGTGCCGTCCCACAGGGCCTCGTAGGCGTAATTCGTCTGGCTCTCGACGATCAGCGTGCCGAAGGAAGACCAGCCATCGGACACATGCGCGATCCCGGGGCGCACGTTGAAGGCCAGGCGCTCGACAAACCATTCGGGCACGCCCTGGGGTGGCTCGGGGTTGCGGCGTTCGATCATGAGGTCGCCGGTCGGATCGATCAGCCGGATGTGCTGGTAGTGGCCGGTGTCGAACTGCGAGGCGATTTGCAGCTCCACGGTGGTCTCGTCCTTGGGCAGCTGGGAAAGCGACAAGGCCAGGGATGCGGCGTTGTCGATGTTCTTGGTCAGCAGCTGCTGCGCCAGGTAGTCGCGGGCGGACAGGGTGCTCACCACGATGCTGACCAGTAACGCCAGCAGCATAATGATGGCTACCGCGATCCAGAGTTGTTTTCTCAGCGTCATGACTGCGCCCTCATTCCGGGGTCGAGTTGATGGGTCGGTCGAGATCAAGGCCGTATTCGTCCAGCTGCTCCAGGACGCGGCGCCAACGTGACAGGCGGGCCGTGGGGTCGGCCGCGGACTGTGCCTGCCCGTCGGGCCAGAGTCCCTCGCTATTGAACGAGAAGATCGGCGTCAGGTCGTCGCGCTGGGATGCGCGTTCAATTCGGGTCACCAGGTTGTCCAGTACCTTGGGCTCGTCTCGCGGGTCGGTGAAATAGCCGAGAACCATGTGCGCCTGGCTGAGATTGCTTCCGGGTCCGCCAAGCCGGGCTCGCACGTAGAAAAGGCGCAGGCGCTCATCGGGGATACCCAGTTTGCGCAGGCTGACGTACTTGGCGATGGAATAGTCCTCGCAGTCGCCTGCACCCTTGTCCAGGGCCTCCAGGGGGGTGGCCCAGAAGTCTTCCTGGCCCCAGGTGACCTGGTCGTCCTGGTAGCGCAGCTGACGATTGAAAAACTCGTTTACCCGTATGATCTGAGTTTGCTCGTCTTCATCGGCGAGATCCTCCAGCAGCTCGCGCCAGCGCCGTACGCGCTCGGCGGTTTCCGGCCCGTAGCGGTCGGCCGCAACCTGCTCGAGCTGGGCGAAGCTGTCGAGGCCTGCATGGCTGGAGCCCAGCAGCCACGCCCCGGCGACCAGCACGAGCACGAGGCTTGCGCGCCGTATCAGTCGGGACGGGTTGCGGGGCCAGATGCCAGGCACGTCGGCGCGCTCTCCGGTGGCTGAAAAAAGCACTACTTCCCGAATGATGGGCTACGCCTTTGTGGAAAGCCACAAACATAAATCCCAAGCGTAGTGCTGTGCGGTGTTTCTCGCCTTATCAGGCGTTTGTTTGCCGTTATGTGAACCATTTCAAAAATGATTGCGCGGGTAAGGGCTTAGGCCTATCGTTCAAATGTGTGAGGCGTACATAAGCGTTTCTTCCGGTTAGCGGTATGCGCTGGCTCGGTGACAAAAAGAGTGGGCGAACAGGTTTTATGGGAGGACAAAAATGATGAACGGGATTAGGCCTGTGGCTGGCAAAGGTGGTTTGCTGGCCCTGACGGCGGCCGTGGCGATGGTAGTGGGTGGTTCGGCGCAGGCCGAGGCACCGGAGCCGTTGCGTGACGCCGCGATGGAAGCGGTACTTTCCAACCCCGATGTGCAGTCGCGCTGGCATGCCTTTCGTGCCTCCGGGGAAGAGCAGACCGGCGCGCGCGGGCGCTTTTTGCCGGAGATCGACCTGAACGCCCGTGCCGGGTATCAGCGCCAGCGCTCCAGCGACGACAATTTTGATTCTTTCTCGCGCAATCCGCGGGGCGTGGACATTACGTTGACGCAGATGCTCTACGACGGCTTCGAGACCGCAAGCGAAGTGAGCCGTCTGGGCGAGATTCAGCGGGTGCGTTACTTCGAGCTGCGCGAGACGACCGAGGAGATTGCACTGGAAGCCGTGCGTGCCTTCGCCGATGTCCAGCGTCAGCGCGCCCTGGTCGACCTGGCGCAGGAGAACTACGACGCGCACAAGGAGGTTTACGACCAGATCGTGGACCAGACCGATCGTGGCGTCGGCCGGGGCGTTGACCTCGAGCAGGCCTCGGGACGTCTGGCCCTGGCCGAGTCGAATCTACTGACCGAGCGCCAGAACCTGCACGACGTGAATGCACGGTACTACCGGATCGTGGGGCAGATGCCCGCGGACGACCGGGTGGACCTGGTTGGCACCTTCTCTGACGAGCCGATTCCCGGCACGGTTCAGGAGGCTCTGACCGAGGCCATCACCAAGAATCCGGCCATGTTCGCCTCGCTGCGCAACATGGAAGCGGCGCAGGAACAGCGCAACGTGGCCCGTTCGGCCTTCCATCCGCGTTTGGACCTGCAGCTGCGTCATGCCTACGAGAATGATGTGCTCGAACGCGAGGACATCCGTATCCATGACACCTCGGCGCTGGTGGTGATGACGTGGAACCTGTTCCGCGGCGGCACTGACCAGGCGCGGGTGCGCCAGTTCACCGAAGAGTTCAACCAGGCGCGCGATCAGCAAGAGTCGGTTTGCCGCAATGTGCGCCAAACGGTGTCGGTGGCCTACAACGACATGCGTTCGCTGGACAGTCAGCTGCGCTTCCTGCGCCAGCATCGGGACTCGTCCGACCGCGTGCGTACCGCCTATCGTCAGCAGTTCGGCATTGGCCAGCGCAGCCTGCTGGATCTGCTCGACACCGAGAACGAGCACTTCGAGGCGAGCCGCGCCTACATCAACGCCCAGCACGACATGGAAATTGCCAAGGCGCGGGCGCTGAATGGCATGGGCCGACTGCTCGAGTATCTCGATATCTCGCGTGGCGACATGCCGACTGCTGCCGAGCTGGGGCTCGTGGATGATGCCGCCCGGATTGATCCGGAGTCGGTCTGCCCGGCGGATGCGCCGCAGATGAGCGAAGCCCGCCACGAAAGCATCTTCCGCTAGGACCGACCCGCGGGAGTGCAGACAAGCAAAGGGCCAGCCATTTCGGCTGGCCCTTTTGCTGTGTGCGATATGGAGCCGGCGACAGGAGTCGAACCTGCGACCCTCTGATTACAAATCAGATGCTCTACCAACTGAGCTACACCGGCCAGGTGCGCGGTTTCGAGCCTGGCGGAGGGCCCGAGATAAAGAGGTGGTGCCGGGAGCGAGAATCGAACTCGCACTCTGTTGCCAGAACCGGATTTTGAATCCGGCGCGTCTACCAGTTCCGCCATCCCGGCTTTCGAGGCGCTAGTGTAGCGCACGAGCAGGGTGTGGCAAGGGAGATTGCGCCTTCGCTTGATCCGCATTCAGGGCGCCGGTGCGTGGTAGCATCGCGCGCCATGCGTGTTTCCGATTTCGACTACGAGCTCCCGCAGGAGCTGATCGCCCAGTATCCGCTGCCCGAGCGAGCCAGCTCGCGCCTGCTCGTGCTGGAAGACCAACGGGCGGAAGATGCCGCGTTTGGCGCGATTGAGTCACTGCTGCGGCCGGGCGATCTGTTGGTGCTGAATGATACGCGCGTGATCCCGGCGCGGGTCTTCGGGCAGAAGGCGAGCGGTGGGCAGGTCGAGGTCCTCGTGGAACGGATCGAGTCACCGACCCAGGTGCTGGCGATGGTGCGGGCCAGTCGGGCACCGAAGCCCGGCACGTGCCTCCACCTGGCGGATGCCTTTACGGTGGAGGTGACGGATCGTCAGGGGCCGTTTTTCCGGCTGCGTCTGGTGGACGGCGCCGACATGCTCGCACTGCTGAAGCAGCATGGTCATATCCCGCTGCCGCCGTACATCGAGCGGGCGGACGAGGGCAGCGATGTCGAACGCTACCAGACCGTGTTCGCCCGCAAGGAGGGCGCGGTGGCGGCGCCGACGGCTGGGCTCCATTTTGACGATGCACTGCTGGACCGGCTGCGCGCGCAGGGGGTCGAGACGGCCACGGTGACGCTGCATGTCGGGGCGGGGACTTTTCAGCCGGTGAAGGTGGACGACACCTCGCGCCACGAGATGCACGCCGAGTGGCTGGAGGTGGGGCCGGAGGCCTGTGCCGCCGTGGCGGCCTGCAAAGCGCGTGGCGGGCGCGTGGTGGCTGTGGGCACGACCTGTGTACGGTCGCTCGAGACGGCCGCGGCGGAGGGCGGGCTTAAGCCCTTTCAGGGTGAAACACGACTGTTCATCCAGCCCGGATATCGTTTTCGCGTCGTGGACCGGATGGTGACGAACTTCCACCTGCCGCAGAGCACGCTGCTGATGCTGGTAGCCGCCTTTGCAGGATATCGGCGGATCCTGGACGCCTATGCCCATGCGGTCGCGAATCGCTATCGCTTTTTCAGTTACGGGGATGCCATGTGGTTGGCGCCGGGCGATCCCGCGGATCTGCCGCCGAGCGTCCGGGAGGAACACGATGGAGTTTGAACACCTGGGGCAGGATGGCGCGGCACGCCGAGGCCGACTGCGGTTTCCGCGTGGTGAAGTCGAGACGCCCGCCTTTATGCCGGTGGGGACCTACGGGACCGTGAAGGCTATGACCCCGGAGGAGCTGCGCGAGCTGGGGGCACAGATCATCCTGGGCAACACCTTCCACCTGATGCTGCGGCCGGGTACCGAAGTGATCCGGGCACATGGTGACTTGCATGACTTCATGCACTGGGAAGGACCGATCCTGACCGACTCCGGTGGATTCCAGGTTTTCTCGCTGGCCGAGATGCGCAAGATCAGCGAGGAGGGCGTGCGTTTCCAGTCGCCCGTGGACGGTTCGAAAGTGCTGATGACGCCGGAGTCGTCCATGCGGGTCCAGCGCGAGCTGGGGTCGGACATCGTGATGATCTTCGACGAGTGCACGCCCTATCCGGCCACCGAGGACGAGGCGCGCAAGTCGATGGAGCTGTCGCTGCGCTGGGCCGCGCGATCGCGCGAGGCGCATGGTGACAATCCGGCGGCACTGTTCGGTATTGTGCAGGGTGGCATGTACCCGGCGCTGCGTCGGGAATCAGCCGCCGGTCTGCGCGAGATTGGCTTTGACGGCTATGCGATCGGCGGGCTGTCGGTGGGCGAGCCGGAAGATGAGCGGCTCGCCACGCTGGATGTGACCCTGCCGCTACTGCCGGAGGACCGCCCGCGCTACCTGATGGGCGTGGGGCGGCCCGAGGACATAGTGGAAGCCGTGCGCCGCGGCGTGGACATGTTCGACTGCGTGATGCCTACCCGCAACGCACGCAATGGATTTCTGTACACCCGGGAAGGGGTCCTGCGTATCCGTAATGCGCGCTTCCGTGACGACACGGGCCCGATCGATCCGGAGTGTGGTTGTTACACCTGCCGCAATTATTCAAGGGCTTACCTGAAACATCTCGACAAATGTAACGAGATTCTCGGGTCGCGCCTGGCGACGACCCACAACCTGCATTACTACCAGGACCTGATGCGCGGCCTGCGCGAGTCGATTGCGGCGGGCACGCTTCAGGCGTTCGTCGCCGATTTCTATGGTCGGCGCGGCATGGAAGTGCCGCCTGTGCCATAATCCGCGCGGCAATTTTCGCGAGCCCGGTCACGGGTCTCGCGGGCGCCGGGCGCCAGGCCCGGCGGCCCTGAACCGATTCGCTAGACGGGAGTGTTCCAATGGATTTTCTGATTTCTGCAGCGCATGCCCAAGACGGTGGTGGCGCCGGTGGTGGCATGATCGAATTCCTGATCATGATCCTGATCTTTTTCGCGATCATGTACTTCCTGATCATTCGCCCGCAGAGCAAGCGCGCGAAGGAACACCGGTCGATGGTGGAGTCGCTGTCCAAGGGTGACGAGATCGTGACCAATGGCGGTGTGGCCGGCACGATTACCGAGGTAGGCGAGAACTTCATCAAGGTCGACATCGCCAATGGCGTGAACATCGCCGTGCAGAAGCAGTCGGTTCAACAGGTTATGCCCAAGGGCACCCTCAAGGACCTCTAGGGTCTTCGAATATGCGCAATTCCTATCCGGCGTGGCTGTACGCCCTGATCGTCGTCATCATCCTGGGCGCGGGGCTTTATGCCGCGCCCAACCTGTTCCCGGAGGACCCGTCGGTCCAGATCGGGAACCCGACCACCGGCGAGATCGATCAGAACATCCGTGAACTGATGGGCACCATCCTGGGCGCCCAGGGCGTCACGCCGCACACGGTCGAGGAGCAGGACGACGGCCAGATCCTGTTGCGCTTCGAGACCACAGACGAGCAGTCCACCGCTGCCGAGATATTGCGCAACGCGCTGGATGACAATCACACCGTCGCCCTGAACATGGCCCCGGCCACCCCGCGCTGGTTGCGAGCCATCAATGGCCAGCCCATGGCTCTCGGCCTCGACCTGCGTGGCGGGGTCCACTTCCTGATGGAAGTGGACCTGGACGCGGTGATCGGTACCGCGATGGAGCGTTACTCGAACGAGCTGCGCGGACGCCTGCGGGAAGAGCGTATTTCGTTCGACACCGTGGAACGCGGCTCCCGCGATCTGACCGTGATGTTCGAGAGCGAGGCGGACCGCGAAGCGGCCGAGAGCTGGCTACAGCGCCAGTATCGCGAGGAACTGGTCTGGGAGTCGCGTGGGTCCGGGGACACCAGCCGACTGGTAGCCACGCTGGATGACGACCACCTGACGGAACTGCGTCGTCAGGCCCTGCAGCAAAACATCTCCACGCTGCGTTCGCGGGTCGACGAGCTGGGCGTGGCGGAACCGATCATCGCTCAGCAGGGCGAGAACCGGATTGTGGTGCAGCTCCCGGGCGTGCAGGACACGGCACGGGCAAAGGAGGTCCTGGGCGCGACTGCGACGCTGGAATTCCGCCTCGTGTCGGAGAGCGGTGATGCGCGGGAGGCTGACGAGACCGGGCGTGCGCCGTCGGGCACGCGTCTTTACCACGAACGCGACGGGACACCGGTGCTGCTGCAGCGTCAGGTCATGCTGACCGGTGACTACATCACGGATGCCTCCTCGGGCATTGCCCAGGATACGGGCGGTCCGGCGGTGTTCATTAATCTGGACGGTCAGGGTGCGCGGATTTTCTCCCGCGTGACCTCGGACAACGTCGGTCGGCTGATGGCCACCGTGTTCATCGAGACCTCGACCGAGACCGTTGAGGAAGACGGTGAGCAGGTGATGCGCACCTCGCGTAGCGAAGAGGTAATCAACGTCGCACGCATCAACGAGCCGCTGGGGCGTCGCTTCCAGATCTCCGGACTCGACAGCAGCCGCGAGGCCCGCAACCTGGCGCTTTTGCTGCGCGCCGGGGCGCTCGCCGCGCCGATGTCGATCGTCGAAGAACGTACGGTGGGCCCGAGCCTCGGTCAGGAGAACATCGATCGCGGTATGCAGTCGGTGGTGATCGGCTTCATCGCCGTGATGATCTTCATGGTGCTGTACTACCGGGTGTTCGGGGTGATCGCGAACGTCGCGCTTGCGTTGAACCTGATCTTCATTGTCTCGGTGTTGTCGATGCTGCAGGCGACACTCACCTTGCCGGGCATTGCGGGGATCGTGCTGACGGTGGGTATGGCCGTCGATGCCAACGTGCTGATTTTCGAGCGAATACGCGAAGAGTTGCGAAACGGGTTGTCACCACAGGCCGCGATCGCCTCGGGCTATGATCGCGCGTTCACCACGATTGCGGATGCCAATGTGACCACGCTGATCGCGGCGCTCGTGCTGTTCCTGTTCGGCACCGGCCCGATCAAGGGGTTCGCGATCACGCTGTCGATCGGGATCATCGCCTCGATGTTCACGGCGATCATCGTGACCCGCGCCATCGTCAACCTCACCTACGGGCGGCAGCGTCGGCTGAACCGTCTGGCTATCTGAGGCGGAGAACGACATGCTTCCGCATTTGAATTTCGCCGAATCGAATCTCGATTTTCTCGGCAAGCGCAAGATCACGATCACGGTTTCCCTGATCCTGATCCTGATTTCTGTGGCGCTTCTGGCCACGCGCGGGCTGAATTTCGGGATCGACTTTACCGGTGGCACGCTGGTCGAGGTCGGATATCCCGAGGCGGTCGAGCTCGATCCGATCCGCGAGACGCTGGCCGATGGCGGCTTCGCCGGGGCCCAGGTGCAGACCTTTGGTACTTCACGCGATGTCCTGATTCGTCTGCCCCCGAGCGAGGACGACGATGATCCGGCCACGCTGTCCAACCGCGTACTCAATGTCTTGCAGGATGGAGGTCCGGATGACCCGGATCTGCGGCGTGTGGAGTTCGTGGGGCCTGCCGTGGGCGAGGAGCTGCGCGAGCAGGGGGGGCTGGCGATGATCTACGCCCTGGCCGGGATCCTGATTTACGTCGCGGTCCGCTTCGAGTGGCGATTCTCGATCGGTTCGGTGCTTGCGTTGATCCACGATGTGGTGATCACGCTCGGGATTTTCTCGCTGCTGCAGCTCGAGTTTGACTTGGGGGTCCTGGCGGCGGTGCTTGCGGTGATCGGGTATTCATTGAATGACACGATCGTGGTGTATGACCGAATACGCGAGAATTTCCGAATATTGCGCAAGAAGGGCACCGAAGAGGTGATGAACATCGCGGTGAACAAGACCCTGGCGCGTACCATTGTCACCAGTACGACGACCCTGCTGGTGTTGTTCGCGCTGGCGTTCCTGGGTGGCGCTGCGCTGCAGAACTTCTCGATCGCGCTGATCATCGGGGTGATTGTGGGTACCTATTCGTCGATCTTTATCGCGGCCACCGCGGCATTGCTGCTAGGCGTGGACCGCCAGGTGCTACTCCCGGTGAAGAAGGAAGGCGCCGAGGAAGATCAGACGCCTTAGCGGACATCCGCTGGAATCAGTGGGCACAAAAAAGCCCGGCAGCCTGCGAGGCTAGCCGGGCTTTTCGCGTTCAGGCGGTGGTCAGAACGACAGCGCTTCCTTGATGATGCGCTCCACCAGTTCGTTTACGTCGCGCAGGCTCTTCTTGGAGTCTTCTTCACCGATCTCGGGGACAGGGGTGTAGCCCATGTACACCACGCCGGGCTCATCGGTCAGCTCGTACACCGTGATGATGTAGGGGCAGAACACCATGTTGTGCGGGTCGGCCTCCATCGTGGCGCGCGAATAGCTGGCGCTACAGAAGTCCAGGGACTTGCCATTGAGATAAATGCCCTCGCCACTCTCCTGGCCAGCGGTGCGGTCCAGCATGTTGGCGATGTAGCCGACGTTGTTGATCACCAGGCCCTCGGATGCGATGGCTTCCTCGACCATTTCAAAGTAGTGATCGAACTCGCCTTCGATCTTGAAGATCACGCGTTCGTCGGTTTCCATCACGGTTTCGTACGCGGTGGCAGTGGCACCCAGTGCCAGGCCGGCGCCCAGCGTCAGGGCGAGCGCCGAACGGCGCAGCAGTTGGGACAAATTAGGGAATGCCTTCATGGTTCCTTCCTCGTAGTAGGTTCCAGGGGCCCAAGGCCCATTAGTCGAAGAAATGGCCCGCGAATCGGGTGCGTGGAGCCCAGTAGGGATTGTCGAGTTCCTCAATTCGGACCTGCCCGCGCGAGCTTGGCGCGTGGACAAATCGGCCTTCACCGACATAGACCCCGACGTGGTCAATTTGATTCCCGTTGATCGCGAAGAACACGACGTCTCCGGGGCTCGGGTCGCCATCGCGCTTTACGGCTGCCGAGGCCTGTTCGCCCGTGGTCCGAGGGACATCTTGACCCGCCTCGCGGTAGGCGCGCTGTACCAGGGCGGAACAGTCGAGCCCGTTGGCGTCGGTGCCGCCGTAGCGGTAGGGCGTGTCGAGGTGTCCGAGCGCCGCCAGTACGACCTCGGAGCGCTTCAGCTCGGCCTCGGGAACATAACTCATCGGGCCTTCGGCTACCCGGGGTTCCGGATCGACCTTGAGGGGCTCCGGTGCCGGCCCGCGTGGTTCAGGGCTGCTTGCGCACCCGGCCAGTACGAGCGCTGCCCCTAGCAAGGGGAGAACGCTGTGGGAGGATGGTATGCCGGATTGGGACCCGTAGGCCGGGGAGGGCGTTGGCCCCGGAGCACTAGAACATCTCGGTTTCTTCATAGCTTTCCGGTACCTGGAACAAGGCCTCGCTAAGGGCGTCCGTCGACAGCCCTGCCAGTCGGGTCGTGACGCCATCGTGTTCGCGGACCTCGAGAGGGATGCCCTCCACACGGGGAAGGAGCGACGCCCCCATCTGGGAGGCCATGGGGCCTCCGGCCTCAAGGGCGCGCAAGGACAGCTCATAGAGGCGATCCATCAAGGCCCCGAGGGTCTGAAAATCGGACGCCTCCAGGCCCAAGGATTGCGCGTCGGCGACGCAAACGGTGCTCTGGGGCCGGTCATCGATCAGCACTTCGATTTCGCTGCAGACAAAGTCCCCGATCTCGCGTTGCTCATTGGTCTCGCGGGTACTGATTTCGGCCTCGAACCCCTCGGGGCCGATCCCAAGCTGCTGTTTGAGCTGATCGCGAACGTCCGGGGGGAGCTGCTCCATCTGGCGGCGCAGGTCGCTGACCATGTCGGTCATCGCCTGGATCTGTTGATCCATCACCTCGCGCGTCAACGGCAGATAGGTCTGCTCGTCGTCATCCACGACGGTGAGCTGGTCGTTGCGCGCGTCGAACAGCATGTACCCGGAAGTTCCGCTGATCGCCTCGTTCAGCTCCATGCGGATCATGTGATCGCGCACGAGGATCTGGCTCTCGAGCCCTTCGTCGTCGATGTAGTGCAAAAGGGCGTCAGCCTGGGCCGGCAGGGCGGTCGCCAGGACAATCAGACAGGCAGCCGGGAGTAGGGCGAGGGTACGGGACATAGGCATTCGCAGATGTTGTGTCAGGCTGTATTTTGGCACGTACGCGGACAATTAGGCGGAAACCGGTTGCAGAAGCTGGCGTGCCAGGGCATCGGTATCCAGCGGCTGTTCCGGGGCAACCTCCACGACGCCCTCCGCTCCGGTCGGCCATTCCTGCTGCGGGCGTTGCTGCTGCATCACCTGGTAGTCGGCATCGGACGCATCCTTACCGGCCGCAGAGCGTTGCTCGAGGCGTTCCTGCAGGACGCGATCGCTGGCGTGGCAGGCGACGACTGCAAACCCCGCCTGGTGCCGGGTAGCGAGCTGCTGGAAGGGTGCCCGCTGGGCACGGGTCAGGAAGGTCGCGTCGACGATCACGGTGTGCCCCAGCGCCAGCAGGGTGTCCGCGCGGGCGCGCAGGTGGTCGTAGATCTGCCCGCGAGCCTCTTCGCTGTAGGAGACCGCGTCGCCCATGCGCTTGCGCTCGATATCGGAGCGCAGCCGCAGCGCCCCGAGGGCCTCAACGATCTGTGTGCTGATCACGGTCTTGCCGCTGCCGGATACGCCATGCATCAGCACCAGGCGCGGCGCAGACGGCTCGGTCAGGCGTTCGGCGAGTGCGAGATAGCGCCCCATTTCGGCGCGGTGGGCCGCCTGTTCGTCCGAGGGGAGATGCGACTCCTGCGCGTGGATGCCCTGCACCTTGGCGCGGATCAGAGCGCGATAGACCTGATAAAGGGGCAGCAGGCGGAGCCCGGCGATGTCGTCACGACCGTCCAGGTAGGCATTCAGCAAGCGCCAGGCATGCGCCCGGGCCTTGCGTGCCAGCAGGTCCATGGTGGTGAACGCGATCTCGGAGATCACGTCGATCCAGCGCAACTCGGGATCGAACTCGATCGCATCAAACGCCGCCAGCGTCTCGCCGTTTTCCGGATCGTCGACATACACGATGTTGCCCAGGTGCAGGTCGCCATGCCCGTGGCGGATGAAGCCCTCGCGGTGGCGTGATTCGAGAAGCGGGCCCAGGCGCTCGATTTCGTTCCGGGTCCAGCGCTCCAGCGCCGTGAGCCGGGCCCTGTCGACCTCGCCATGGATCGCTTCGCCCAGGGCCGGGAAGTTGTCGAGCATGGGCTGGGTTGCCGCTTCCGGGGTGCCATGGGGCGAGTCGGCGCCGGCTCGCTCGGTGCGCTCGTGAAAGGCAGCGATGTAGTGGCCCAGTGCCTCCATGGCCTCGGTGGGCAACTGGCCCTGTTCCAGCAGGTTATCCAGTTGCTTGCGGCGATCGAATCGGCGCATGCATACGGCGTAGTCGAGGATCGGGCCTTCGCCATTGATGCGGGGAGCCGAGGCATCTCCGTTCAGGGTCACCACATCGAGATAGATTTGCGGGGCGAGGCGGCGATTCACCTTCAACTCGGTTTCACAGAAGTGCTGGCGCGCGTCGAGCGTGGTGAAGTCCAGGAATCCCAGTGCGAGTGGCTTCTTGAATTTGTAGGCATAGTCACCGGCGAGAATGACGGTCGAGATGTGGGTCTCGATGCGCTGCACCTGATCTTTCGTTGGTGTGGGCTCCGGGAATCCCAGCGTCGCAATCAGGGTCTGCAGTTGTTGTTGGTGTTGTTCCAGCGCGCTCATCACGCCTCCATGGGATTGGCAGATCGCGATCGGGTGGACGGGTTTTGTGCCGATTCGTTCCCGGAAACGCGGCATTTGCGGCATGTCTGCTGTTCCCGGTCAGGTTAACATTGGGACTGATCCCTTTCCTTGTGCCGCTTCCAGAAGCCCTCATGCCCCGAAAACGTACGACCCGTTCCCGCCGAGGTGGCCGATCCGGAGGCCTGCGCCGTTTCTTTGGTGCCGGGGTGTGGCTGTTCGCCGGTCTGGTGCTGGCCGGCGTCGGGGTTGGGGCGATCTATGTCGTCTCGCTCGATCAGGAGATTCGCGAGCGCTTCGAAGGCCAGCGCTGGGCCTTGCCGGCGCGCGTCTACGCGCGACCGCTGGAGCTGTACGAGGGTCGGGCGCTAACGCCCCAGGCGTTGGAAACCGAACTGGAGACACTGAACTACCGCAGTAGCGCACAGGGAAGTGGCCCGGGCGAGTATCGCGTGGACGGCAACCGGGTGTCGTTTACCACGCGCCCGTTCACCTTCGGCGACGGTCCGGAACCGGCCCATTCGGTGCGGGTGGATTTCTCAGGTGGAAGGGTGCAGTCCGTCCAGGAGCAGGGGAACGGAGAGCGCGTCGATCTGATGCGGGTCGAGCCCTTGCTGATCGGGAGCATCTACCCGACCCATGGCCAGGATCGCATCCTCGTGGCCATAGACGAGGTGCCACGTGAATTGATCGGTGCACTGCTCGCAATTGAGGATCGTCGCTTCATGTCGCACCGCGGGGTGGACCCGGCGGGGATTGCCCGGGCCGCCATGGCGAATCTGCGCGCGGGGCGGACGGTGCAGGGTGGCAGCACGCTGACGCAGCAGCTGGTCAAGAACTTCTACCTGACACGGGACCAGACCCTGGCGCGCAAGGCGAACGAGGCGGTCATGGCCTTGTTGCTGGAGCGACGCTATTCCAAGCGCGAGATCCTCGAGGCCTATATCAACGAGGTCTACCTGGGCCAGTCGGGCGAGCGCGCGATTCACGGATTCGGCCAGGCGTCCCAGTTCTACTATCAACGTCCGCTGAACGAACTCCGCCTGGACCAGTTGGCGCTTCTGGTAGGGCTCGCCCGCGGTGCCAGCTACTACGACCCCCGGCGTCACCCCCAGCGTGCCGAGGCGCGCCGTGATCAGGTGCTGCGGGCGATGCTGGAGACCGGGCTGGCCGATGCCGACCAGGTCGAGGCCGCGCTCGATACTGAACTCGATGTAACCCCCGTGGTGCCCCAGGGCCGCAGCCGATTCCCGGCGTTTCTCGACATGGTGCGCCGCGAGTTGCGCGCTGACTACGCGGACGAAGATCTGCGCAGCGAGGGGCTACGCATCTTCACCACGATGGACCCGGTCGTGCAGCTCACGCTGGAGGAGCGCGTGAAGGCAGGTGTGGATCGGGTGATCGAGCAGCGCGGGTCCAGCCTGGAGCGCCTGCAGGCGGCTGCCGTTGTGACGGATCCCCAGGCGGGGGAAGTGCTCGCGGTGGTCGGGGACCGCGATCCGCAGTATCCCGGCTATAACCGGGCGGTCGAGGCGCAACGTCAGGTCGGGTCGGTACTCAAGCCCTTCGTCTATCTGGCCGCGCTCACGCAACCCGGGCGCTATACGCTAGCAAGTCTGCTGGATGACAGCCCAATGACCATCCAGCTGCCGCATGGCGAACCCTGGACGCCGCGCAACTTCGATCGCGAGCACCGCGGCGACGTGACGGCGTGGGAGGCACTGGTCCAGTCCTACAACGTCGCCACGGTCCAGCTGGCCGAAGAGATCGGTATTTCGCAGCTGATCGACGTGCTGCAGACGCTCGGCTTGCAGCGCACCCCGGCGCCGTTGCCCTCGCTGGCCCTCGGGGCGATCGAGTTGTCGCCACTGGAGGTGGCCGGGCTGTACCAGGCGCTTGCCAATGGCGGCTATGCGACCGGCACCCGCGCGATTCGCGATGTCCTCGATCTCGAGGACGAGGTCCTGTCCCACTACGGGCTGGAATTGCGCGGTGCCGTACCCGATGGGGCGGTCAGCCTGCTGACCCACGCCCTGCATGATGTGACTACCGAGGGGACCGGGCGGCAGATCAGCCAGCGCCTCCCGGGGCGCGTCGTGGCCGGCAAGACCGGCACCACGAACAACTTCCGCGACAGCTGGTTCGCCGGGTTCGATGATCGCCATGTCACGGTGGTCTGGCTGGGGATGGACGACAACGAGGCGACCGGCCTGACCGGAGGGGCGGCCGCCGCCCCCATCTGGGCGGACATAATGGCAGGTCTCGGCGCCCAGTCGCTGCGCCTCGACCGTCATCCGGAGATTGCCTATCAGGCGATTGACCTGAAGTCCGGGCTCCGTGTCGAGCAGGACGACCATGCCTGCGAGGCGGTGAAAACGCTCCCGTTCTGGCAGAATTCCATCCCCGAGAGCCGTGCCGACTGCGACACGGGCCGTACCCCGGATGAGCGGGGCTTTTTCGAGAGATTGTTCCGCTGATGACTTCAACCACCTCCTTACGCTCGAGCCTGCCGTTTCGACCTCGCCCGGTCGCCGCACTGCTGACGGTGCTGTTTCTGGCGGCCTGTGCGGTGCCGGAGACACGGGCCCCGGCCCCCGAGCAGCCGCCGGCGGCCGAGGCACCGGAGCCTGAGGCGATCCCGCACGAGGAGTCGCGCGAGCCTGAACCGGCGGCGGAGCCAGACGCCACGCCGTCGGCCGCGCTGGCCCTGGCCGAGCAGGCTGAAGGCTCGCGCAGCGAGGGGAACCTCGAGCGCGCCGCCCAGCAGCTGGAGCGTGCGCTGCGGATTGCGCCGCGCGATGCCTCGCTGTGGCATCAGATGGCCCACATCCGGCTGGAGCAGGGCAATTACCCGCAGGCGGACCGTCTGGCAGGGCGCTCGCTGCAACTGGGCGGCGAACGGGATCGCTCGCTTGCTCTGGAGAACTGGCGTGTGATCAAGGCCGCGCGCGAGGCGATGGGTGACGAAGAAGGCGTCCGGGAGGCCCAGGAGGCCATTCAGAGGCTGGAAACCGGCGTTGTCTAAGTCCGCCGAATCACCCGCGACGGCCCCATCCGGGTCGGCGGCCGTGCGCGCGCTGAGCCCCGGCGGCGATCTGGCCGAGGCACTGCACGGGTTTCGCCCGCGCGAGCCGCAGCAGCGCATGGCGGCGGCCGTGGAGTTGGCCCTGGGGCAGGCCCCGACTGCATTGCTCGTGGAGGCCGCCACAGGGGTGGGCAAGACCTTTGCGTATCTGGTGCCGGTCCTCCAGTCACGCCGCAAGGCCCTGGTGTCGACGGGCACCAAGACGCTGCAGGACCAGCTCTTCGAACGGGATCTTCCGACCGTATGCGAAGCATTGGGCTATCGCCCGCGCACCGCACTGCTAAAGGGCCGCGCTAACTACCTGTGCCATTACCGCCTGGAACTCGCGGCCGCCGAGGCCGGGGGCCAGACGCAACGTAGCGCGCAGCGCGAGCGCATGCCCGTTATCGAGGCGCTGCGGCAGTTCGCGCGCACCCATGCCACGGGCGATCTGGGACAAGCGGGCATCCTGGCCGAAGACTCGCCCCTGTGGCCGCAGGTGACCTCCACCGTCGACAACTGCCTGGGCAGCGAGTGTCCGCAATACAACGACTGCTTCGTGGTGCAGGCGCGCAAGCGCGCGCAGGACGCCGATATCGTGGTCGTGAATCACCACCTCCTGCTCGCCGATATGGCGCTGAAGGAAGAGGGTTTCGGCGAGCTCCTGCCGGAGGTGGATGCCGTGATCGTCGACGAGGCCCATCAGCTGCCGGAGATCGCCGGAGCGTTCTTCGGCGTTGCCGTGGGGAGCCGGGCGTTGCGCGACCTGGCGCGCGATGTGCGCCGGGAGCAGGAGCAGGCCGCCCCGGAGATGGTGGTGATCCGCGAGGCTGCGGTCGAGCTTGAGACTGTGGCGAAGAAGCTGCTCGACGCGACACAGGGCATGGAACCGCGCGCCGCCTGGGACGTGGTGAACGAGAAGGGCCGGGTGGAGCCGTCGATCGAGGAGCTGGACGAGGCCCTTTGCGGGTTGAGTGATGCGCTGGCCCCGGCCACCGAGCGCGGACCCGGCCTCGAGCAGGTGCAGGGGCGGGTACTGCTGATGCGGGAACGTCTGCAGACCTGGCGCGAGGACACGCCGGATACCGTAGCCTGGGTGGAGCGCTTCGCGCAGAGTCTGATCCTGCACAGGACGCCGCTGGATGCCGCGCGACCGCTGGCGCAACGGCGGGCCGCGCGCCCGGCTGCCTGGGTCTTCACCTCGGCTACGCTGGCCGTTGGAGAGGACTTCACCCATGCCTCGCGCCGTCTGGGACTGCCCGCGGACGTCGCCCAGGAACGCCTGGAGAGCCCCTTCGACTTTGCCCGGCAGGCCTGCCTGGTGCATCCGCAGCCTCCGCTGCCCAACCCGAACAGCCCCGAGTACACGCGCGCCTGTGTCGCCTGGGCCTGGCCTCTGCTGCGTGACAACCCGGGCGGCGGGTTTTTTCTGTTCACCAGCCATCGTGCTCTGCAGGAGGCGGCGGCACTGCTACGGGCCGAGCTGCCCGATCGCGAACTGCTGGTACAGGGCGAGCAGCCCCGTAACGACCTGCTGGCACGGTTTCGCGAGAGTGGTAACGCCTGGTTGTTGGGTGCCCACAGCTTCTGGGAGGGCGTCGATATCCGCGGGGAGGCGCTGTCGGTGGTGATCATCGACCGCCTGCCGTTTGCGGCGCCAAACGACCCGGTGCTGCAAGCCCGCGCGCAGGCCCTGGAGGCCGAAGGGCGTTCGCCGTTCATGGAGTTCAGCCTGCCGCAGGCGGTGCTGGCCCTGAAGCAGGGGGCTGGACGCCTGATTCGTGATGCGGATGACTCCGGCATCCTTGCGATCTGTGATCCCCGGCTGACCGGAAAGTCCTATGGACGCCGGTTCCTGGCCAGCCTTCCACCGTTTTATCGGACGCGGGACCCGATCGCGGCTCTGCAGTTTCTGGCGACCGCACGGGAGCGTGTCGAATGCGACTGATCGCCATCGAGACCTGCACCGAGATGTGCTCCGCCGCGTTGTGGGTGGATGGGGCCCTGGAAAGCGTCGAGGTGCGTGCCCCACGCAAGCATGGCGAACTGATACTCCGGCAGGTGGAGGAGCTGCTGGCGCGGTCGGATATTGCACGCTCGTCCCTGGATGCCGTTGCCGTCGGCCGTGGACCGGGGGCATTTACCGGCGTTCGCCTTGGGCTGGGTGTCGCACAGGGCATGGCCTTCGCCCTGGATTGCCCGGTGCTCCCGATATCGACCCTGCAGGCGCTTGCGCAGCAACTGGTCAGCGAACGGCCCGACTCACCGTCGGGCGAGATCCTTGCGGCCCTCGACGCCCGCATGGGCGAGGTGTACTGGAGTCTGAATACGGTCGTCGAAGGGCGTGCGCAGGCAGCGGCGGAACAGGTCGCGGCGCCCGGACAGATATCCCCCGCCTGGCGTGGCGCACCCGACCGTGGCATCGGTTCCGGTTTTGCCGCCTATCCTGAACTGGGCGAACGCTGCGGATTGGGCGAGGAGCGGCTCTATCCGGACGCACTGCCGCGGGCGCGCGAGGTGGCCATGCTGGCCGTGGATGCATGGGCACGGGGCGAGGCAATTCCGCCCGAACAGGCGCAGCCGGTTTACCTGCGCGATAACGTTGCCGCGCCGCCCAGTCCGCGAGGGGCGAAGACATGACGCCGGTATATCCATGGTCGCCACCGATTACCGGGCGCATGAAAGAGGCCCCGGAAGATTTCTGCGTATTCGAGCTTCCTGCGACCGAACCGGAAGGCAGTGGCGAGCACCTGTGGCTGGAGATCGAAAAGCGGCTGCTCAACACCGAAGATGTCGCCGTCGCGCTGGCGCGGGCTTGCGGGGTGCCGCGCGGCCAGGTGAGCTATGCCGGGCGCAAGGACCGGCAGGCCGTGACGCGGCAGTGGTTCAGCGTGCAGTGCACGGCCGCTGCCGAACCGGACTGGCAAGATCCAGCGACCTTGATACAACGCATGGGCAAGGACGCTGTGGGCGAGGCCCGAGTGCTGCGGGCCGAGCGGCATTCGCGCAAGCTGCGTACCGGACACCTCGCGGGGAACCGTTTTGTCGTCTGGCTGCGGGACGTTGCGGGCGATCGGGACATGGCGGGGCAGATCCTTCGGCGTATCCGGGAGGAGGGGGTCCCGAATTACTTCGGTCAGCAGCGGTTTGGCCGCCGAAACCTGGAACAGGCCGAGCAGTGGCTAAGCGGGGGGAGGGCGCCGCGGGGGCGCAACCAGCGCAGCCTGCTGCTCTCTGCGGCGCGCTCCGCGATCTTCAATGCCGTTCTGGCAGAACGGGTAGCCGACGATTCCTGGGCACGGTTTCTGCCCGGTGACGTGGCGACGTTTCAAGGCTCCGGCAGTGTGTTTGCCGTCCCGGAGGTGACTGCTGATATCGAACAACGCCTGGCGGAGGGGGTGATACACCCGACGGGCCCGCTGTGGGGTCGTGGCGAGCCACTGACGGCGGGCGATGTGCGTGCGCGGGAGGCAGAGTGTGCCGGTCGTTTCGAGAGCCTGGCGTCCGGTCTGGAGGCCCAGGGCGTGAAGTCGGCACGCCGTGCCCTGCGCATGCTTCCGGGGTCACTCGGTTTCGAGTGGCAGGGGAATGACCTGCGGCTTGAGCTGGAACTTGGCCCCGGCGAGTACGCGACCAGCGTCATCGACGCATTGATGGACAGCGCACCGAAAGCGGATACCCCCTAGGGAGCGGCCGCGCTCAGGCGGAGCGGGCCTCGGTCCGCTTGAGCTTCTGTTCGGCTTTCTCGGCGCGCTGCTCGGCCTCGACCCGGGCCGTGATGTCTTTCTGGATACCGATGTAGTAGGTCAGATGGTCTTCGTCGTTGAACACCGGCGTAAGCGAAAGCTCGTTCCAGAACTGCGAGCCATCCTTGCGGTAGTTGCGCAGTGTGACGCGGCAGGGACGGTTCTCCTGGATTGAAGCTCGGATCTCAGCGATTGCCTCCTGATCGGTATCGCCCCCCTGCAGGAAGCGGCAATCACGGTAGAGGATCTCCTCGGAGCGATAGCCGGTCAGTTCTTCGAAGGCGCGATTGACGTAGATCAGGATGTTGTCATCGCCTTCGCGTTCGGCGATTACGACACCGTCGTTGGAGGCGTCTATCGCGAGGGCCAGGAGTTCGGCATCAATCGTTCGCGTCATAGTTCGGTCACGTTCGTGTTCGGGTCTGGCGGGCGGGACCGTCCTTCAGGGGGATGCCCGTGTTTGAGAATCAAGTGTCTCGAAAATATCACGAATGTGCCCCCTCGCGGGGCATTTTTTGCGCCGGACACGAAAAAGGCCGCCCGGAGGCGGCCTTTCAGGGGGCGAGATGCCCGCTGGATTACATCTCTTGCGTGATAGTGAATGCACCGCGGACGTCGCCTTCGCTGTACCCGGTTGCCTGGTCATCCGGATACAGACGCTCGAGCGCGTGCTTGACGTCGCTACCAATGTCCGAACCGTGGCAGGCCAGGCAAGCACCGCCGGTCGGAATCGCCGCCATGAAGCGGAAACGGGCGCCATCGTCGCCCTCGACCACTTCGTGGCGCGGAGCAAGCTCGTTGGCGGGGGTACCGTCGGCATGCTGGGACTGGAAATGCTCCAGCTGGATGCGTTCCCATTCGTCCGGACTGTTGTCAGGGTTGCGGATCTTCAGGCTCGTGCGACCGACTTCCCAGCCGGTGTCGGCCGCAATCTCGTCCGCAATTTCGGGAGCCCGCTGGTTGCAGACCTCAATGGCCTGGGTCGGCCCGCCTTCTTCCATGGCGGCGACCAGTTCCCCCTGGAGAGTGCTTGCGAACTGTTCGATCGCCGCTCGAGTTTCGGCGATGCGTTCTTGCAGTTCTGCTTCGGTCATTTCTTTTGCGTGATCGTCGCCAAGGGCGTGTCCGCTAGTGCTGACGAACGCGGCCAAGCCAAGGGCGATCGGGGTTAGCTTCCAATTCTTCATGAACAGGACCTCCCAATGCAGTGTCCGTTGCGTCCCGTAGAACTGTACAAGACTTGTACAGAGCATGGTACGGATTACCGAAGATTGCAAGGACTGGCGTAGGAAAAACGTGAACCAGTCCCGCGCTGAATCCCCAGCCTGGAATCAGTCTAAGCCCAAGAATCAGCGAATGGGAATATGTGACTTAAGTATAGCTGGTGGGCGTGGTAATGCGCGTGCTAGCGCTGCGCTTTCGGCCGCTTCAGGAGGACATACACGGCGCCCGTACCACCATCGGCGGGCGGCGCGGAGCAGAACGCCAGCACGTCGTGGCGCTGGCGCAGCCAGTGATCCGTGAGCCCCTTCAGGACGGGTCCTTTTTGCCGCGAGCGCATGCCCTTGCCATGCACCACACGGACGCAGAGGCGCCCATGCGCGCGGGCTTGATCGAGAAACTGCCCGATCGCCTGTCGCGCCTCGTCCGCGAACATGCCGTGCATGTCGAGTTCATCTTCCACGCGGTAGTGGCCACTGCGAAGTTTACGAAAAATGCGGTGGCTGATGCCGTCGCGGGCATAGCGCAGCTCGTCACCCGGCTGGAGCTCGGAGGCGCCGATCGGATCGCTGAGCCAGTCGGAATGGGCGGCCGCCTCGTCGCGGTCACGTTGATGGGCGCGGGCAGGGGGGCGCGGCTTGCCGGTGTCGGCCTGGTCATGGTGCAGGCGTCGCACATCGCCAATCGCACGCAGGAATTCGTCCGCGTCATCGGGCATATCGTTGGGATCATCACCGGAGTTCATGGCAGGATACTCGCGTTTTCCGTGGCGTGGACGGAGAAGAACCTCAGGCAGACGGTGAGGTTCGTGACCGCGCTCGGTGTTCCGAATCCAGTATATTAGGCCACTTCCCAGCGACCCCAATCCGAATGCGCATTCTGGTAAGCAACGACGATGGTATCCATGCGCCCGGCATCCAGTGCCTGGCCAAATGTCTGCGTGAAGTCGCGGAGGTGCGGGTTGTGGCGCCGGATCGTGACCGCAGCGGTGCGTCCAACAGCCTGACGCTGGTGCGTCCGGTGCGAGCACGGGAAGTGGGGCATGACGGGATTCAGGTGGACGGGACGCCGACGGACTGTGTGCATCTCGCATTGACCGGCCTGCTGGGCGAGTGGGAGCCGGATGTCGTGATCTCCGGGATCAACTCCGGTGCCAATATGGGTGACGATGTGCTGTATTCCGGCACCGTCGCCGCAGCGATGGAAGGGCGTTTCCTGGGTTTGCCGGCTATTGCGGTCTCGCTCGTCGGCACGGACCTCACGAACTATGACGCGGCCGGCCGTATCGTGCTGGATCTGCTGGACCGGATTCATCGCGTTCCCCTGCCGGCCGCGACGATCCTGAACGTCAATGTCCCCGATCTGCCGCGTGACGAGATCCGCGGTGTACAGGCGACACGCCTGGGTAACCGGCACCGGGCCGAGCCGATGATCGCGGACGCCGATCCGCGTGGGCGACCGATCTACTGGGTGGGCCCGGCGGGGTCGGAACAGGACGCCGGGCCGGGTACGGATTTTCATGCGGTGCGAGAGGGCTATGTGTCGGTGACTCCTATTCAGGTGGACTTAACGCGTTACGACGCCATCGATACGGTGGGCCGCTGGCTGGAGGATGCAACGCCCGGGAGCCATCATGGTTCCTGATGCGCGCGGGGCCGGTTTGACGTCGGGCCGAGCAAGAGAACGACTGATCCGCTTGCTGGAAGGTCAGGGTATCCATGACCGCCGGGTGCTCGAGGCCGTTCGCGATGTCCCTCGCCACTTGTTTGTCGAGGAGGCGCTGAGCCATCGGGCTTACGAGAACATCGCGCTGCCTATCGGGCATCGTCAGACGATCTCGCAACCGTTTATTGTCGCGCGCATGACCGAGGCCCTGCTGGAGGGCGGTCCTGTGAGCACGGTGCTGGAGATTGGCACCGGGTCCGGCTATCAGGCGGCCGTTCTCGCCAAACTCGTGGACCGCGTCTACTCCGTCGAACGCATCCAGGCGCTCAGCCGCAACGCGCGGGAGCTGTTAAGCCGCCTGGGGATCAACAACGTGAACCTGCGGCACGGCGATGGGGCGGAAGGCTGGCCCGAGCGCGCGCCGTTCGACGGCATCATCCTGACCGCCGCACCGCACAACGTTCCGGAGACCCTGCTGACACAGCTGGCCCTCAACGGCCGTCTGGTAGCCCCTGTGGAGGGACCGGACGGGCGCCAGCAACTGGTGCGCTATACGCGGACCGAAGAGGCCTATGTGCGCGATATCCTCGATGCGGTCATGTTCGTTCCTATGTTACCCGGGGCCGAGCAGTGAGGTGCGCGGGTGCCGAGGCGTGATGTCTGCAGCCACCGGGGATCGGCATGAAGCTGTTTGAGCCGTTGTACGATCGGGTCATGCAGTGGTCCCGCCACCGTCATGCCCCGCGCTACCTGGCGACACTGTCGTTTGCCGAATCCTCCTTTTTTCCAGTGCCGCCGGATGTCATGCTGGCGCCGATGGCGGCCGCCCGACCACGGGCGGCCTGGCGCCTCGCCGCCCTGACGACGATCTTCTCCGTACTGGGCGGCTTGCTGGGGTATCTGATCGGGTGGGCCGCGTTCGAATGGATTGGACCATGGCTGGAACGCTGGGGATACGGCGGCGAGATCGCGCAGGCCGAGGCCTGGTTTGCCGTCTGGGGCGTGTGGGTGGTGCTGATCGCCGGGTTCTCGCCCATCCCGTACAAGCTGTTCACGGTGACCGCCGGGGCCCTGTCGATGGCCCTGATCCCATTCGTGATTGCATCGCTGATCGGGAGGGGGCTGCGGTTCTTCCTGGTCGCACTCGTGATGGCCTGGGCGGGGCCTCGAGCCGAGCAGCACCTGCGGCCCTATATGGAACGTATTGGCTGGGCAGGTGTGGTCGTGCTGCTGGGCGCGATGGTGATCGTGCTGTTGATGGAATGACGCCTTGAGTCGGCGATTCTTGCAAACGCTCATGCTGGTGGCCATCGCGGGCCTGGTTGTCGCTTTGGTCAGCGGTTGCGCGACACGTGCCCCCAGCGGCAGCAGCGACACGTCGCGTGCCAGTGGCCCGGTGCCTGCGACCCATACGGTTCAGCGCGAAGAAACCCTTTACCGCATTGCCCACCGCTACGGTCTGGACTGGCGTGAAGTCGCCCAGCGCAACGCGATTAGCGCGCCGTACATCATATACCCCGGGCAGGAACTGCGTCTGCGCGGGGCTGCGCGCTCGTCGCCGCCGCAGGCCCCACGCCAGCAGCGGCAGGAATCCTCAACCGCGAGCAGCAGTGACGGTGATAGTGGTGCATCGCGGGAAGCCGCGCGCTCGGATCCACCGCCGGATGACCCGGGTGGGTGGCGTTGGCCGGCGGATGGCGACGTCCTTCGTGGTTTCTCCAGCAGCGGAACGCGGCGAGGGCTCGCGATTGGCGGAGAACGCGGCGACGAGGTGCGGGCGACGCGGTCCGGAGAGGTGGTCTATGCAGGTGGCGGCCTCGTGGGGTATGGTCGACTGATCATCTTGAAACACGACGCGCGCTTTCTGAGCGCCTATGGCCACAACGACGAGCTCCTGGTCTCCGAAGGGGATCAGGTCGAGGCCGGCGAGACGATAGCGCGTCTGGGTTCATCGGGTGCGGAGCGCCCAATGCTGCACTTCGAGATACGGGTAGACGGAACACCCGTGGATCCGACCCGATATCTGCCGGATCGCTAGATAGAAAAGGGAGTACAGGGCATCCATGGCTAAATCCCGGAAGCCGGTCGATTCCGCACTGGACGAAGAACACCTGATGGATGACGGAACCGGTCAGTCGGGTGAGGAGAATCCTGCCGAACACCTCGGCGCGAACGGCGATCCTCTGGCGACTGGAGAGAGTCCCGAAGAGGTCGAGGTCCCGCCCCCGGAAGACGAGAAGGAACTCTCCCCGGAACAGGATGTTCCAGTACGCCCCCGAACACTGCGCGATGCCCGGCCGGCCGAGCTCGACGCCATCCAGATTTACCTGCGTGACATTGAATACCGGCCCCTGCTGACCCCCGAAGAAGAGCGCAAGTACGCGCGCCTGGCCCGTGATGGCGACGAATCCGGGCGGCGCCGCATGATCGAGTGCAACCTTCGGCTGGTGGTGAAGATCGCGCGGCGCTACCTGAATCGCGGTCTGCCGCTCCTGGATCTGATCGAGGAGGGCAATCTGGGCCTGATGCACGCGGTGGAGAAATTCGACCCCGAACGCGGTTTTCGGTTCTCGACCTACGCGACGTGGTGGATCCGGCAGACGATCGAGCGCGCCCTGATGAACCAGGGGCGCACGATTCGCATCCCGGTGCATGTCAGCAAGGAGCTGCGGATGCACGCGCGGATCGCCCGCAACCTGACGCAGGAACTGGGCCGTGACCCCACCGAGGAAGAGCTGGCCCAGCGCCTGGGCAAGCCCGTGGCCGAGATCCAGAAACTCCGGGCGATGTCGGAGCCGTCAACCTCCATGGACCTGCCGCCCGGGCCGGACGGCGAACGTTCGCTTACGGATATCCTGGCGGACGTGAATGCGCAGGAGCCGTCGTCGCTGCTGGAGGATCAGGACATTCAGCACCTGGTGGACGAGTGGCTGGGTGAACTGGATTACAAGCAGCGCGAGGTGCTTGTGCGACGCTTCGGGTTGCATGGATTCGAGCGTTCGACCCTGGAGCAGGTGGGGGCCGAGATCGGCGTGACACGCGAACGGGTGCGCCAGATTCAGATGGATGCCCTGAAGCGCTTGCGGCGTTTGCTTGAGTCACGCGGTATGAAGGGCGACGAGGTACTGCCCAACTCCTGACGGCGAGGTGCCGTAAGGCTTAGCTCAGTCGCCGCCGTCGATGATCAGGGCGGCCGCCACCTCGCGACCCTCGGCCATGATCAGATTGTAGGTCCGGCAGGCGGCAGCGGTATCCATGATCTCCACGCCGAATCCTTCGCGGCGCAAATGCCGCCATACGGCCCGATCCGGAAAGCGTTGCACCTCGCCGGTACCGATCAGCAGCACCTCCGGGGGATGATCGATCACGGGTTGCAGGTGTTCGACCGCCAGCGCGTCGACGGAATCGACCGGCCAGTCTTGCTGCAGCGCATTCGGGCGCACGATCAGGCTGCGGGTGTACCCCACCTGGTTGATCCCCACCGCACCCGACTCGTAGCCGGTCACGATGTAGGTCTCTTCGCTGGTGACTTCGGAGAACAGCATGCGCTACACGCTACTCCGCGCGCGAGGCAGGCTCAAGATCAGGCATTTGTAGCCGGGCCAGTTTGGTGCCCGATTCGTTGACAGAGGCGGGCCCGGGTTATACTTTGGCGCGCTTTCCGGTGCGGTATTCAAGGGGATTCCGCGGCGTCTCCCCGACCTGCTGCCGGCTCGCTTGGCCCAACCAGGACCTGACCTGTGACCGACGTCTTTCCCCGTATCGAGCGCCTCCCGCCCTACGTCTTCAACATCGTGAACCAGTTGAAGGCCGAGGCGCGTGCCCGCGGCGAGGACATTATCGACTTCGGTATGGGCAATCCGGACCAGCCGACCCCGCGTCACATCGTCGACAAGCTCTGCGAGGCCGCGCAGCGCGGCGATACGCATCGCTATTCGGTGTCCAAGGGCATTCCGCGGCTGCGCAGGGCGATTACGCGCTGGTACAAGAGCGAATTCGATGTGGAGCTGGACCCGGAGACCGAGGCGATCGTGACCATCGGGTCCAAGGAAGGTCTCGCGCATCTGGCGCTGGCCACCCTGGGGCCCGGGGACGCGGTGCTGGTTCCGAATCCCGCCTATCCGATCCACCCTTATGGCTGCGTGATTGCCGGGGCGGACGTACGCCATGTGCCGCTGACGCCGGACGTCGACTTCTTCGCCGAGCTGGAGCGGGCGATTCAGGATTCCTGGCCGAAGCCGAAGATGCTGATCCTGAACTTCCCGGCCAACCCGACCACGCAGTGCGTGGACCGGGACTTCTTCGAACGGGTCGTGGCGATTTGCAAGGAGCATGGCATCTGGATCGTGCACGATCTTGCCTATGCCGAGATCAGCTTCGATGGCTACAAGGCCCCTTCGATTCTGGAAGTGCCGGGTGCGAAGGATATCGCGGTCGAGTTTTACACCCTGTCCAAGACCTACAACATGCCGGGCTGGCGAGTCGGTTTCATGTGCGGCAACCCGACGTTGGTAGCCGCACTGGCGCGCATCAAGTCCTATCTGGATTACGGCACCTTCACGCCGATCCAGGTCGCCGCGATCGCCGCGCTGGAGGGTCCGCAGGACTGCGTCGACGAGATTCGCGAGCTTTATCGTTCTCGCCGCGACGTGCTGTGCGAGGGGCTCGGCAAGCTGGGCTGGCATGTGGAGAAGCCGAAGGCGACCATGTTCGTTTGGGCGCCGATCCCGGATGCCTATCGCGAGATGGGGTCGCTCGAGTTCGCCAAGAAGCTGTTGCGGGACGCCAAGGTCGCGGTCTCGCCGGGCGTTGGTTTCGGCAACTACGGCGACGACTTCGTGCGCTTCAGCCTGATCGAGAACGAACAGCGCACGCGGCAGGCCCTGCGCGGGATCAAGGCCATGTTCCGCGCTGACTCGATCCTGGCGGATGCCACCGTCGAGCCGACCGAGCCGACCGAGCCGGCTCGGGGCGAATAGCAATCAAGCACTCATTCGGGCGGTAGCGCCCGCACGCAGACAAGACAAGGCTTTTATGACGCCGGTAAAGATTGGAATCCTGGGGCTGGGCACGGTTGGCTGTGGCACCGTCAATGTGCTGGACCGTAACGGAATCGAGATCGCGCGCCGGGCTGGCCGTGGCATCCAGGTGGTCGCAGCCGCCGCGCGTGATATCAAGCGTGAGCGCGACTGCGATTGCTCGCAGATCCGCCTGACCACGGACCCGGCGGCGGTCGTCAATGACCCGGAGGTTGAGGTCGTTGTCGAACTGATGGGCGGCACTGACCCGGCGCTGAACCTGGTGCTGGCCGCAATCGACGCCGGCAAGCATGTGGTCACCGCGAACAAGGCCCTGATCGCCCTGCACGGCAACACCATCTTCCAGCGCGCCCAGGAGAAGGGCGTGATGGTCGCGTTCGAGGCTGCGGTGGCCGGGGGTATCCCGATTATCAAGGCCATCCGCGAGGGCCTGGCCGGCAACCAGATCGAGTGGCTCGCCGGGATTATCAATGGGACCGGCAACTTCATCCTGACGGAGATGCGTGACAAGGGCCGCGACTTCGACGACGTCCTCGCCGAAGCCCAGGCGCTCGGTTATGCCGAGGCCGACCCGACCTTCGACGTGGAGGGCATCGATGCCGCCCACAAGCTGGCGATCCTGGCGTCCATCGCCTTCGGTATCCCGCTGCAGTTCGACCGGGTTGCGGTCGAGGGCATCAGCAATATCACCCGCGAGGACGTCGGTTTCGCCGCCGAACTGGGCTACCGCATCAAGCATCTGGGGATTGCCCGGCGCACCGACAAGGGCTACGAACTGCGCGTGCACCCGACCCTGATCCCGGAGCGCCGGCTGATCGCCAACGTCGACGGCGTGATGAACGCGGTGCTGGTCAATGCCGACGCGGTGGGCCCGACGCTGTACTACGGCGCGGGTGCCGGTGCCGAGGCCACCGCCTCGGCGGTGGTGGCCGATCTGGTCGACGTCGTGCGCGCCCTGACCACGGACCCCGAGAACCGGGTCCCGCATCTCGCCTTCCAGCCGGATGCCCTGTCGGACAAGCCGGTGCTGGATCTGTCCGAGGTGGAGACGTCCTTCTATCTGCGCCTGCGTACCCAGGACCGTCCGGGCGTGCTGGCCGACATCACCCGTATCCTGGGCGAGCACGGCATCAGTATCGAGGCGATCCTGCAACGCGAGCCGGATCCGGAGCGCGGCGAGGCCACGATCATCATGCTGACGCACAAGGTCCGCGAGGGCGCGATGAACGAGGCGATCGCCGCGCTCGAGGCGCTGGATCACCTGCTAACCCCGATTACTCGTATCCGCATGGAAGCGCTGGGCCGCTAGGCTCCGAGTTTCCTGCGCAACACGCTAAAGAGAACACCATGGCCTTTGGACATCGCTATACCGGACTGATCGAACGTTACCGTGACCGCCTGCCGGTGCACGACGACACGCGCATCATCTCGCTGGGCGAGGGCAATACACCGCTGATCCGCCTGAACAATATCCCGCGGGACCTGGCGCGCGAGGTCGAGATTTACGTGAAGTTCGAGGGCCTGAACCCGACCGGCTCGTTCAAGGACCGCGGCATGACCATGGCGGTCACCAAGGCCGTGGAAGAAGGCTCGCGCGCGATTGTCTGCGCCTCCACCGGTAACACCTCCGCCGCGGCCGCCGCCTATGCGGCACGCGCCGGGATCACGGCATTCGTCGTCATCCCAGATGGAAAGATCGCGATGGGCAAGCTGGCCCAGGCGATGATGCACGGCGCCACCGTGATCCAGATCGAGGGCAACTTTGACGATGGCATGCGCCTGGTGAAGGAGGTCGCCTCCAACACGCCGGTGACCCTGGTGAACTCGGTCAATCCGTATCGCCTGCAGGGCCAGAAGACCGCGGCCTTCGAGATCGTCGAGGAACTGGGCCGCGCCCCGGATTATCACTGTCTGCCGGTGGGCAATGCGGGCAACATCACCGCGCACTGGATCGGCTACAGCGAAATGGCCGCCAAGAGCAGCGACGACGTGACGGATGCCTGCTCCTATTGCAAGGGCCACTGCAAGTACGCCGGTGGTGGCATGGTGGGTAACCGCCCGCACATGGTCGGCTATCAGGCGGCCGGCTCCGCGCCCTTCATGCGCGGCGCAATGGTCGACGACCCGGACACCGTGGCCACTGCGATCCGCATTGGGCACCCACAGTCCTGGGACATGGCCTGGAAGGTGCGCGAGGAATCCAGCGGCTGGTTCGACGAGTGCCAGGACGACGAGATCCTGGCCGCGCAGAAGCTCCTGGCCGAGAAGGAAGGCGTGTTCTGCGAGCCCGCCTCGGCGGCGTCGCTGGCCGGCGCCCTGCGCGATATCCGTGAGGGCAAGATTCGGGAGGGCTCCACCGTGGTGTGCACCCTCACGGGTAACGGCCTGAAGGATCCCGACACGGCCATCGCACAGAGCGTGGTCCAGCCGACCAAGGTCCCGGCGGAGCTGGACGCGGTCTCCCGCGCGATCCGCGACAACCTCGCCTGAGACCCTTTAATAATCGCAGCGAGCAGCCCCGAAGTGCTCAGGGCTTGCTGCGCAGGTCCAGGTCGTAGAGGGTGTCGCCACCAAGCCGGAAGATGCGGCAGGGCGGGCGCAGGGCCTGATCGAGGGTGTCGATCTCGGGCAGGGTGATGCCTTGGCGCCCGGAGCCGATCAGCATCGGTGCGATCGTCAGATGCAGGCGATCGAGAGTGTCACTGGCGAGAAAGCGCGACACCGTCCGGCCTCCGCCCTCGACCAGCAGTCGATGCAGCCCATGCTCGGCCGCCAGGCGGTCGCGGAGCTCGGGCGGCGCAAAGCGGCCATCGGCATCGACGGGCATCTCCATGCATTCGACGTGGCCGGGCATGTCGCAGGGGCCGTGGCCCTCGGCGTGGACGACCAGCGTTTTCACCTCGCCGTCCTGGAAGACGCGGGCACTGGACCGGATTCGTCCATCCGGGTCGAGGATGACCCGCACCGGATGGACGCCCTCGGCCTTGCGGACGGTGAGACGCGGGTCGTCGGCGACTACGGTGCCGGCACCCACTACGACGCCGTCCACCAACGCACGCAAGCGGTGCAGGTGCTCGATGTCCTCGGGGCCGGTTACATACTGGGAGTGCCCGCTCTGAGTGGCGATGCGGCCGTCCAGGCTCTGGCCCAGTTGCGCGACGGTGATGCTCTCCGCCTCGATGATCGGGCCGTAGAGCTCCAGCAGGTCGTGCGCAGCCGGGGCAAGGGGGCCGGGCAGGGGGCAGCAGCCCGGATCGGCACGCTGGGCCAGCAGCCAGCGCCAGGCCTCTTCCTCGGTCACCGGATAGGCGGTCATGCCTGGAAAACCCGGGTTTCGCGACCCTTTAGGGGCACATGCGATAGGCTTGGGGGAGACGACAGGGGTGACGGGTCGCGGCTGGACAGAGTGGAATTCGCGTCCTGCGGGCTGGTCATAAGAAAAACTCCATTGGGAAGGACCTGATGCACAACGCCGATCGTGGGATTTTCGACCTTCGCCGGGGCCATCCGGTTTTGCTGAGCGGCGAGCAGTCCAGCGTACTGGTTGCTGCCGTTGAAGGTCTGACCCCGGTGTTGCTGGATCGCCTGACGCATATGACCGGCGGCCGCCCCCGTCTGATTCTAACGCCCCACCGCGCGTCCGCAATGGGCTGGCCGCAACCACTGGCCGAGGGATGGGAAGGCGTGGCGCTGGAGTTTGCGCCCGGAACGGACCCCGAGGCACTGTTTACCCTGGCCAGTGCGCCTGAGGCCTCTAACGAGGGCGAGCACCCGACCCACGCGCTGGACCAGGCGGACGTTCGGCCCGCCGAGCCCGCGGAAGTCGCGGCGCTGGAGCTGGCCCGCGCCGGTCGTCTGCTGCCTGCCGTCGTATCGGCGCGCGTGCCCGAACCCGTACCCGAGGCCATCCACTCGGCGCTGGCCGACGGGATGTTCCTGGACGTGGACGAGCGCGAGGCACGAGCGGTCGCACATCACCCACGCCTGGAACTGGCCTACGTGAGCGAGGCCCCGGTACCCCTGGCCGATGCCCCGGTGACCCGCTTCATGCTGTTCCGGGAGGGGAACGGGATCCTGGAACACGTGGCGGTGGTCATCGGCGAGCCGAACGAATGGCCGGAGGCCGTCCCGGTACGGCTGCATTCGGCCTGCCTGACGGGCGATCTGTTTGGCAGCCTGCGCTGTGACTGCGGCGATCAGTTGCGTCTCGGTGTGAAGACGATCAACGAGAGTGGTGGCGGGGTGCTGCTGTATCTGGCTCAGGAAGGGCGGGGCATCGGCCTGGCCAACAAGCTGCGCGCCTACACCATGCAAACGGCGGGTCTGGACACGATTGACTCCGACTGCCAGCTGGGGTTCGAGGCCGATGGACGCCGCTACGATGCGGCCGTGGAGATGCTGGAATTTCTCGGCATCGACACGGTGCGTGTGCTGACCAACAACCCCGCGAAGATCGAGGCGCTGCGCGCCGGGGGCATCCAGGTGGTGGCCCGCGAGCCCGTCCACGGCACGCTCAACCCCCACAACTTGCGCTATCTCAGTACCAAGGCGGACCGCGGCGGCCACTGGCTGCAGGAACTGCTTGCCTCGGAGGCGGAGCGGGGCTGAGCCGGCCGCCGGTCTACGCAGGCGCCCGGATGTGCGTCAGATCAGCCTCAGGTCACTGCGGGCCCGCACGATCTTGCGCAGGGCAATCAGGTAGGCCGCAGTACGGTAATCCAGCACCGCTCCATTGCTCTCCACCTCGCGGGTCTCGTACATCTCGCTGAAGGCCTCGCGCATGGTGTCATCGAGGCCGGAGCGGACCAGGTCGATCTCCTCTGCGCCGCGCACGATGGATTCGCGTATCCAGTCCGGCAGCTTGTGGTCCGTGGACATCTCGATCGCGGTGACCAGATGCTGGCCCTGCGACTGGTCATAGCGCCGCTCGAGGCGTCCGAAGCGCATGTGGGCGAGGTTGCGCACCCACTCGAAGTACGAGACCACGACGCCGCCTGCATTGACGAAGACATCCGGCAGGATGGTAATGCCGCGGTCCTGCAGGATCTGGTCGGCCTCGAAGGTCACCGGGCCGTTCGCGGCCTCCGCGATCAGTCGGGCCTGGATGTTGGGCGCATTCTCGCGATGGATCGCGCCCTCGAGTGCCGCCGGAATCAGGATGTCGCATTCGCGTTCCATGATCCGGTTGCCATTGCGCTCGAATTCCACGCCGGCGAAGCCTTCCATGGTGCCGGAACGGCGTACATAGTCGTTCAGGGCGTCGACATCGATCCCGTCCTCGCAGTAGACCCCGCCATCACTCTTGATCACCCCGACGATTTTGGCGTGGTCGTCGTTCTGCAGGAAATGGGCGGCGTGATAGCCCACATTGCCGAAGCCCTGAACGATGATGCGCTGGTCGCCCAGGCCGCCTTCCAGCCCGGCTTCGCGCGCGGCATTGCCCTCGCGGAAGAAGGCCTGCAGGGCGTACTGAACGCCGCGCTCGGTGGCCTCCAGACGACCCCGCATGCCGCCCAGGTCGACGGGCTTGCCGGTCACGGCGGCGCTGTGGTTGACGTCTTCCGGATGGCGTTCGCGATAGGTCTCCATGATCCACGCCATCTCGCGCTGCGAGGTCCCGACGTCCGGGGCCGGCACGTTCTGCGCGGGACTGATGTAGTCGCGCTGGATCAGTTCGTGGGCGAAACGGCGGGTGATCCGCTCCATCTCCCACTCGTCATACTTGCGCGGATCGATGCGCAGCCCGCCCTTGGAACCCCCAAACGGGATATCCACGATCGCGCACTTGTAGGTCATCAGGGCGGCCAGGGCCTCCGCATGTCCCTGGTCCATGGTGGGGGAGAATCGCAGCCCCCCTTTGACCGGGAGACGGTGGGAGGAGTGCACGGCACGCCAGCCGGTAAAGACCTCGATGCGGTCGCGAAAGCGGATCGGAAAGCTCACCTGGATGACCGAGTCGCAGGCCTTGATTGCATCCATCGCACCTTCGGGCAACTCGAGGAAATGCATGGCGCGATCGACCATGTGTGAGACACTGTCCAGAAAGGTTTCCGGCGTTTCGTTTTCCGACATGCGTATTTATCCCTTGGCATTCCGGGCACCACCCGCAGGGCGGGCGGCGCTGTGACTGAATCGTTGCGGTTTCCCGATCCGCGTTTTTCGGTGGCGCCGATGATGGACTGGACCGACTCCTGGTGCCGGCGTTTCCATCGGCTGCTGACCCGGCGCGCTCTGTTGTACACCGAGATGGTACACGCCAACGCGGTGATTCACGGTGATCGCGACCGGCTGCTGGGCCATGTCGCGGCGGAACACCCGCTGGCGCTGCAGCTAGGTGGATCGGATCCCGACACGCTCGCTCAGGCCGCCCGCATCGCGGCAGAGCGAGGCTTTGACGAGATCAACCTGAACGTCGGCTGCCCCTCCGACCGCGTGCAGTCGGGCACGTTCGGCGCCTGCCTGATGGCGCAACCGGAGCGGGTGGCCGAAATGGTGCGCGCGATGCAGGATGCGGTCGACGTTCCGGTGACCGTCAAGCATCGTATCGGGATTGACGAACAGGATTCCGAGGCCGATCTGCGCACGTTTGTCGAAACTGTGGCGCGGGGCGGCTGCCAGCAATTCATCGTGCATGCCCGCAAGGCGTGGCTGCAAGGCCTGAGCCCCAAGGACAACCGCGATGTTCCGCCACTGGACTACGAGCGCGTGTTCCGTCTGAAGGCGGAGTTTCCGGAACTGACCATCGTGCTGAATGGCGGCCTGGACAATGTCCGTGCGGCGCACGGCTATCTCGAGCGGGTGGACGGGGTGATGTTCGGGCGACTGGCCTACCACCAGCCGTGGGTGCTGTCCGAGGTCGACCGGTTTTATTTCGACGAGCCCGGGACGGTGACACGCGAGGCCGTGCTGCAGGGTCTGATCGACATGGCCCGCGAGATGCGCGCCGAGGGCGTCCCGCTGGCACGGCTGACACGGCATGTGCTGGGTCTGTTTCACGGCGAGCCGGGGGCGCGCCAGTGGCGGCGCATCCTGACCGAGGGTGCACATCGGCCGGATGCCGGACCGGAGCTGATCGAGCGTGCGGCGGAGCCCTGCCTGCGGGCCTGTGCCTGAATGTCCGGGCCTCAGGTCTGCGTGGAGTCCTCAGCGGGCTCCAGCCAGCCTTCCTCCAGGCCGTCGCGAAGCATTTCGTGAATCTCCGGCCATTGGTGTTCCCAGTGCCGCGGATCGAGGGTCTCCGTAGCGCACAGCTGCTCCAGTTGGTCCGGCGACAGGGTGTCGGCCGGGTAGCTGTGCCCGGCGGCGCAGAGGACCGGCCCCGTCGGCGTCTTCAGCCAGTGGCGCCGAATACCCGGGTGAATACGGCACGCCCTCGCTGCGGCGAGAGGATCTCCGGGATGCAGTTCGACGTTCCCCGCAGGCCGGCTCAGTACGCGCCCGAGGAAGGCATCCAGTTCCGTGTCGTCGGCGGCGAGCATCTCGCGCAGGATGCCGCGCAGCCGGGTGCGGTCGTGTGACGGCAGTTCGCTCGCGTAGGCGGACACCGGGCGCTGGGGATCGCTGTATCGGGGCGCTTCGCCGACCCGGTTGGCCCGTTCTTCCAGGAACCCGGTCAGCAGATCGAGGTAGGTCGGGGCACGAAAGCCGACCGACCAGGTCATGCACTGATCATCCAGGGAGAGGCCGTAGTGGGGCAGGTTGGGGGGCAGGTAGAGCAGGTCACCGGGTTCAACATCCCAGCTCTCGCTTGGCTCGAACTCGCGCAGGATCGCCAGCGGCAGGTCGTCGTGGCAGTCCAGCGGTCCCGGTGGCGACTGGATCTGCCAGCGCCGACGCCCGGCCGCCTGAAAGAGAAAGACATCGTAGGCATCGACATGGGGCCCGACCGATCCCTCGGGTGCTGCGTAGGAGATCATCAGATCGTCGCGGCGCCAGCGCGGGACAAAGTCGAACCGGGCCAGGAAGTCCCGCCCCTCGGGCCAGAAGCGCTCGACGTCACTGACCAGCAGGGTCCAGGCGCGATCGGGCAGGGAGGCGAAGTGATCTTCTTCGAACGGGCCGTATTCGACTTCCCAGTCGCCGTGGTCAGTGTGGCCGAGTACGAGCCGGGCGCCGGCATCCGGATCACAGGCGAGTCCGGCCAGGTCGTCGGGCTCGATGGGGTTGGAAAAGCCCGAGATTGCGCCGCGCACCAGCAGAGGCTTTTGTTGCCAGTAGTCCCGGAGAAACTCCGCCGGTGAGAGCCCGCCCAGCAGCTCCAGGGCCTGATTCGGGTCGTAGGCGGGCAACGCGTTACTCGTCGCGCGCCAGCTGGCTGGCGATCCCCGTGTAGCGGCCCGGGGTCAGCTTGCGCAGGCTCTGTTTCGCCTCGTCCGGGATCTCCAGGCCGTCGATGAATTCGGCCAGCGCCTGCGGCGTAATGCGCTGGCCACGGGTCAGCGCCTTCAGCTTCTCGTAGGGAGAATCGATCCCGTAACGGCGCATCACCGTCTGCACAGCCTCGCCCAGCACCTCCCAGTTCTGGTCGAGATCCTCGTCCAGGCGGCCGGGTTCGATCTCCAGCTTGCCCAGACCGCGTTGGAAGGCCTTGTAGGCGATCAGCGACCAGGCGAAGCCCATGCCGATGTTGCGCAGCACGGTCGAGTCGGTCAGGTCACGCTGAAAGCGCGAGACCGGGAGCTTGCTCGCCAGGTGATCGAACACGGCATTGGCCAGCCCGAGGTTGCCTTCCGCGTTCTCGAAGTCGATCGGGTTGACCTTGTGCGGCATGGTCGAGGACCCGACCTCGCCGGCCACGACCTTCTGCTTGAAGTAACCCAGCGAGATGTAGCCCCAGATGTCGCGCGAGGCATCCAGCAGGATCGTGTTCAGACGCATGAAGGCGTGAAACAGCTCGGCCAGGAAGTCGTGCGGTTCGATCTGGGTGGTGTGGGTGTTGGGGGCTAGCCCGAGGCTCTCCACCATGCGCCGCGAAAGCGATGGCCAATCCACTTCCGGGTAGGCCGCATAGTGGGCATTGAAGTTACCCACCGCACCGTTGATCTTGCCCAGGCATTCGTTGGCGGCGATTGCGGCGCGCTGCCGCTCCAGACGGTGGACCACGTTGGCCAGTTCCTTGCCCATGGTCGTGGGCGAGGCCGGCTGACCGTGGGTCCGGGCCAGCAGGGGCTGATCGGCGAAGCGCCGAGCGAGCTCGCGCAGCGGCTCCAGCACGGCATCGAGCGCCGGCAGCATCACGTGATTGCGCGCCTCGCGGACCATCACCCCGTAGGCGAGGTTATTGATGTCCTCGGAGGTGCAGGCGAAGTGCACGAACTCGATCTGGCTTTGCAGATCGGTCCGGTCGCGCATCTGCTCCTTGATGTAGTACTCGATAGCCTTGACGTCGTGATTGGTCGTGGCCTCAATCTCCTTCACCCGGGTGCCGGCGACCTCGTCAAATTCCAGGGCAATCTCGTCCAGGAACGCCTCCGCCTCTGCGGTTAGCGGCGGGACCTCGGGGATAGCGGGCTCCGCCGCCAGGGCCTTGAGCCACGCAATCTCCACCCGTACCCGGGCCTGCATCAGACCCTGTTCGGAAAAATAGGGGGCCAGGTCGCGGGTGTGCCGGGCGTAGCGGCCATCGACGGGACTGATCGCGGACAGGGGGCTCAGGGACATGATGCACTCGAGTCGGAATGGGTGGGGTCCGTCAGGGGGGCGTGGGGCATGCGCCCTGCGGACGGTCGATTGACGCGGCGCAGTATAATACAAAGCTACGCCCGATCATTTGGAGGAGTGCATGTCGAAGTCCCCGACCCGCCAGGAGCAGGACAGCCTCGGACCGGTGGAAGTCCCCAGGGATGCCCTGTGGGGCGCCCAGACCCAACGCGCCATCGACAACTTTCAGATTGCCGGCCGGCCCATGCCGCAGGCGTTCATTCGGGCCCTTGCGCTGACCAAGGCGGCCTGTGCGGAGGCCAACCAGGAACTGGGGCAGCTCCCGGACGCCGTGGCGAACGCGATTGTGGCGGCGGCCGAGGCGGTCGCGGCGGGCGAGCATGCGGACGCCTTCCCGGTTGACGTCTATCAGACGGGGTCGGGCACCAGCACCAACATGAACATGAACGAGGTGCTCGCGCGGATCGCATCGGGTAGTGAGGAACCGGTCCATCCGAACGATCATGTCAATCGCTCGCAGAGCTCCAACGACGTGATCCCGACCGCGTTGCATGTATCTGCGGCGCTGGCGCTGGAGGAGGAACTGGTCCCTGCGCTGCGCCACTTGATTGCCACGATCGCCCGCCGCGAGCGCGATGTGGGGGCGCTAGTCAAGACCGGGCGTACGCACTTGATGGATGCGATGCCCGTGACGATGGGGCAGGAACTCTCCGGCTGGCGTACCCAACTGGAACTGGACCTGGATCGCCTGGAGCACACCCGTGTGCGCACCCAGCGTCTGGCCATTGGCGCGACTGCAGTGGGCACCGGCATCAATGCACCGCCGGCCTTCGGCGCGCGTGTAACAGGGCGCCTGGCCGAGCGAACCGGCCTGCCGTTTGTGCACGAGGGTAACGGTTTTGCGGCACTGGCCAGTCAGGACAGTGCGGTGGAGCTTTCCGGGCAGTTGCGCACGGTGGCCGTCGGGCTCACCAAGATCGCGAACGATCTGCGCTGGATGAACTCGGGCCCCCTGGCGGGGCTGGGCGAGATTGCCTTGCCGGCCCTGCAACCAGGCAGCTCGATCATGCCGGGCAAAGTGAACCCGGTAATCCCGGAGGCCGTGATTATGGCCTCGCAACAGGTGATCGGCCTGGATGCGGCGATCACCGCCGCCGGCGCCGCGGGCAATTTCCAGCTGAACGTCGGCCTCCCGCTGATTGCCGACAATCTGTTGAGTCAGATCGGTCTGCTGGCACGGGCCTCTACCCATCTGTCGGATCGGGCGATCGCGGGCTTCACCGTGAACGAGGACAACCTGCGGGCCGCGCTGGATCGCAACCCGATCCTGGTCACGGCCCTGAACGCCGAGATCGGCTACGAGGCGGGGGCGCGCATCGCCAAGGAGGCCTATGCCACCGGGCGGCCCATCCTGGACGTCGCGGCGGAGCACACGGATATCCCGCGCGAGCGGCTGCAGGTACTGCTGGATCCGGCGAAGTTGACGGGCCCGGAGGGTGCCGGCGGGTAAGGCTTATCCGGCCCACGGGAGGCGGGTCCGGTCCTGCAGCAGGGTGTGGAAGTCATTGAAGGGCATGGGGTGCGCAAAGAAATAGCCCTGTGCCTCGTTGCAGCCGAATTCGCGCAGGATTTCGGCCTGGCGTTCGGTTTCGACGCCTTCGGCGATGATGTTCAGCCCCAGGGTATGCGCCATCTGGATGATGGCCTGAACAATCCGCGCGTCGCCGTCGCTGCGTTCGAGGTCCTGGACGAAGGAACGGTCGATCTTGAGGGTGTCCGCTGGCAGCTTCTTCAGCTGAATCAGCGAGGCATGGCCGGTACCGAAATCGTCCACGGCCAGCCGCATACCGATCTTGCGCAGGCGCTCGAACATGCGGGCGGCACCCTTCGGGTCATCCATGATGGTGGTTTCGGTCAGTTCCAGCTCGATGCACTCGGGCGCGACATTCGCGGCCTGCAGGATGGCGTGAAAGTCTCCGGCAAGGTCGGGATGGCGAAGCTGCCGTGCGGAGACGTTAATGGCGACACGGAAGGCGTGATCCCGGCCCTGCGAGGGCAGCCGCTTGAGGTCCTGGCAGACCTGGCGCAGCACCCACTCCCCAATGGCCTCGATCAGGGTCATGTCCTCCGCCAGCTCGATGAAGTGGCTGGGGGGCAACAGCCCAAGCTTCGGGTGCTGCCAGCGGATCAGCGCCTCTGCGCCGAGGATATCGCCGGTATGCAGGTCGACCTTTGGCTGGTAGTGCAGGACCAGTTGATCTTGCTCAATGGCGGTCCCCAGTTCCTTTTCCAGCTCGAAATGGCGAAAGGTGCGGGAATTCAGGTCCTGGGTGTAGAAGCGGAAGCCGTTGCGGCCACGTTGCTTGGCCTCGTACATGGCCGCATCGGCGTTGCTGAGCAGAACATCAGAGTCTTCCCCGTCGTAGGGAAACACGGCGATCCCGCAGGAGGCGCTGGTCACCACGGGCCGATCAAAGATCGTACGTTCGACCGCGGTCGTGCGCACGACGTCGGTGACCAGTCGCACACAGCCCTCGAGACCCTGTAGATCCTCGACCAGGATGCCGAACTCGTCGCCCCCCAGGCGCGACAGGGTCGCGCGCAAGGGACGCCCCGATCGGTCGTGGCTGCGATCCAGCAGCTTTCCGAGATCCTGTGCCACCTTTCGGATCAGCTCGTCGCCGGCGCGATGGCCGAGCGAGTCGTTCAGGCGCTTGAAGTTGTCCAGATCCAGCAGGATCAACGCGATGTGATGATCGGTTCCCTGATGGCGGGTAATGGCTTGGGACAGACGGTCACTGAACAGCATCCGGTTGGGGAGGTTGGTCAGCGAGTCGTGGGACTGGTGATGAAGCAGTTCGCGTGACTGGTGCTCGGTAATCCGCTGCAAGGCCTTCTGGCGCCGGTCCATCATCTGGAACAGGTCGGCGCTCTCGAGGGCATAGGCGGTATTGAACAGGACCATCGTCAGGGTCGAGAGGGTCATCTCGTGGCGCTGGAGGTCGTTCTGGCGAAAGCGGGCGGCAAACATGCCGCGAATGCGGGTCCGGGTCGAGATGACATGGAGCAGCACGTTCTCGCCGTCGAAGCGTGAAGGCAGGCAGACCGGATGATTCTGATGCAGCGCCCAGGAGAAAGTGCCTTCCTGAATCAGGTCCTCGACGGCATCCGCGAGGCCGTATTCATCCTCCTGAGGATGCTGTTGATAGGCGAGATCAAACGAAGACTCGCCGTCGAGGATGTAGACGGCCATGTCGCGGGCCGGCAGCAGACGCCGGATGGATTCCAGACTGCTCTGGATGATCAGGTCTGGGCTGCGATTGCGGTCGGTGTCGCCAAAGATCGCGGTAGTCGAGGCGAGCACGTCCATCGCGTAGGCGTTCGCCTCCAGCGCTTCCTCGAGGAAACGGATGCGCTCATGCAGCGCATTGACCTCTTCAGGCGTTTTGTACGAAGGGCTCATGCCGGGTCGTCCTTTACCTGCATCCGTGCGCTCATCCGTCCCTCGTCAGTCCAGCAGGATCGCCTGCATCTGTCCGAGCTGTTTCCGGGCATCGCCGATCACGGCCTCGTAGGTCTCCATCTCCAGACCAATGCGGTCGAAGATCTCTGCTTCCACGGGCGGAACGAAGCGTTCGCCAGACGAGCCCAGCCGCAAGGCGTTGGCGATGCTGTCCGCCACATGGACGATCGCGGTCTCGACCGGGAACGCCTGTGCGTCACCCGGCGCATGGTGGAAACGGGTGGCCTCCACCTGTGCCGGTGACATGCCCCAGCGCTCCATCAATTCCGCCCCAATGGCGGCATGGTCGAAGCCGAGAAATTCGGTTTCCGCTTCGAACAGCAGCATGCGTTCGCGCTCGCGGATATTGATCAGCTCCTCGGTGCGACTGGACAGATGCAGGAACATCAGCAGACGTCCCAGGTCATGCATGATCCCGTAGAGATAAAGCCGTTCGATGTTGGCCTCGCGCCGGAATCGCGCGATCGAGCGGCTCAGCACGCCGACGGCCAGGCTGTGCCGCCAGAAGGACTCCATGTCCACGCCGATCACCGGCACGCCGCGAAAGTGTTCGATCACGACCGTCGATATCACGATCTGGCGCATCTGCTGCAGGCCGATGATGGAGACGGCCCTGTGCAGGGTGTCGATCGGTTCCGGGAAGCCATAGAGCGAGGAGTTCGCCACCTTGAGCGTCTTGGCCGCGATCGTGGGGTCCAGTTCCACAGCCTCGGTGATGGCCGCGACGTTGGCCGTCGGGTCGCTCAGGCGCGTGAAGATGGTGTTGTAGCTTCCGGAGAAGCTGCACAGGGCATCGTCGGTGGCGAGGAACTCGTCAACGGTCATGCCTGTTCACTCTGCCTTCTCGGTGCGTAGCGGCACAGGTCATCCAGCAGGGCTTTCCGCGCCAGAAGGTAGATGCCAGACATGGGGTGATCCTCGATCGAGCAATGCTGAAAACGCTCGGCCAGGATCTCGTCGGCGCGGGCCTCTATCTCTGGGGTGGGCTCGGTGGCGGGGGGCTCATCAGGCTCGTGCGGGGACGACATGGAGACGTCGTCGGCACCCTCGTCGAGCACTTCAACCGCTGTGATTCCCCAGGACAGCAGTACTCGAATCTGCTTGTCCTGGAGGACCATGCCAGCGGGGATCAGCAGCCTGCCCGAGCGGTCATAAACCGCAGTCGCCAGTGTATTGCCGGACCTCACGTCCTCTATGGATACCCGACGCGTCATGCTGTGACCTTAGTCTCATTGCGCCAGTTGGCGCAACACGTAGGGCAGGATGCCCCCGTGGCGGTAGTAGTCGATCTCCTGCGGGGTATCCAGCCGCACACGGACGTTGAAGGTCGTGCGCTCGCCGTCATCGGCCACGGCGGTGACGGTGGCCTCGCGTGCCTCGCCGTTGTTCACGCCGGTGATCGAGAACGTCTCCCGACCGGTCAGCCCCAGACTGGCCGCGTTGTCGCCCGCCAGGAACTGCAGCGGCAGCACACCCATGCCCACCAGGTTGGAGCGGTGGATGCGCTCGAAGCTCTCCACGATCACGGCCTTCACGCCCAGCAGCAGTGTGCCCTTGGCTGCCCAGTCGCGCGAGGAGCCGGTGCCGTACTCTTGCCCGGCGATCACGATCAGGGGCGTGTCCTGCTCCTTGTACTGCATGGCCGCGTCATAGATGGACATCTGGTCGCCATCCGGCAGGTGGACCGTGACGCCCCCCTGCGTGCCGGGAGCCAGCAGGTTGCGCAGGCGCACGTTGGCAAAGGTGCCGCGCATCATGACCTCGTGGTTGCCGCGCCGCGAGCCATAGGAGTTGAAGTCTGCGGGCTTCACGCCCTGTTCTTCCAGGTAACGTCCGGCCGGGCTGTCCTTGGCAATGGAGCCGGCGGGGGAGATGTGGTCGGTGGTCACCGAATCACCCAGCAGGGCCAGCACACGGGCACCCTGGATGTCGGTCAACGGCTCGGGCGTCATGCCCATGCCGTCGAAATAGGGCGGGTTGCGCACGTAGGTGGAGTCGTCCTGCCACTCGAACCGGTCCCCAGTGGGGGCCTCCAAGTTGCGCCAGCGATCCTCGCCGCTGTAGAGATCACCGTAGGCCTTGGTGAAGCTCTGGGCATCGACATGCGCCTGCACAGCTTCGTTGACCTCTTCGGTGGTTGGCCAGACATCCTTCAGGAACACGGGGTTGCCCTGTGCGTCCTCTCCGATGGGGTCGTTGTACAGATCCAGGGTGCTGCGCCCGGCCAGCGCATAGGCGACCACCAAGGGCGGCGAGGCGAGGAAATTCATCTGCACCTCGGAATGGATCCGCCCCTCGAAGTTGCGGTTGCCGGAGAGCACGGAGCTGACGATCAGGTCATCCTTGATGATGGCCTCGCTGATCGGCTCGGGCAGCGGTCCGGAGTTGCCGATACAGGTCGTGCAGCCATAACCGACCACGTGGAAACCCAGCGCCTCGAGATCTTCGAGCACCCCGGCCTTTTGCAGATAGTCGGTCACCACCCGGGAGCCGGGCGCCAGGGAGGTCTTCACCCAGGGCTTGACCTGCAGGCCGCGTTCGCGGGCCTTGCGGGCGACCAGGCCGGCGCCCAGCATGACCGACGGGTTCGACGTGTTGGTGCAGGAGGTAATGGCCGCGATCACGATGTCGCCGTGGTCGAGGGTGAAGGTCTCGCCGTTCATCTCGATGGCCGTATGGCGCGGCTCTTCGGCCTGATGCTCAACGCCGACTGCGGTATGACCACCCTCGGCCGCGAAGCGCTCGGCCTCCTCCGGCTCGTCCGCGCCGCTGTCGCGCTCCTTGAGCATGGTGTCCAGGTGGCGGCTGATCTCGGCTCCGGCCTGGCTCAGGGCGATGCGGTCCTGCGGGCGCTTGGGCCCGGCCAGGCTGGGCTCGACCGTCGCAAGGTCGAGTTCCAGCATGTCGGTGTAGCGCGCCACCGGGGCGTTGTCATTGCGCCACAGTCCCTGGGCCCTGGCATAGGCCTCGATGAACTCGATATGGCCCGCCTCGCGGCCGGTCAGGCGCAGGTACTCGAGGGTCTCGTCGTCGATCGGGAAGATGCCGCAGGTCGCGCCGTATTCCGGTGCCATGTTGGCGATGGTGGCGCGGTCCGCCAGCGGCAGATCGGCCAGCCCGTCCCCGAAGAACTCGACGAACTTCCCGACCACGCCCTTCTTGCGCAGCATCTCGACGATCACCAGCACGAGGTCGGTGGCGGTGGCCCCTTCGGCCAGCCGGCCGGTCAGGCGGAAACCCACTACCTGCGGGATCAGCATGGAGATCGGCTGACCGAGCATCGCGGCCTCGGCCTCGATGCCGCCGACGCCCCAGCCCAGGACGCCCAGGCCGTTGATCATCGTGGTGTGCGAGTCGGTGCCGACCAGGGTGTCCGGGTAGGCCAGACAGGAACCGTCTTCACGGTCCTCGACGAACACGGTGCGCGCAAGGTGTTCAAGGTTGACCTGGTGCACGATCCCGGTGTCCGGTGGGACGACCTTGAAGGTATCGAACGCCTGCTGGCCCCACTTCAGGAAGCTGTAGCGCTCGCGGTTGCGGGAGTATTCCAGCTCTGCGTTCAGGTTCATCGCATTCGCATTGCCATACTCGTCGACCTGCACCGAGTGGTCGATTACCAGTTCGGCCGGCTGCAGCGGCGTGATCTTCTTGGGGTCGCCGCCGAGGGCCTCCATCGCGTCGCGCATGGCCGCCAGGTCCACGACCGCAGGCACACCGGTGAAGTCCTGCAGCAGTACGCGGGCCGGGCGGAAGGCGATCTCCTGCGTGGGCTCGGCCTTCGGGTCCCAGTCAAGCAGGGCCTCGATATCGGCGCGCCTGACCGTGCGCTCGTCCTCGAAGCGCATCAGGTTCTCGAGCAGGATCTTCAGCGCGTAGGGCAGGTCCCGGGCGCGCGGGTCATCGGTAATCGGCACGTAACGGCACTCGCGGCCGCCGGCAGAGAGGTTTTCGGTCTTTTTCGGTTCTGCGTGGCTCATGATGCGCTATCCGCTGTCAGGTGTTCAGTCGTTGAAGGATGTGGTCCGCTTGGCGAATCAGTCGCTTGCGGCCCAGAAGGAGCTTCCACCGAGATCCACCCGCCTGGCGCCAGAGCACGGCGGCACGGATGCCCGCCAGCAGCAGGGCGCGCACGCGCGCGGCGATCTCGGGATTGGAAAGATGATTCTGTTCGCCCTGGACGACGATCCGGGGGCCCAGCTCCGAAATGGTCTCCTTATAGATCTCGGCCAGGCGCGCGATCACGCTCTCGTGCGTGATGGTGAAATAGTCCACCTGCCGCTGGGCACCCTGCAGGCCGTCGCCTAGTTTTTGCAGCATGTCCGGGCGTTTTTGCAGCTTGCGCTCCAGAAAGATCAGGCCCACCGCGTAGCGGGTGATCTCCATATCCGGTGGCTTGCCGCCGTTTTGCAGCTGGCTCTGCACCCGCTCCAGGCCCGGGCGCAAGCTGCTGGCGCCGCGGTAGACATCCTCGGGCGTCTCCGCGTCGAACGCGAACAGGCTGCCGATCAGGATCTCGAATTCGTACTCGTCGCAGCTGCCGCGCCAGGCCAGGTCCTTGACCAGACTCGCGCATTGGAAGAGGGCGGCCAGCGCCAGGGTGCGGTTGTGGTCGTTACGGTCCAAGCCGGAGGGCTCCCGGAGCAGGCGTGAGTGGGTGGATACGGAAAACGCGCCTACTATACCGGAACCGGGGCTTCTGACTCACTGGCGAGTGTGCGGCGGGTGGCAATCACGCCCCCCCCCAGACACACGTCGCCGTCATAAAAAACCGCCGACTGACCGGGCGTGGTCGCACGCTGAGGGGCTTCGAAGCGAACGCGTAGACGGTCCCCATCGACGGATTCCAGCCGGCAGGGCTGCAAGGGCTGGCGATGACGCAGACGCGCCATGACTGGCTGTCCCGGTTCGGGCGGGCGGTGAATCCAGTGGGCGGCCTCCGTCTCGATCTCGGGACTCATCAGCAGCGGATGCTGCGGGTCCTGCGCGACAATCAGCCGATTGCCTCCCAAGTCCTTGTCCACGACATACCAGGGGGCCTCGGGAAACCCGTCGATCCCGCCGATGCCCAGTCCCTGGCGCTGGCCCAGGGTGTAGAACATCAGGCCCTGGTGGTGCCCCACGACCTGACCTTCCGGCGTGCGCATCTCGCCCTCCGGCGCCCGCAGGTACTGCGCCAGAAAATCGCGGAAGCGACGTTCTCCGATGAAACAGATGCCGGTGGAATCCTTGCGGGCGTGGTTGGGCAGACCCAGCTCGCGGGCACGCGCCCGGACCTGATCCTTGGGGATGTCCCCCAGCGGGAACAGCGCGGGGCGCAGCTGCTCCTGCGTCAGGGTGTGCAGGAAATAGGTCTGATCCTTGTTGGCATCCGCCGCCATGCACAGTTCGCTGTGGTCAGGGAGGTGGCGCACGCGGGCATAATGGCCGGTGGCGATCCATTGCGCACCGAGTTGCCGGGCGTGCTCCAGGAACGAGCGGAACTTGATCTCGCGGTTGCACAGGATGTCCGGATTCGGCGTCCGGCCAGCCTCGTACTCGTGCAGGAAGTGGCGGAACACCCGCTGGCGATAGTCCTCGGCGAAGTTCGCCTTGTGCAAGGGGATCTCGAGACAGTCCGCGACCTCGCGGGCCATCTCGTAGTCGGCCTCGGCCGCGCAGTATTCCGCGTCGTCGTCATCCTCCCAGTTCTTCATGAACAGGCCTTCCACGCGATAGCCGGCCTCCAGCAGGCGGCTGGCCGCCACGGCCGAATCCACCCCGCCCGACAGGCCCACGATGACCCGATCGGGACCGCTCACGGCCCCTCCGCATGAACCAGTGAGCCGGCCGCCGCGAGCGGCAGGCGCATCCCGTCCTGATAGCGGCGGATGCTGCGCAGGACCAGCGGGCTGCGCAGCGGCCATCCGCGACGCGCCTCATCCGGTGTCAGCCAGTGGAGGGCATGGATGGCGGGATCGCGGGCCGGCGGATGGCTGGGGTCGCTTGTCGTGCCGCAGAACGCGACGCGCAGCGTCACCGCGCCATTCGCCAGCGCGAGCAGGTCGCAGCCAAGCAGGGCCTCCGGCTGGAAGTCCAGACAGGTTTCTTCGCGGACCTCGCGGATCACCGCTTCGACCAGGTCTTCTTCGGCATCGAGATGGCCGGCCGGCTGGTTCAGTACATGGCGGCCGTCGTCGGTCTCCTCGACGAACAGGAAGCGCCCGTCCCGCTCGATGACGGCGGCGACGGTGATATGGCAGGGCAGGCGTTCGGTCATGCCGTGAATGATAACGCAGCGGCCCGTCTTGCTGGCGTTCTCGAGACCACGTTCCCCTCGGCGGGGGCGGATGGGTATGTATAATCCGGGAGAACGATTTCAATTCTTGCGCACAAGGAGTTTGCATGGCCTACCAGCACATTCAGGTCCCGGAAAAGGGCGAACGCATCACCGTCGACGAGCAGGGCAAGCTGGTGGTGCCAGAACGCCCGATCATCCCCTTTATCGAGGGGGACGGGATCGGTGTGGACATCACGCCGGTGATGCGCCGGGTGACCGATGCGGCCGTGGAAAAGGCCTACGGTGGCCAGAAGGCGATCGAATGGATGGAGGTCTACGCGGGCGAGAAAGCCACGCAGGTCTACGACGACGACTCCGGGCTGCCGGATGAAACCCTGGAGGCGGTCAAGGACTATCGCGTGTCCATCAAGGGCCCGCTGACCACCCCGGTGGGCGGCGGTTTTCGTTCGCTTAACGTCGCGCTGCGCCAGAAGCTGGACCTGTTCGTCTGCCTGCGCCCGGTGCGCTACTACGAGGGCACCCCGAGCCCGCTGAAGGAGCCGGAAAAGACCGACATGGTGATCTTCCGCGAGAACTCGGAGGACATCTACGCCGGCATCGAGTTCGAATCCGGCACGCCGGAGGTGAAGAAGGTCATCGACTTCCTGCGAAACGAAATGGGCGTAACCCAGATCCGCTTCCCGGATACCGCCGGCATCGGCGTGAAGCCGGTCTCCAGCGAGGGCACCAAGCGCCTGGTGCGCAAGGCGATCGAGTACGCGATCGACAACGATCGCCCCTCGGTGACGCTGGTGCACAAGGGCAACATCATGAAATTCACCGAGGGCTCGTTCAAGGCTTGGGGCTACGAACTGGCGCGCGAGGAGTTTGGTGCGAAGGATCTGGACGGTGGTCCGTGGCAGACCTTCAAGAACCCGAAGACCGGCCGCGACATCGTGATCAAGGACGTGATCGCGGACGCCTTCCTGCAGCAGATCCTGTTGCGCCCGGAGGACTACTCGGTGATCGCCACGCTCAACCTGAACGGCGACTACATCTCCGATGCGCTGGCCGCGCAGGTTGGCGGTATCGGGATCGCACCCGGCGCCAACCTGTCCGACACCACGGCGATGTTCGAGGCGACCCACGGGACCGCCCCGAAATACGCCGGCCAGGACAAGGTCAATCCGGGCTCGCTGATCCTGTCGGCCGAGATGATGCTGCGCCACCTGGGCTGGCCCGAGGCCGCCGATCTGGTGGTGAAGGGTATGGGTGGCGCGATCAGCGCGGGCGAGGTGACCTATGACTTCGCGCGCCTGATGGACAACGTCGAGCCGGTGAGCTGCTCGGCCTTTGGCGAGGCCCTGATCAAGCACATGTAACGACAGCGGGTGCGGGCACTTGGTCCGAGCCCGGAACCGAACGACCATGAACGTGGCCTAAGGAGCCAGGGAGACATTGGATTCGTGTTTCCCTGGATGGCCGAACTGGCATGACTAAACCGCTGAAAGCGTGAGTTCGACCGATGAGTGAGAAAAAGCCCCAGATCCCCGATCACGACAGCAATACCGCGGTCGAAGAATCGAGGCCGGAGCTCAAGCCACCGCGGCAGTACAAGGTGGTACTGCTCAACGACGACTTCACGCCAATGGAGTTCGTGGTCGAGGTGCTGGAGACCTTCTTCAGTATGGATCGCGAAAAGGCCACCCAGGTGATGCTGCACGTGCATACACGCGGCAAGGGAGTATGCGGCATCTATACCCGGGACGTGGCCGAGACGAAGGTGGCACAGGTGAACGATTACGCCCGTAGCCACCAGCATCCACTGCTTTGCTCGATGGAGGAGGTCTGACTCCCATGCTCGACAAGGAACTCGAATTCAGCCTGAACATGGTCTTCAAGGAAGCGCGAGAGAAGCGCCACGAGTTCGTGACCGTGGAGCACCTCCTGATGGCGCTCGCGCAAAACCCCAGTGCCGCGACGGTGTTGCGCGCCTGTGGGGGCGACCTCGACCGCATCCGCGACGAGCTCGAGGTGTACATTGACGAGAACACCCCGCGCATCCCGCCGAATGACTCACGCGAGACGCAGCCGACCCTGGGGTTCCAGCGGGTCCTGCAAAGGGCGGTCTTTCATGTGCAGTCCAGTGGCCGCAAGGAGGTCTCCGGGGCAAACGTGCTGGTCGCGCTGTTCGGCGAACAGGACAGCCAGGCCCTCTACGTGCTCGGACAGCAAAACATCAGCCGCCTGGACGTGGTGAATTTCATCTCGCACGGCATCTCCAAGGTGGGCGAAGACGAGCTGGGGGCCCAGCAGAACCCGAACGACCCACAGCCGGAGCAGGTCGAGGGCGAGCGCGAGGAAAAGACCAATGCGCTGCAGCTGTACGCGACCAATCTCAACGCGAAGGCGCGCAAGGACGAGATCGACCCGCTGATCGGGCGGGACCACGAGATCGAGCGCACGATCCAGATCCTCTGCCGCCGACGCAAGAACAACCCACTGTTGGTGGGCGAGGCCGGTGTCGGCAAGACCGCGATCGCCGAGGGCCTGGCGCGCCGTATCGTCGACGAACAGGTGCCCGAGGCGATCGAATCCGCGACCGTCTATGCGCTCGATCTGGGCGCGCTGGTGGCGGGCACCAAGTACCGCGGTGACTTCGAGAAGCGCCTGAAGGGCGTGCTGGCGCAGCTGAAGAAGGAACCCGGCGCGGTGCTGTTCATCGACGAGATCCACACCATCATCGGTGCGGGTGCCGCCTCCGGCGGGGTGATGGACGCCTCCAACCTGATCAAGCCGATGCTCGCCTCGGGCGAGCTGAAGTGCATCGGCTCGACCACCTACCAGGAATATCGCGGCATTTTCGAGAAGGACCGCGCCCTGGCCCGTCGCTTCCAGAAAATCGAAGTGCCGGAGCCGACCGTGGACGAGACCGAGCAGATCCTGCGGGGGCTGAAGTCACGCTTCGAGGCACACCACAATGTCCGCTTCACGCGTCCGGCGCTGCGGGCCGCGGCGGAACTGGCGGATCGCTACATCACCGACCGGTTTCTGCCGGACAAGGCGATCGACCTGATCGACGAAGCCGGTGCCAGCCGGCAGCTACTGCCAATGAGTCAGCGCAAGAAGACCATCGGCGTGCAGGATATCGAGACGATCGTGGCCAAGATCGCGCGCATCCCGCCGAAATCGGTCTCCAGCTCCGACAAGGAGACGCTGCGCAACCTCGAACGCAACCTGAAGATGACCGTCTTCGGCCAGGACGAGGCGATCGGGACGCTCGCAACCTCGATCAAGATGGCGCGTTCGGGGCTTGGCGACATGGACAAGCCGATCGGCTCGTTCCTGTTCGCCGGGCCGACCGGGGTCGGGAAGACCGAAGTGACGCGTCAGCTGGCGCAGCAGCTGGGGATTCATCTGGCGCGCTTCGACATGTCCGAGTACATGGAGCGCCATACGGTCTCGCGCCTGATCGGGGCGCCGCCCGGATATGTCGGCTACGACGAGGGAGGGCTGCTGACCGATGCCATCCTCAAGCATCCGCACTCGGTGCTGTTGCTGGACGAGATCGAGAAGGCCCATCCGGATGTCTTCAATGTGCTGCTGCAGGTGATGGACCACGGCACGCTGACGGACGCCAATGGCCGCGAGGTGGACTTCCGCAACGTGATCCTGGTGATGACCACGAATGCCGGTGCGGAGCAGGCCAGCCGCCCGTCGGTGGGCTTTACCCAGCAGGATCACTCCAGCGATTCCACGGAGGCGATCAAGCGGACCTTCACGCCGGAGTTCCGCAACCGCCTGGATGCCACCATCCAGTTCGGTCCGCTGGACGAGGCGACCATCCTGAATGTCGTCGACAAGTTCTTGACGCAGTTGCAGGCCCAGCTGGACGAGAAGAAGGTGCACCTGACGGTGGAGCCGGATGCCCGTGCCTGGCTGGCCGAGCATGGCTACGACGTGAAGATGGGCGCGCGTCCGATGGCGCGTACGCTGCAGGAGCACATCAAGAAGCCGCTGGCCGACGAGTTGCTGTTCGGGCGCCTGGCGCAGGGGGGCGAGGTTGTGGTCCGGGTGGGCGAATCCGGGCTGGAGCTCGATATCCGCGAGCCGGCTGTCTCCTGAGCCAAACCCCGGCCTGCAGAAACCACGAAGCCCCGGTCCAGCCGGGGCTTCGTCATTCGGGGGATCGACCCTTATGTCTTACGAGCGGCCCCGCAACCCCCGGGGCGGAACTACTTGTTGCGGTAGACGATACGGCCCTTGGTCAGGTCGTAGGGGGTCATCTGCACGATCACCTTGTCGCCACGCAGGATGCGGATGTAGTGCTTGCGCATCTTGCCGGAGATGTGGGCGGTGATGGTGTGCCCGTTTTCGAGCTCTACCCGGAACGTCGTATTCGGCAGGGTCTCTACCACCGTTCCTTCCAGCTCGATTTCGTCTTCCTTCGCCATGCAGTTCCTCGCGTATTGAATTCGGTGGCGACATTATCCGGATGCCACGCGCGAACACAAGTCAACACGGGGTTTTCGGCGTGGCAGGGCTCCGTGCCGGTCGCCGAGTGGCCGCCATTCGCGGAGGATGGCGAGCGTGTACATTGATCAGTGTTTCCCGTGGCCCTACACTACGCCCGCTTTTTACGCGCGAGATGAATAGCGAATGACCACTACCTGGGCCGCAGTCTTTCCGGGGCAGGGCTCCCAGTCCACCGGCATGCTCACCGATCTGGGCGACGACCACGCGGTCGTACGCGATACCTTCCAGGAGGCGTCGGACTGCCTCGATGCCGACCTCTGGAGCCTGTGCCAGCACGGTCCGGTCGAACAACTGAACCAGACAGAATGGACTCAGCCGGTCATGCTCGCTGCCGGCGTGGCCACCTGGCGGCTGCTGACGCAGCAGGCGGACGCGCGCCCCGCGGCTGTGGCCGGCCACAGCCTGGGCGAGTACAGCGCGCTGGTCGCGGCCGGCGTGCTGCGCTTCCCCGATGCCGTGCGGCTGGTGGCCGAACGTGCCCGCGCCATGCAGGCCGCCGTGCCCGAGGGCGAGGGCGCAATGGCTGCGATTCTCGGTCTCGACGATGCTGCGGTCGAGCAGCTCTGTGCGGACAACGCGAGCGGCGGGGTCCTGGAGGCCGTCAACCTGAATGCCCCCGGGCAGGTGGTGATCGCGGGGGCGGCCGCGGCGGTCGACCGAGCGGTCGGTGCGGCCAAGGACGCCGGGGCGAAACGGGCGCTCAAGCTGCCCGTATCCGTGCCGTCCCATTGCGCGCTGATGCGCCCGGCCGCCGAGCGTTTGCAGTCGGTTCTCGACTCTACGAGCTTTGCGGCCCCGCAAATCCCCGTTTGGCAGAATGTGACCGCGGCGCCCGCCGAGACGGCCGATGCGATCAAGGCCAATCTGGCCGCTCAGCTCTACCGGCCGGTGCGCTGGGTGGAGGCCATACAGGGGCTTCGCGGCCAGGGTGTTGCGGTACAGGTAGAATGCGGACCGGGGCGCGTGCTGACCGGCCTGGCCAAGCGGATCGATCGCGGGCTGGAACTGTTCGATGTGGCCGATCGCGATACCCTGGATGCCACCGTGAACCGGCTGAACGCCGGCTGACCCTCTACACTCGATTCCCAGTACGTCCAATTACAGAAGGCGAATGATGTCCGATAACAAACGAGTGGCCCTGGTGACCGGGGCCAGCCGCGGCATTGGCGCGGCCATTGCCCGTCGTCTGGCGGAGCAGGGCCTGCAGGTCGTGGGAACCGCGACCAGCGAATCCGGCGCCCAGCGCATCAGCGAGGCGTTGTCCGAATGGAACGGGCGCGGTATCGCTATGGATGTCACGGACGCCGATTCGGTCGCGACCGGTCTGGCGGGTATCCAGGAGCAGGAAGGACCGGTGGAGGTGCTGGTGAACAATGCCGGCATTACCCGCGACAACCTGTTCATGCGGATGAAGGACGAGGAGTGGGATGCGATCATCAACACGAACCTGTCCTCCGCCGCCCGGCTGACGCAGCGCCTGCTGAAAGGCATGATGAAGCTGCGCCGCGGGCGGATCATTCTGATCGGCTCGGTGGTCGGTTCCGCCGGCAATGCCGGCCAGACGAACTACGCCGCGGCCAAGGCGGGGCTTGCGGGATTCGCCCGCTCGCTGGCGCGCGAGGTGGGCAGCCGGAACATCACCGTCAATACGGTCGCGCCGGGCTTCATCGATACTGATATGACCCGCGAACTCGGGGACGAGACCAAGGAACACCTGCTGGGCCAGATCCCGCTGGGGCGCCTGGGCGCGCCGGATGAGATCGCGGCTGCTGTGGGCTTTCTCGCCTCCGAGGAGGCGGGCTACATCACCGGCGAAACACTGCATGTGAACGGCGGGATGTTCATGCACTGATCAACCCGCGGGGCCCTCGGTCCCGCGCAGGCCCGAGAGGTTCGCGTCTCCCTGGAACGCAGCCGGGCTTTTCTCTAGAATGGCGAACCTTCAAACGAAGCCGCCTCAATTGGAAGGGGATTTCTGAACCATGAGTAGCATTGAAGAACGCGTCAAGAAGATCGTTGTCGAGCAGCTGGGCGTCAAGGAAGAGGACGTCACCAACAGTGCCGCCTTTGTCGACGACCTGGGTGCCGACTCGCTGGACACCGTGGAACTGGTGATGGCGCTCGAAGAAGAGTTCGAGACGGAAATCCCGGACGAGCAGGCGGAGAAGATCACCACCGTGCAGCAGGCGATCGACTACATCAACGAGCACATGAAGGACTGATTGGGCGCCCCCCTGGGCGCTCGAACAGGACGCGGACGGGCCTCTCTGCGAGCAGAGTGGCCCTTCGTCGTTTCGTTGAGCGCGTATTTCAGTCTTTCCGAGGAGAACATCATTGGCTAAGCGACGTGTCGTGATTACCGGACTGGGCATTGTGTCCCCGGTCGGCTCTACCATCGACAAGGCCTGGTCCAACATCAAGGCCGGCAAGAGCGGCATCTCTCCCATCGACGTGTTCGATGCATCGGAGATGCCGGTCAAGATTTCCGGAGCCGTGCGGGACTTCGACGCTAATGACTATGTTCCGACGAAAGACCAGAAGAAGATGGACACGTTCGTCCTCTACGGTCTGGCCGCCGGGATTCAGGCGCTGGACGACTCGGGTCTGGAAGTAACCGAGGAAAACGCGGACCGCATCGGGGTCGCGATTGGGTCCGGCATTGGGGGCCTGCCGTATATCGAACGGTCTTATGCCGCCTATCTCAAGGGCGGTGCTCGCAAGATCTCGCCGTTCTTCGTGCCCAGCGCCATCATCAACATGGTGGCGGGTAATCTCTCCATCATGCGCAACCTGCAGGGCCCGAACATCTCGATCGTGTCGGCCTGCGCGACCGCGACGCACAACATTGGCGATGCGGCTCGGATGATTGCCTATGGCGATGCGGATGCGATGGTGGCCGGCGGAGCCGAGATGGCCACCACGCCACTGGGGATCGGCGGCTTTGCGGCGGCGCGCGCGCTGTCGACCCGGAATGACGACCCCGAGCGGGCCTCGCGCCCCTGGGATCAGGATCGCGACGGCTTTGTGCTCAGCGACGGTGCCGGCGTGATGATGCTCGAGGAATACGAGCACGCCAAGGCGCGCGGGGCTCATATCTACTGCGAGGTCGCCGGTTTTGCCTGGAACGCTGACGCCTACCACATGACGCAGCCGTCTCAAGATGGCGCGGGGGCCGCCAAGTGCATGCTTCGCGCACTGAAAGATGCCGGCGTGAACCCGGAAGAGGTGGGCTACATCAACGCCCACGGTACTTCCACCCCCGCGGGCGACCTGGCCGAGACGCAGGGCCTGAAGAAGGCCTTTGGCGACCACGCCTACAAGTTGCTGGTGAATTCCACCAAGTCGATGACCGGACACCTGCTGGGAGCGGCGGGTGGCATCGAGGGTGTGTTCACGGCACTGGCGCTTCGCGATCAGGTCTCTCCGCCGACAATCAACCTCGAAAACCCGAGTGAAGGCTGCGATCTGGATTATGTGGCCAACGAGGCGCGTGAGATGAACACGAAGGTCGGCCTGTCGAACTCCTTCGGTTTTGGGGGCACGAACGGCACCCTGGTGTTCCGCACCCTCTAGTCCGCCCATATGGCAGTCGAACGCCTGGGGCGCGGGATCGATCTGGCGCCCCTGGCCCGGCGCTTTCCGGAGCGCTATCCCCACCTGCTCGAGTCGGCCCTGATTGGTCAGGCGCCGGCTCGTTACTCCATCCTGTTCGCCTTTCCGGGTGTAACGGTCGATGCCCGAACGGATGACGATCTGTTGGCCGTGCTCGATCAGGACCTGAGCGGTTCAAGGGCCTCCTCTGAAATCGAGCCGGGTTATGACCATCTGCCTTTTCTCGGCGGCTGGTTTCTCTATTTTGGGTATGAATGGGCATGGCAGCTGGAACCGGCCCTGGGCCGCTGCCGCGCGGATCCCTGGCTGCCCACCGCCCGGGCCATCCGCTTTCCCGCCGCCATCATTGTGGATCACCACGACGATCAGACCTTTCTGGTGAGCGAGGAGGGACCCGACCCGCTCGCGGAGATGCGGGCCGATGTCGAGTTGTGCCGCGAGGATGTGCTGGTGCCAGGGGCCTTGCCGGAGCTCGTGATCGACGAGGAGACGCCCGAGCGCTATCGCGAGGCGGTGAAGCAGGGACTTGAGTACATTCGAGCGGGCGATACCTTTCAGGTGAATCTGTCGCGCGAGTGGAAGGCCACCAGCCCAGAGGCACTCGATGGGGCTTCGTTGTACGCCCGCCTGCGGCGTGCAAATGCAGCACCGTTCGCCGCCTGGTTGCAGTTTCCCGAGGGTCAGGTGATCAGTTCATCGCCCGAGCGTCTGGTGTCTGTGGATGGTGGCGAGGTCGAGACGCGGCCGATCGCCGGCACGCGTCGCCGCGACGACAACGCGGATAAAGACTCTCGTCTTTTTAGCGAGCTACAGGGCAATATTAAAGAACGGTCCGAGCACGTGATGCTGGTCGACCTTGAACGCAACGATATCGGCCGGGTGGCCTCTGCCGGGAGCGTGCGGGTAGCCGAATTGATGACCGTCGAGAGTTACCGACGGGTCCATCACATCGTCTCGAGTATCGTGGGGCGGTTGAAGCCCGGGACGCGCGCGGGCGATGTGCTCCGAGCCGTGTTTCCGGGCGGGACGATTACCGGGTGTCCCAAGATACGGAGCATGCAGATCATTCAGGAGCTCGAGGATGGCGCGCCCCGGGGGGCGTACACCGGGTCCTGTGGCTATTTGAGCCGGCATGGGCGCATGGATACCAACATCCTGATCCGTACCCTGGTGCTGCGCGGCAACGAACTGCGCTTTCGTGCCGGCGCGGGCATCGTGGCGGACTCGGATCCCGACCGTGAACTCGCCGAGACCCGCCACAAGGCCCAAGGTCTGCTGGATGCACTGGAGAACCGGGCGTGATCCTCGTGAACGGCGTCGAGAGCTGTGTGCCGGGCGACGATCGGGGTCTGTTGCTGGGCGACGGTCTGTTCGAGACGATCATGATGGAGGGCGGCCAGCCACGCTTGTGGCCTTATCATGTCGCACGGCTTGAACGGGGACTGAAACGACTCGGCTTTCCGCGCGTTGACGCAGCGCTCCTTCGCGAGGAACTGCAGCAGGTGGCGCCAGAGGGGCAGCGTATGGCGCGCATTACTGTGACCAGGGGGCAGGGGCCCCGGGGTTACGCGCCACCCGAAAATGTGGAGATGACGAGGGTTGTGTCCGCGGGTCCCGTGCTGCGTCAGTCTCGCGGTGCCGAACCGAAGCCACTGCGTATGGGCTGGTCGCGGGTCGCCATGGCGATTCAGCCCGCGCTGGCAGGACTCAAGCACACGAGCCGCCTGGAGCAGGTGGTGATCCGGCAAAGCTGGGAGGCCGGTTGGGACGAGGCGGTCGTTTGCGATACGCAGGGGCGGCTGGTGAGCGCCACGCAAGGCAATCTCTGGTGGCGTCAGGGGATGGACCTGTTCACCCCCCCGGTGGACGAGGCCGGGATCGCGGGTACGCGCAGGGCCTGGATATTTGACCATGCGGCTTCCTGTGGCTTCGCCGTGCACGAGCAGAGTGCGGAACCGCAGGCGCTGGATCAGGTGGACGGGCTTTATGTCAGCAATGCGCGCCTGGGATTACACCCAGCCCGCCTGATCGAAACGGACATGCCGGACACGGCGTGGCAGGATGACCCGGTTAGGGTTCTGAGTATGGCGCTCCATGAAGCGGATTAGTGGTCTGATAATCGGAATTGTGCTGGTCGGCGTGATGGCTGGAGGCTGGTGGTTTGCCGATCGCTATCACCAGGATCTCAACCAGCCACTGGCGCTCGACCAGACAGAGCGGTTCCAGCTTGAACGCGGGCAAGGACTGCGTCAGGTGAGCAAGGAGTTCGAGCGGCGCGGTTGGGTCGAGCAAGCCTGGATGATCGAGCTGTACGGGCGGCGCCAGGGACTGGCACCGCGGCTACAGGCGGGCGAATACGCGGTGGACGCGGGTGCGACCCCGCGCAGCCTGCTGCACGCCATGGCGCGTGGAGAGGTCGTCCAGCATCGATTGACCGTCCCGGAAGGCTGGACGATTGCTCAGGCCCTGCGCGCCTTGCGCCAGCATCCCGAGATCGAAGGACCAGCCGAATCCGTCGGGGTCGATAACCTGCTGGACGCGCTGGGCCTCGAAGAGCTGGAGCATCCCGAAGGCTGGTTCTTGCCGGACACCTACTTCTTTGGCTCCGGGACCGATGCCCTGGATGTGTTGCGGCGCGCGTACCGCGCGATGGATGCCACCTTGCACTCTGCCTGGGATTCCCGCACCGAGGACCACCCGGTCGAGTCACCGTACGAGCTCCTGATCCTGGCCTCGATCATCGAGCGCGAGACGGGCCGCGGCGAGGAGCGTGATCGAGTCGCAGGCGTGTTCGTGAACCGGCTCCGCCGCGGGATGCTGCTGCAGACCGATCCGACGCTGCTCTATGTCCAGGAGCCCGGCGTGCAACGGCTCACCCGCGCCGAGCTCCAGCGCGATCACCCCTACAACACCTACACTCGCACCGGGCTGCCACCGACCCCCATCGCCTTGCCGGGACGAGCGGCGATCGAGGCGGCCGCGCAGCCGGCCGAGACGAACGACCTGTTCTTCGTCTCCAGGGGCGACGGCACGCACCACTTCTCCGAAACGTATCGCGAGCATCGCCAGGCCGTAATTCGCTATCAACTCGGCGGCGATGGCAGCCGCTACGGTATCCGGAACCGCCAATGACCACCGACGCATCCAGCAATGCACGCTTCGTGGTACTGGAAGGCATCGAAGGCTCGGGCAAATCCACGCAGCTCGCCACGGTGGTGGAGGCCCTGCGCGCCATGGGCATCGAGCCTGAATGCACGCGTGAGCCGGGGGGTACGGCGCTGGGCGAGCGGTTGCGGGGGTTGCTGCTCGATCCCGACCTTCCCGGTATGTGTCCGGAGGCGGAGCTGCTGTTGATGTTTGCCGCCCGTGCGCAACATCTCGCCTCGGTGATACGGCCTGCACTCGCGGCGGGCCGCTGGATAGTCAGTGATCGCTTTACCGACGCCAGTTTTGCCTATCAGGGTGCAGGGCGAGGACTGGGGATGGAGCGCGTGGCCCGGCTGGAAGAATGGGTGCAGGGCGATCTGCGGCCCGACCTGGTCCTGTTGCTGGATATCGATCCGGCCACCGGGCTGGAACGCGCCGTGCAGCGGGGTCGACGGGACCGCATCGAGCGCGAGGCGCTGGATTTCTTCGCACGGGTGCGTGAGGCCTACCTGGAGCGGGCCCGCGCCTACCCGGATCGCTACCGGATTATTGATGGGCATGCCGATCCTGAACAGGTGGCGGAACGGGTTCGTCAGGCGCTGCAAGAGTGGCGCACCAAGATCATGCCCCGGGGCGCCTGATGTCGACCCAGCCACCCTGGCTCGAACCCATCCGCCAGCGGCTCGTGCTGCGCGGGCGGGATGGATGGCTCCCCAGCGGGGTTCTGATCAGCGGGAGCCCCGGGGTGGGCAAGGCCCTGCTGACGACCAGCGTGGTCCAGAGCCTGCTGTGTCAGCGTGTGTCCAGTGATGAACCCGCCTGCGGCGAGTGCAACGCCTGTCGCAGCCTGGAGGGCGGCGTGCACCCGGAGGTACGGTTACTGGAGCCCGCCGAGCCCGCCGAGCCCGGCAAGGATATCCTGGTCGATGCCGTACGCGACGCCACGGAATTCCTCACCCTGAGTGGCTCGGGCGGGGCGCTGCGCGCGCTGATTATCCGTCCGGCCGACGCACTGAACGTCAACGCAGCCAATGCCCTGCTCAAGACGCTGGAAGAACCTCCCGCCGGGGCCACGCTGTTTCTCGAGGCAGCGCGTCCGGCCAGTCTCCCCGCAACCATTCGGAGTCGTTGCCAGCAAGTCGATGTCGCCTGTCCCTCGATAGAACAGGTCCACGAGTGGCTTGCGGCTGAAACCGATCAGTATGAACGAGTCGCGGAGGCTTATGCTGCGAGCCTCAATCGTCCGCTCCTGGCGCGGGAGATCCTGACCGATTCCGCGGCGCTGGAGGCCTGGGAGACCGATCGACAGATCCTGACGGGGCTCCTGAGTGCGGCGGATCTGCATTCCACCGCTGCTGCCCTGCAGCGCAGCGTGCCGGAACGCCTGATCCCTCGCCTGCAGGCCTTGCTGTTGTCGGCGCAGCGCCTGCTACTTGTGGGGCAGCTGGATGCCTTTGGCGAGCAGTTCCCGCGTGAGCGGCTGCTGGACTTCGCACGCGCGCGGGGCGCGCGTCGTCTCGCATGGCTCGCGCAGCAGGCGTTGGAGTGGCAACGCCAGAGTGGCGCAAACCTGAATCCGGCGCTTCGCAGCGAGACCATCGCGCTTGCGCTGGGGCGACGCTGACAGCGATGCCCCAAAGGGGGGGTGGCGCGCGCCACGCGGGATAGGGGATACTCGCGAGTCCAGACACCGTCACGGGAGGGAACATGGCCGGGCAGGGCATGCTGACCTTGGCAATCAAGGAAAAACCGGCGCTGTACGCCGCGTACATGCCCTTCGTGACCAACGGCGGGCTGTTTATCCCCACGGACAAATCCTACAAGCTCGGGGACCAGGTCTTCCTGCTGTTGTCTCTGCTGGAGGATTCCGACCGCCTGCCGACCCCGTGCACGGTCGTGTGGATCACGCCGCCCAGGGCGCAGGGCAACCGCCTGCGCGGCATTGGCGTGCAGTTCAACAAGTCCGACAAGGGTGTGACGCACCGACGGATCGAGGAACACCTGGGCGGCATGCTCAATTCCGACCGCAAGACCCACACGTTCTGAGCATCCGACCCCTGCGGCCCGTCAGGCCGCGATCCCAAGCGCCTCTTTCACCTGATCCAGGGCACGCCCGATCTGCTGATCCGTTAGGTAGTAGTGGGGCGAGAAGCGGATGCCCCCGCCCCGTACCGCGCACAGGACTCCGCCGGCCTGAAGCCGCGCATAGACGGCGTCGAGATCCGCCGCAGGGGGCCGGAAAGTCAGGATCCCCGCGCGGCGGCCACGCGGCGTAAGCACCTCGCACCCCATCGCCTCCAGCTCCTCGGCCAGGTGGTGCCAGTGGAAGCAGATGTCGTGGTCGATGTTCTCGATCCCGACCTCCAGGAGCAGCGAGAGGCTGGCATGCAGCGCATGGATGCCCAGCATGTTGTGGCTGCCCGGTTCGAAACGGCGTGCCGACGGGGCCGGGGTCAGGCTCGGATTCGCGAAGTCGCCGGCGTGCGCCAGCATGTTCCACCCGTACTCCTGTAACCGGAGCTGGTCGCGAACCTCCGGATTGACGTAGAAGATCCCGATCCCCTCCGGTGCCAGCATCCACTTGTGGCCATCCGCCATCACAAAGTCCGCGTGGCAACCCGGGGCGTCGAAGGGCAGCGCCCCCAAGTGCTGGATCGCGTCGACACAGAACAGGATCCCGCGGGCGCGCAGCTCTGCCCCGAGTGCCTGGATATCCACGCGGATGCCCGAGTCATAGCGCACCGCGCTGGTCGCGACCAGCCGTGTCCGGCGATCGCAGGCAGCCAGCAGGTCGCGTTCGGGTTCATCACCCACCTTGACCTCGCGTACCTCAATGCCAAACCGCTCACCCGCCGCGTGCCAGACGACCCGGTTGGACGGGAACTCCCCAGCGGGAAAGACAATGTTCTCCCCCTCCGACCACGGCAGGCCGAAGGCCACCATCGACAGCGCTTCCGAGGTGTTCTTGACGAAGGCGATATCCGCCGCGTCGCGGGCCCCGATCAGGGCGCGTGCCAGCTCGCGCGTCGCATCCACCTGCTTGAGCCATCGGCCATAGTCCTTCGAGCCCTGGCGTACGTTCTCGCGCGCGAACTCGCAAACGGCCTCTTCCGTACGCCTCGGCCAGGCGCCGACCGCCGCGTGGTTCAGATGGATGATGTCCTGCTGTGGAAATTCGGGATGCATGGGATCCTCCTGGCCGGCAGAAAAGAGTACCTCAGAAGAGGGGGCCGGCTGAATCCCGGGGCGCATGCGCGATGCCTTGTCCGGTCAGGGACCCCCTGCTACTTTCCGCCCATCGAAAACTGGCCCCTCCGGTGCGTTTCCAGCGGCTAGGGGCCCACAGCGCCAAAGAGTTCACCGCATGGATAACGAACAGCTCAAACGCCGGGACCTGCGTGCCCTATGGCACCCCTGTACCCAGATGAAGGATTACGGAGAGGAGGGGACCTTGCCCCTGCTCCCGATTCAGCGCGGGGAGGGCGTCTGGTTGTACGACTTCGACGGCAATCGGTACCTCGATGCCATCAGCTCCTGGTGGGTCAACCTGTTCGGCCATGCAAACCCGCGAATCAATGCCGCGGTGCGCGACCAGCTGGACCAGCTCGAGCACGTGATCCTTGCGGGCTGTACGCATGAACCCGTCGTGGAGCTGTGTGAGCGGCTGATCGACCTCACCCCCGATGGACTCGACCGGGTCTTCCTGGCGGACAACGGCAGTGCCGGCGTGGAGGTCGCGCTCAAGATGAGCTTCCACTACTGGCTGAACAGCGGCCGGAGCGAAAAGACCCGGTTCATACGGCTGTCGAACAGCTACCACGGTGAGACCCTGGGCGCACTTTCCGTCAGCGATGTCCCGCTCTACAGCGCCACCTACAAGCCCCTGATGCTGGATGTCATCACCGTACCGGCTCCGGACTGCTACGAGCGCGAGCCCGGGGAGACCTGTGCCGATGTGGCCCGGCGCCAGTTCATCCATATGGAGGCCGCACTCGCGGAACACGCGGATGAAGTCTGTGCGGTCATCGTGGAGCCCTTGGTGCAGTGCGCAGGGCACATGCGTATGTACGACCCTGAATATCTGCGCCTGCTTCGTGCTGCATGTGACCGTTATGGCGTTCACCTGATCGCAGACGAGATCGCGGTGGGCTTTGGGCGCACGGGCACCATGTTCGCCTGCGAGCAGGGGCCGGTCATCCCGGATTTTATGTGCCTTTCCAAGGGGCTGACAGGCGGTTACCTGCCCATGGCAGCTGTGCTGACGTCGGAGCAAATCTACCGCGCCTTTTATGATGACTATGAGAAACTCAATATGTTTCTCCACTCGCACTCTTACACGGGTAATCCTTTAGCGTGTCGTGCTGCCCTGGCCACGCTCGACATTTTTACTACAGAACCCGTTCTTGAGCGGAACCAGGGGCTGGCCTCCCACATCTCCAAACGTCTTGCTCCGCTTATGGATCACCCCCATGTTTCCGACGTGCGACAACACGGCATGATTGCGGCGGTTGAACTCGTACAAGACAAGGCCTCCCGTACGCCTTACCCCTGGCAGGAACGTCGAGGCCTGGAAATCTACCGGTATGCCCTTGGTCGAGGTGCGCTTTTGCGTCCATTGGGCAATGTCTCGTACCTCATGCCGCCCTACGTAATCACGGAGGATGAGATCGACTTCCTTGTCGAGGTGATGACCGAGGGTATCGACCGCGCCACACATCGGCCTTAACGCCGTCTAATCACTTTGTATGCCCGTTGGATGAGTTTCATCGCGCTGTGCTTGACGGACCATCGGACCTGTGTCTATATACTTTCTAAAAGTGCGCATACGCAGTTGGTACTAGGCCCATCGGAAGGGCACCCGAGGTAAGTCTGAAAAATCTAATCGGTTGACTCGAACCCGCCTCGTCTTTCCAATATCAATGGTTCAAATGTGGAGAGCAGGTGACGTCATGAACGATTCAAACGATGATTCACAAGTACTGATTGTAACGTCGGCATCCCCCCAGTCGGCCCTTTTTATCGAGTACGTTTCCGAGAAAACCAAATGTTCGGTAACGGGACTAGAACCTGGGTCCCCAAAGGTCGCCCAGACGCTCAGGGATTACAGCCTTGCCCTGTTTGACGCCAGTTCCCTTGACGAGCGTGACATTGGGCATGTTCAGCAGGCCGTCGCGGACGGGGCAAAAACGGTCTTTGCCGGATTCAATATTCCCAGCGAGGACGAGGCACTCCGGCTCCTCGATGTGCTGTACCTGCAGGGCATTTTTTACAAGACCGATCAGCTGGACCTGTTGTGCAAGGGGATCCTGTGCCTGCTGAACGGTGACTTCTGGATGTCCCGGCACCTGATGACACGGCTGGTGCGGCTGTATCGTCAGCAGCGCACCAACACCTATCGGCCCGCCTGTGGCTTGACTCAGCGCGAGCTGGAGATTCTGGCCATGCTGGGTTCAGGCGAGACGAACATGAATATCGCGAAACAGCTGTTCATCAGTGAACACACGGTCAAGTCCCACCTGTACAACATCTTCCGCAAGATCGAGGTCAAAAACCGCACGCAGGCGATCAACTGGGCCAAGGATCATCTGGGCGCTCCGCCACCCCAGGTGATGTGGCGTCGCCGTCGTGCCGAGGCGCGCGCCGTCTAACGCGCGCTGGCTCCTGGCCCCTGGGCGGGGCGATAGGGGTGAGGGCGGCTGCAATTGCCGAACCGTCCTCACCAAACGGGTGCAATGCCCGAAGCTGATGTGCCTGCGCCATCAGTCACACCGGGAGCTTAGGACGAACGACTGGCGTAGCTCGCGATCCTCGGTCGAGTCGCACCCACATGGCTCATACTTCTCGCTTGATAACGACCGACAAAGCTCTCCCGGAAAACCACCCGTTATTCTGATGCCTGCTGCCAATCCGACCGCCATACTGCAGTTGGATTAACGGTCGGAGGCCGCCTCATTCCTGCAATTGCCGCAAGGGGCACTCAAGCCTGCCTGGCGGCGATGCCGGAACTTGCACCGACCCGACGCCCGCGATCGGCCAGACATCCTGATCCGTCGTGTTCCTGGCGATCCCTGCCGGATTGCCCCTGGCTGGAGGTGTTCACGCGATGTCGACATCGCCCAACGAATCGCGTATCGGCCTGCAAGCCTCCGGGCCCGAGGGTACTGCGTATTCCATTACATGCACGGTCACCCGAATCCACGACGTCGAGGAAGTGGAATTCGAAGGCGTCGTGCCACTGGAAGTGGAATTTGAAGGGATCGGAGTGGATTGCAGGGTCGTACAACTCAGTGGGCCGGGATATCTGGACCTGGTCCTGACGAAGAATGGGCATGTCACGCGTTCGCGTTGCCATGGTCTGAACAGCACAATGAATCTGCGAATCCGGTGACAGGGGCTCTTGGTTAACGCCACCCATTACGACGCATAATACATATTATGTTAAGTCGGGGATCGGTGAGGGTCAGCTGTCTGTTCTAGCCCGCCTGCTCCCCTGGCCGAAAACGACGATCGTTCCCGGTCCTGCGCCTCAGGACAGCGTCTCGATCACGTGCGTAAGCACATCCTTCACCCGCGTCATCCCTTGATCCAGGTTGCGGCCGATCTCGTCCATGGTGATCTCGCCCTCGGCACGACCGGCCGCCCAGTTGGCGATCACGGCACAGCAGGCGTAGTTCAGCTCCAGTTCGCGCGCCAGCGCCGTCTCCGGCATGCCGGTCATTCCCACCAGGTCGCAGCCATCTCGCGCCATGCGGTCGATCTCGGCCGCCGTCTCCAGCCGCGGGCCCTGGGTGGCCCCGTACGTCCCTCGGTCCGCAGCCTCGATGCACAGGTCATCAATCGCGTTCAGCAGCGTGTCCCGCACGCCCTGGTTGTAAGGCCAGGTCATGTCGATATGGGTGACCTCTTCGAGGTCACCGCCCTCGAAAAAGGTGTTGGCGCGTGACCAGGTGTAATCGATGATCTGATCGGGAATCGCGATCATGCCCGGCTTCATCGATTCGGTAATGCCGCCCACGGCGGCCACCGCAATCACGTTGTCGACCCCGGCATGCTTCAGGGCCCAGATGTTGGCCCGGTAGTTCACCTGGTGCGGCGGGATAGTGTGACGTGCGCCATGGCGCGGCAGAAACACGATTTCCGTGTCATTCAGCCGCCCGAAGACCAGCGGCCCCGACGGTTCGCCATACGGGGTATGCATGACCTGCCTGCGGGTAATCTCCAGCGACTTCAGCTGGGTCAGTCCGGTGCCGCCGATCACGGCAAGACGGGGTGTCGACATATGGCGGGTATCCCTAGTGGTTCGCGACGGCAAAGATGCCGGGTGCGTTGCGGAGGTAATCCTGGTAATCCATCCCGTAGCCAAACACGTACCGATTCGGCACCTCCAGGGCCGCAAAATCGACGGTAATGGCCGGATCGCGTTCCGGGTTGGCCTTGTCCACCAGCACCACGGAATAAACTTTCTCGGCGCCCTGCTCTTCGCAGAAAGCCTGGATGCCTTCCAGGGTAATGCCACCGTCGAGGATGTCATCCACGATCACTACGGTGCGCCCCTGGATCGGAGTCTGGGGGCGCGCCAGCCAGTGCAGCTGCTCCCCTCCCCGCGTGCCGCCGCGATAGCGCGTGGCGTGCAGATAGTCGACCTGCATTGGAAACGACCAGCGAGTCAGCAGCCCGCCCATCAGGACGACCCCGCCATTCATCACGCCCAGAACCAGGGGGTTACGGTCCTTGAGCACCTGCGCCGAGCGTTCGGCCAGGCGGTCGATCGCGGTCTCGACTGCATCGCGGCTATAGAGGCAGTCGGCATCTCGGAGCGTTGCACGGGCCTGTTCCGGGCTCATCAAGGGTCCTGCGGTGGGGGGGTGGAGGAAGGATGTTGGCCGAGCGTCTGGCAGACGGCAAGGTCTGGGTCCGGTATGCGCGGGCCCTACAGGGCCCTTAAACGCAACCGGCCGGCACAAGGGCCGGCCGGATGGCAAAGCTACGGACGTGTGGACCCTTAGTAGGTAAAGGTCACGGTGTCGTCGTCCATGGCTTCGGAAATCACGTAGGCGCCGCCCACGGTTTCTTCGATTTCCGGGATCAGGTCGTTGCCCCACAGATCCAGAGTCGGGGTGCAGACCTTCATCACCACGCCGGCTTCGTGGGCGTCCTTCATGAAATCGTAGACGCTCTTGCTGGAGCCTTCCTGGACAAACAGGTTTTCGGCAACGCCCTTCTTGGCCAGCTCGCCGGCACGGCCGGTCATGACGACTTCAACGTCATATTCCATCGCGGCGGCCACGGTGGCCTGGAAGAACGGGGCACCCAGTTCAGACGGGTTGCTCGGATCGGTATTAACCATGACGATCAGGAGCTTGTCGGCCATTTTTGATCTCCAACTTCAGTGGTGAGTGTGAATATTAACAGCTGCTCAAGCGCAAACCGGTGGCGCATTATAGGCGCGCGAGCGCCTGTGCGCCAATGAGTGACTCCCCCGCCGCGGAACGGGGTTTCAGGCCGTCGCTGCCTGACGGGCCGCGAGCCAGTGATGCAGCTGAGCGCGAAGGGCGTGAATTCGCCTGGGTTCATGCGCAGTGGACTGTGCGCGCAATGCCTCGACTCTTCGCAATGCCTGGGCATCGAGCGGCTGTCCCTCCTGCGCCTCGAGGATGGCGTCGGCCTGCTCGGGCTGGTTGCAGATCAGCACCATGTCGCAGCCTGCCGCACGCGCTGCCGCGGCCCGTTCGGCCGGGCTGCCGATGGCCTCGGCGCCGGCCATGGCCAGATCATCGCTGAGGATTGCCCCGCGGAACCGAAGTTCGCGGCGCAGGATGTCCTGTAGCCAGATCCGCGAAAATCCGGCGGGCTGGTCATCCACCTGTGGGTACAGGACGTGCGCGGGCATCACGGCATCGAGATCGCCCAGCACCGGGCGAAAGGCCGCGATGTCATCGGCCTCGATCTCGGCCAGCGGGCGGTCATCTACCGGGAGCGCGAGATGGGAATCCGCCTGGACGGCCCCGTGTCCGGGGAAATGCTTGCCCACACTGGCCATGCCGCCGGCCGCGAGCCCGCGAATCAGCTCGCCTGCCAGGCGTGCGATGACATCGGGATCATGGTGGAACGCACGATCCCCAATCACCTCGCTGACGTCGATGTCCCGGTCCAGTACAGGCGTGAAACTGAAATCGATTCCCACCTCGCGCAGTTCCAGCGCCAGCAATTCCCCGGTCGCATGGGCCAGCTCACAGGCCTTGTTGCGATCGTAATCATCGACATGCCCCAGCTCGCGCATGGGCGGGAGCGCGGTGAAACCGTCTCGCAGACGCTGTACGCGCCCACCCTCCTGATCCACCGCGATCAGGATGCCGGGTCGCTCCGCGCGTATCGCATCGGTGAGTGCCCTCACTTGCTCGGGCGTACCGGCGTTGCGGGCAAAGAGGATGACGCCGCCTGTCGCCGGGTGGCGCAGGCGTTCACGGTCTTCCGGGGTCAGTTCCAGGCCTGTCACATCGAGCATGACCGGCCCCAGGGGCAGGGATACGGGAGTAGCCATTGAACCTGTACTCAACTGGCGCTCGTGACCCGAGCAATCTTTTTAGGATAGCGAGGCTTCCGGGCGGAACGCGAGTGCTTTGAGCTTCTCGATGCGGTCACGGATCCGCGCGGCCTCCTCGAACTCCAGGTCGCGGGCCTTCTGGAACATCTCCTGTTCCAGCTTCTCGATCTCCTTGGCGGCCTGCTCCGGGGCGTCGATGTAGTCGGGCGCATCCTCGGCCACCTTCTTCTGGCCACGACGCCGCCCGGAGCCTGGCGTAGCGTTGCGGGCCTCGAGTATGTCGGCGACATTCTTGCGGATGCCCTGCGGGGTAATGCCGTGCGCCTTGTTATGGGCGATCTGCTTCTCCCGCCGGCGCTCGGTCTCGTCGATCGCCCTCTGCATCGATCCGGTCACCTTGTCGGCGTACAGGATCGCCTTGCCGTTCACGTTGCGCGCGGCACGCCCGATGGTCTGAATCAGCGAGCGATCGGAGCGCAGGAAGCCCTCCTTGTCGGCGTCAAAGATCGCCACCAGCGAGACCTCGGGCATGTCGAGGCCCTCGCGTAGCAGGTTGATCCCCACCAGCACATCGAACTCGCCCAGGCGCAGGTCGCGGATGATCTCCATACGCTCGACGGTGTCGATATCCGAATGCAGATAGCGCACCCGCACGCCGTGTTCCGAAAGATAGTCAGTCAGGTCCTCGGCCATGCGCTTGGTCAGCGTCGTGATCAATACACGCTCGTCGCGCTCCACCCGGTCGCGCACCTCGGACAGACAGTCGTCGACCTGGCTGCCCGCCGGGCGCACCTCGAGAATCGGGTCCAGTAGCCCCGTGGGCCGGACGACCTGATCGACGATGGCCCCGGCATGCTCGCGCTCGTACGGCCCCGGTGTGGCGGACACGTAGATGGTCTGCGGCTGCAGGGCCTCGAATTCCTCGAAGCGCAGCGGGCGGTTATCCAGTGCCGAAGGCAGTCGGAAACCGTATTCCACCAGCGTCTCCTTGCGCGAGCGGTCGCCCTTGTACATCCCGCCCACTTGGGGCACCGACACATGCGACTCGTCGACCACCAGCAGCGCGTCCTTCGGCAGGTAGTCGAAGAAGGTGGGCGGCGGCTCGCCCGGTGCCCGGCCGGAGAGATAACGCGAGTAGTTCTCGATGCCGTTGCAGTAGCCGATCTCGAGGATCATCTCCAGGTCGAACAGCGTGCGCTGCTCCAGGCGTTGCGCCTCGACCAGGCGATCCTCCTTGCGCAGGAAATCCAGACGCTCCTTGAGTTCGTCGCGGATATGGTCCACCGCCTCCAGCAGTGTCTCGCGCGGGGTCACGTAGTGCGTCTTCGGGTAGATGGTCAGGCGCGGGACGGTGCGCAGCTGCTCGCCGGTCAGCGGATCGAAGTACGACAGCCGCTCGATCTCGTCGTCGAACAACTCGATGCGCACGGCCTCGATTTCGGATTCGGCGGGATGGATGTCGATGACCTCCCCACGTACCCGGTAGGTGGCGCGCCGCAGCTCGGTGTCGTTGCGGGTGTACTGCAGCTCTGCCAGACGCCGCAGCAGGTCGCGCTGGTCAATGCGATCTCCGCGCTGGAGGTGGAGCACCATCGACAGGTACTTGCGCGGATCGCCGAGGCCGTAGATGGCGGAGACCGAGGCCACGATGATCGCATCCCGGCGCTCCAGCAGGGCGCGCGTCGCGGACAGTCGCATCTGCTCGATGTGGTCGTTGATCGAGGCATCCTTCTCGATGTAGGTGTCCGAGGACGGGACGTAGGCCTCCGGCTGGTAGTAGTCGTAGTACGAGACGAAGTACTCCACCGCGTTGTTCGGGAAGAACTCCTTGAACTCGCCATACAGCTGCGCGGCCAGGGTCTTGTTCGGCGCCAGGATGATAGTCGGGCGTTGCAGGTTCTCGACGACGTTGGCGATCGTGAAGGTCTTGCCCGACCCCGTCACACCCAGCAGGACCTGATGCGCCAGCCCCGCCTCGATGCCATCGATCAGCGCGCGGATCGCCGCGGGCTGGTCGCCGGCAGGCTGATACTGCGATACCACCTTGAATTGTTCGCCTTCATCTGGCTGCACGCCTTATCCTCCGCGCCTGATTTCAGTATTATTTCGCCACTTGCGGCCGGTTATGCATTCGCGCCCGGCCGCCCACCCCGCCCAACCCGCATGAGGCCCGCCTTGGATATCGAGCTCTCCGATCGCGTTCAGCGCATCCAGCCCTCCCCCACCCTGGCCGTCAGCGCGCTGGCCGCGCAGCTGCGGGCCGAGGGCCGCGATATCGTCGGTCTGGGGGCCGGCGAGCCGGATTTCGATACCCCGGAGCATATCAAGCAGGCGGCCATCGACGCCCTTGCCCGCGGGGAAACCAAGTACACTCCAGTGGATGGTACGCAGGGCCTGAAAGACGCCATCATCCGCAAGTTTGATCGCGACAACGGGCTTACGTTCGAGCGTGACCAGATCCTGGTCTCCTCTGGTGGCAAGCAGAGCATCTTCAACCTCTGCCAGGCCCTGCTGAACCCGGGCGACGAGGTGGTGATCCCGGCGCCCTACTGGGTCTCCTACCCCGACATCGCACTTCTGGCCGGTGCGCGGCCCGTAGTGGTCAGCGCCACCCAGGAGGCGGGATTCCGGATTACGGGCGAGCAACTCGCGGCGGCGATCACGCCGAATACCCGCCTGGTGTTCATCAACAGCCCGTCCAACCCCACTGGAGCGGCCTACTCGGCCGACGAGTTGAAGGCCCTGGCCGACGTGCTGCGCGAACACCCCCGGGTGGTGATCGCAACCGACGACATGTACGAACACATCCGCTTCGGCTCCACGCCGTTTGTGAACATCGTGAATGTGGCTCCGGATCTGCTCGAGCGCACCGTCGTGCTCAATGGCGTGTCCAAGGCCTACGCGATGACCGGCTGGCGTATCGGTTATGCCGGTGGACCGAAGAATCTGATCGCGGCGATGAAAAAGATCCAGTCGCAGAGCACCTCCAACCCCACCTCGATTGCGCAGGCCGGAGCGCAGGCCGCGCTGGATGGCGATCAGGGCTGCGTGATCGCCATGTGTTCCGCGTTCGCCGAACGGGCGCGGCACGTGGTCGACGGCCTGAATGCGATCGACGGCATCGACTGCCTGATGCCCGACGGCACCTTCTACTGCTTTCCACGAGTCACCGGCCTGATGCAGGCGGCCGACATCGACACCGATGTCGCCCTCACCAAGCAATTGCTGGACGAAGTCGGAGTCGCCCTGGTGCCCGGCAGTGCATTCGGCGCCCCGGGTCATGTGCGCGTCTCGTTCGCCACCAGCGTCGACATGCTCGACAAGGCACTGGACCGGCTCAGGCAATTCGCCTCGACCCACCGCTGAAGCAATAATTGAAGCTTGACGGGGTGGCCGCCCCCCATTAGGATCTGCGGCCAATTCCCCGGTAGCTCAGTCGGTAGAGCGGGTGACTGTTAATCACTAGGTCGGCGGTTCGAGCCCGTCCCGGGGAGCCAAACAAAACAACGACTTAGGCCAGCCATTGGGTTGGCCTTTTTCGTTTGTGTACCCGGATGTGTACCAGCTGGCGCACGTAACGCTATCGCTTCTGCCGATCGTTGCCCCGGGGAGCAGTAGGCCTGTGTACGTGCCCGACGTTTCGACAGCCGATTGGGAGGAACGAGTGGGAATGTCTTTCTGGTGGGTTAATCACAAGCAGACTTACAGGCAGGAGATCCAAGGGGGTTACCTTTGGTCGCCTAAGTTCCGATCGGACGGTGTGCGCAACCACTTCTACGACAACATGACTAAGGTGCAGCCTGGTGATGTCGTCTTTTCCTACGCAGGTGGGTTGATTCAGGATGTTGGTGTAGCCACCCGGACCGCTCAGACAGCCCCAAAACCTAGCGATTTTGGCCGAGAAGGTGACGCCTGGTCTGACGAAGGGTGGTTAGTTGAGGTCCAGTTTCACCCAACGCACCGCCCTCTTCGCCCGAAGGACCACATCGCGGAGATTGCGCCGCTCCTTCCCAGCAAATATGCGCCAATCAATGTCAAAGGAGACGGCAATCAGGTTGCCTACCTTGCGTCGATTTCACCTGACCTAGGGCGACTCCTGCTTACGCTACTCGATGGCGTCGAGCTGCACGCGTTTCTAGATGACGCGAGTACTGGCGCGGCAAGAGCCGAGGAGGAACAGGCACTCGAAGACAGCCTGCGGAAACAAACCGATATCCGGGAAACGGACAAACAACAGCTTATCCTCTCGCGACGCGGCCAAGGGGTATTCCGGCGCGATCTCGAAAAAATCGAACCGTGCTGCCGGGTTACTGGACTATCAGAGCGCCAACACCTTCGGGCGAGCCACATTAAGCCGTGGAGCCACTCCACGAACGAAGAGCGACTAGATGGGAACAATGGGCTACTGTTGGCTCCAAACGTCGATCATCTGTTTGACCGCGGCTATGTCTCCTTCTCCGATCAGGGACAAATCATGCTCTCGGCTCGACTGACTACACAGGCAGCCGAGGCGCTGTGTGTGAATAATGATATCCAGGTGGGGGGCTTTAACAGCCGGCAGGCCGCATACCTTGCCTATCATCGAGAGAAGGTGTTTCAGCTTTAGCACCAGGGGCCAGTCAGTTTAGACACCCTCTACCTCGATCCCGTGCTCCGCCAGCCAGCGCTTGCGCTGGTCGTAGTCGGGCATGGCGCGTTCGAGGCGGCGCCAGAACTCGGGGGTGTGGTGGGGTTCGTGCAGGTGGATCAGCTCGTGGACCGCAACATATTCGGCGATGTTGCGGGGCAGCAGGATGGTCTTCCAGTGGAAGTAGAGCCAGTCGCCCCGACCGCAGGAGCCCCAGCGGAAACCAAGATCCTGCACCTTGACGCCTGCGGGCGACAGGCCGAGGCGCCGCGCGTGGGCATCCACCTGGTGGCCCAGCCAATCGTTCGCCCGCGCGGTGTACCACTGGATAAAATGCTGCCGGGCATCGCTCAGGGCATCCTCGCGGATGTGGAAACGCCCACCATCGAGCTTCAGTGGAACGGCCTGCTCAGTCGTCGGGACCGTCTTCAAGCGATGGCTGCGCCCGAGGTACAGAAACCCTTCGCCATCCACGTATTCTTTCTTCGGTAGTGGCCGGTGGCGCCGGGCCTTTTCCGCCAGTTTGCGGTAGATCCAGCCGCGTTTCTCGACCACGAAGGCACGCATCTGCTCCGGATCGGTCCCCGCGGGGGCCGCGATGGCCAGCTCGCCATCGCGGTCCACGGTAATCTCCAGCGTCTTGCGGCGCCGGCTCTCCCGCACCCGGAAGGTCAGGTCTTCTACCCGCAGCTCCGTCATGCGTTGACCAGGCGGTCGTGGTTGGCCCGCGCCAGATCGAACAGGCGCTCCACCAGCGGCTCGACCTCCTCCACCGGCACCACGTCCCGCTCCACCAGGTGCTGGAAGAGCTGGCCCTTCAGCCGCTCCTGGTCCGGGATATGGGACGGTTTCCAGAAATCGGGCACGTCGATCTCGTCCTGAATCACCCCGAGCAGCTCCTCGGTGACTTCGATCAGGCGGCCCGCTTCGGCCTCCCCGGCCGGAGCGTCGTCCGCAGCGGTGCTCTGCACCAGTTCACGCCAGAACGGGACCGCGTGTGCCGGCAGGTCGGGCAGCGCCTCGCCGTCCACGGGCTCACCCTCTCGCAGCTGCCGGATCAGCCCTTCCAGCGCATCGACCTGCTCCGCCCACTGGCCATCCAGCTGCAGCAGCAGTTCCTCCAGCCGCTCGCTCAGCCGCTCGTACTTTACCGGGTCTTCGTCCAGGTGCTTGCGGATGTGGGAACGGACGGCGTGTTCCATCTCGGAGGCCTTGGCGCGATCGCCCACCTGCCGGTTCAGGTGCCGCTCGAATTCGGCATCGGTGAGCTGCACCGGCGGAATGCGCGGGTCCATGCCGAGCGAGATCACGTAGTCGTCGATCAGCTTGCGCACCTTGTTGCCCACGTCCTGCCCCAGCGACGGCACGTCCTTGTAGCGGTTGCGGGCCAGCGCGTGGATATGGGCCAGCTGCTTGGCATCGTTGACGAACTCCAGCCCTTCCGGGCGTGGCAGCACGTCATCCAGGCTCTGGCTGAACTCCTTCAGCTTCACCGTGAACTCGGCGCGCACCCGCTCGTCGGCCAGGGCCTGCACGGCCTCTTCCACGTCCTCCAGGCGCTCCACGCCCTGCTGGCGCAGCACGTCCACCGCGCGCAGATGACGATCGCGCAACAGCGGGATCTCGTCCTTCAGGCTTTGCAGGGCGCCCTCGATGTCCTCCTCGCTGTAGGCCGCCAGGGCCTCCTTGAGGTGATTGGCCACGCCGAAGTAGTCCACCACGATGCCGTGGGTCTTGCGGTGGCCGGTGCGGTTCACGCGGGCGATGGCCTGCAGCAGCTCCGCCTCGCGGATCGAGCGATCCAGGTACATTACCCCCTCAATGGGCGCATCGAAGCCGGTGAGCAACATGGATTTCACGATCAGGAAGGCCAGCGGGTCGGCCTTCTCGGGGTCGTCGTGCGTCAGCGGCTTCTTGAAACGCTGGATGTGGTTCTCCACCGCGCCGCGGTCGGTCCAGCGCGCCCAGGCCGCATCGTCGTTGTTGCCGCCGCTGATCACCACGGCAAACTCCAGACGCCGGAGAAGATCCCGATAGCGCCAGGCCTGGATCGCCGCCTTCACCCGCTCGGGCCGGGCTACCAGCTGCGCATCGTCGAGCTGCTTGTCCTCGACCGACAGCGCCATCGCCTCCTGCAACAGCTCGTCCCGCGCCTCGTTCAGTGCCTCGAAATAACGCACGGCCGCGCGCCGGCTGTAGGCCACCAGCTGGGCCTTGTAGCCATTCGGCAGGATGTGAGTCACGTAGTGGCGCAGCATGTCCGCGGCCTTCTCGCGGATCAGCTGCGGCGCCTCGAAGATCTGCCCCCGGGTGGCGTATTTCTTCTTGATCGCTTCCAGCTCTTCCTTGCTGTAACTGCGGAACAGGTCCTCGAACAGGCCATCCAGGCTGGCCCCGTCCTTGATCGCGCCCTTCACCGTGCGCCCTTCGTACAGGATCGGCACGGTGGCGCCGTCCTGTTCCGCCTCCTTGATGGTGTAGCGGTCGATGTAGTCGCCGAAGATGTCGTGCGTGCGCTTCTTCTCGCCCATGATGATGGGCGTACCGGTGAAGCCGATGCGGGCCGCGTTGGGCAGCGCGCGCATCATGTTGGCGTGCAGGTCGCCGGCCTGGGTCCGGTGCGCCTCGTCCACCAGCACCAGGATGTCCTCGCTGGTGTTCAGCACCTCGAAGGGCTCGCTGCGCTTCGGAGCCGCCGGGGTCGCGTACTCGCCGGGTGGTTCCGCCACCTCGCGCAGGTCGTCCTGCGCCGCGTCCCCCGGCGCCTCGCCAGCGCCGCCCTCCCCCTCGGTGTCGGGGTCGCGATACTTCTGGATGGTGCCGAACACCAGCCCCGGACCCTCCCGGGCCAGCAGCTGTTTCAGACGCGTGGTATTCGGCGCGGTCGCCACCGTCTCGCCGGTCAGCGCGGCCGTCTCCGAGAGCTGGGCCTGGAGGTCCTTGCGGTCGGTGATCACCACCACCTTGAAGCGACGCAGTTCCGGGTCGGTGCGCAGCTTGCGCACAAGAAACACCATCGACAGGCTCTTCCCGCTGCCCTGGGTGTGCCAGATGATCCCGCCGCGCCGGTCCACCTCGCCGTCTTCGCGGCGGGTCGGACCGGTCTTCAGCCGTTCGACCGCGCGGGTCACCCCGCGATACTGCTGATAGCGACAGACCAGCTTGATGGTCTGCCCGCCCGCGTTCATGAACAGCGTGTAGTGGCGCACGATATCCAGCAGCGTATCCGGCGCCAGCATCCCCGCCGCCAGGCGCTGCTGGGCGGAGAGCTCCGCCACGCCCAGCGCCTCGGCCACCTCCGAGTCGCGCCGCGGCACCACCGTCTTCCAGCTCAGGTAGTGGGCAAACGCGGCCCCCACGGTGCCCGCGCGCGCCTCGTCGAAATTGCTGGCGACCAGCAACTGACTGGTCGCGAACAGCGCCGGCGCGCCCTCGTGCTCCTCGACCTCGAAATCCTGGAAGCGCTGGTCGTGATACCGGCGCAGCTGGTCCACCGCCTGGCTGATGCCCTCCGGCACCGTGCGGCTCTTGCACTCCACCACCACCAGCGGGATGCCGTTCACGAACAGCACCAGGTCCGGGATGATGTGGCCCTTGCCGACATCGAATCCGGGTGGGCACTTCACCTTGAACTGGTTCACCACCAGAAAGTGGTTGTTCGCCGGTTCGTCCCAGTCGATCAGGCGAATGGTCTGGCCCCGGCCGCCGTCCCAGTCCGGCAGACCCTCCACGGTCAGGCCACCCAGCAGCAGCTCGGTGGCCTGCCGGTTCGCCTCCATCACCTTGCTGGCCGGGATACGCGTAATCGCGGACACCGCCTGATCCAGGCGTTTCCCGTCCAGCCAGGGCTCACCCGCACGCAGATTGATCGCCCGCACCCGCTCGCGTAGCACCGGCTCCATCACCACCTGCGCGAAGCTCTCCCGGCGGGTCACGCCCGGATCCTCAACCGAGCCGGTCAGGTGTTGCCACCCCAGCCCGACCAGCTGATCGATCAGCGGCTTTTCAACGTCCGTGTATTCCAGCCCAGCCATAGCGTGCTCCATTACCCTGTGGCGTCAGCATAGCAACTCTGTTTTGTGGGCATGGCGGAACGCAAGCATTACGCGGTCTGCAAGCGTATAATTGGGGGCATACTGCAGGAGCAAGCTATGAAAACATTCGCCACTAAAAAGAGTCGCAAGTCGGTGAGCCGCGAGGCCATCATCCGGGCCGTCGCGACATCCACGGCGGTTGAAACCGGCGAATCCAGCAAGGCCATTGAAGCCCGGCTGCGCACCCCCAGCCCCCGCCTCAAATCCCTGCGGCTCGGCTGACCCGCTCGACCATCGGCTGGTAATCGCCGTCCAACCCGGCGTGAATCGCCGCGATGTACTCGGCCTTGTTCGTATCCCAGTCGCTGTAGTCCATCGGCCCGATACCCGCCTGATACGCCATCGCATCGGCGAGAAGGCGTGCGATCCGCCCGTTTCCTTCCCGGAACGGATGAATCAGGATCAACTCCACATGGATCTCCGCGATCGCGAGGATCGCTTCGTCACGCGCCATGTCACAGCATGGGGTCCGCGTCTTCAGCCACTTCTCGTCCAGCTCCTTCAGCAGGTACGGGACCTGTGAAGCCGCAGCGAACATGAAGTCGTCTTTCTGCAGGTTGACCTGCCGCTCTTGACCGGCCCAGTCATAGAGGTTGCCCAACCAGCGGCGGTGCCAATGCTTGATCAGGGGCACATCCAGCGGCTGGTCTGGCTCCAGGCTCGCAAACACCTCCTCGTACAGCATCCGCAACAGCTGGGCTTCCGCCTCGTCCAGCTCGCGCTGATCGGTAATACCCAACTTGTTCGCCATCACACGACCGTCAGAGCCGGGCTCGGCACTCCCCTCCGGTCCGGTCGCTCGATACCGGCTCATGTCCGCTCCGCTTCCATAGAGTTCACGCGTACCGTGCGTCTCACCGGGCCATCGCCTTCAGTCGGGGCCGAAAGGCGTTCACGTAGCGATTGAGCTGTTGGGCCAACCACTCCCGGCAGGTCTCGTCGGTGTCGAAATCGTTCAGGTCGGCGTAGATGGAAAATCCGGGCCGCTCAGGGTCGTACGAGTATCGAGAATGCGACACCCCAGGCAGCTCGGCCAGGATCGCCTCGCGCTCCTCGTTCAGCCGATCGAGGGCTTGGTGAAGATCAGCCTTCCTGCCCGCCAGGAAGACCCCGCACGCGCCGTCGGACATCACCTTGAAGGCCGTGATCCAGACCCCCGGATACGGCATCTGCACGCGGACATGGTTGCGCGGACGGTAGACGGGCGGCTCCTGCTCGGGATCATCAAAGCTGATCTGGGTCAGTGGCTCCCACCAGGCGCGTTCGTCGGCGCGTGATACCGGCTCCCCCTCGTCTTCCGTATCGTCTGTCACTTCCTGAAGGCGCTCATCCTCATGCCCCACGCGCAGGAAGGTGCGCTCGATGGTCTCCGTCCGCGCTATGACGCGAGGCTGCACAACCAGGCCCTGCTCGCCGAATTCGTATAGCGCCACCTCCACCAACCCGAAGCTGAAGCCCAGCGCGGCGTTGCGGGTGATCAGCTCCGCCATGCCGCTGACCCCCTCGCGGATGCCGTCACCGGCGATCAAAAGCAGAAAACGTCCCTCCCGCAACGCTCGGGCCGTGGCGTCCACGAAGGCGGCCTCGTCCAGATCGGGCTGGACCTCGCGGGCGGTCTCGAACGGTGCATTCCCCTTACGACCGGTGGCGGCCGCCACACGGCGCTGCAGATCGGCGTAACTCCAACCGGAGACAGCCCGCGCATAGTCCAGGATCTGCGCAATGACCTTGCGCCGGGCCTCGGGGTTGCGCCACAGCTTGCACTCCACCAGCGTCAGCCGACCGGACGGGCTGATGAACACAGCGTCCACCGGGCCAGCCTCGGTTTGCAGCTCGGTACATAGCGGGATCAGCGGTGCGAATGAGGGATCGATCTCCTCGATAGGCAGCAAGTCCGGATTGTCGGCAAGAAGATCGCGCAGCCAAGCCTCGTCCCGGCCATCAGTGAACCCCAGCGCGGAACGGCGAGCCGTGGTGAAAGCAACGCTCCCGTCTTGTCGCAGAAGGATGTTTCCATAGGTTGGCATTCGCAGCGCTCCGGTATCTGCCCTTCACGAGTGTTATTGCGGTGCAAGGGCCTCGTCGTGCATTTCGCTGCTTTCATCAGCCCCGGTTAGCACTTTCTTGCCCATCGCCTTCTCTATGATCTCGAGCAGTCGACGCTTGCGCTGCTGGTAGAAACCATCGAAGTCGTCTGCGCGCAGGGCCTCGACCGGGATGCGATGGCCCTCGAGGATGGCATCCATATCCGCGTTGCCGAGCTGGACCTGCTCATGGTTCTGCAAGCGCTGCAGATAGTCCGAAGGTGCATCACCGCCGATCATCCGGTTCGCCTTGAACGAGATCGGGCTCTTGTTGACGATCGAGTCGTACACCCGAGGCGGGATTTCCCGAGCATCGCACCAGGCTCGGGGGAAGATGTGATGGATATCCAGCTCCACCCCCTGCTGGTCGAGCGCCTGAATATCGCCCTTCCAGAAGAAGTCCTCGGCGCCTTCGCGCAGGATCAGCACGTTGATACCTTTGTAGGCCGCGCTGTTGCGGCTGCGCAGCGACTCCAAGCGGCTGGGATCGAAGGAAGCGTCGATCACCGTCCGCGGCAGCTCGGCGTCGTCACCGAACCAGTTCATCAGCTCCTCCAGATCCAGGGCGATACGGGTCTCCACAGCGCCGCCGTAGAGTTCCCCCAGGACGCCGCTCCAGAACCAGCGGGAGAGCTTGTTGTGGATGCGTGGTTCGCGCCAGCGGTTGCCCAGCAGGGTCATGACCGCGGCTAGCGGCACCAGTTGCGTGGCGTAGGGCAGCTCGCGCCGACTGTAGAAACACTCTCCCTTGAGGAAGTACGCCGCCTCGACAAAGCCCTGCTCCACCGCATCGGCCCAGCGCTGGTAGGCCTCCAGCGGCAGATCCAGTACCGAGGCGCGCTTCGCGCTCACGGGCCGTACCTGCTTGCCCTGCTTTCCGGCGGCGATGTCCTCGTGCTTACGCTCCCGAGTGTGCAAGAGCGTGATCGCCTGGAGCAGGTCGGTATTCTCTACGTCGGCGAGCAGCTCATGCTGCGCAAGCCGGGCCTGGCGCGAGGGGACATTCCGGATGTCGGAGCCGTACCAGTCGTCACGAAGATTGTAGCCCTCGGCCGCGTAGCTGGCGGTGATGAGTTCAAAGACGGAGAGCTGCACCCCGCCGGTGTTGACCTTCTCGAACACCAGGCAGACCGCTTCCTTGGAAGTCTCCTTCTTCAGCTCGATTACCGGCAGCTGATAGGAGGAAAAGGCGCTGATGATCTGCTTCTGGAACTCCAGAAACTCGCCCATGGCCTCTTGGTTGTAGCGGAACAGGTCCTGCAGCCATTCGGAGGCGTCGAGGATCCTGTCGCACGGGAAACACAGCCGCTCGCATTCCAGCTGTCGGGTGGAGAGGTCGGTTTCCACGTCGCGGCCGAAGTTGGTGCGCGTCTGGCGGTTCTCGTCCACCGCGAACACCGCGTCTTCCAGCCGATCCTCTCCCTCCAGCGCCATGCGCACATCGAAGTAGTAATGGCGCTTGATCGGCTTGCCCTTGGAGGTCCGGGTATCCACCGGGCTCTCCAGCCCCACCGCCTGGGTCAGGCTGGTCAACCGCTGCTGACCGTCCAGGATCAACTGGTCGGGTTCCCCGCCCACCCCCTTCGGATCGATCCCCTCCACCGGCCGCGTCTGAAACTGCACCTCGCCGCCGGTCTCCATCAGCATCACCGCACCCACCGGGAACGACCGCGCGATGCTGACCAACAGACTCTGCACGTGGTCGTCGTCCCACACCCAGCCGCGCTGGAAGTCCGGTAGCTGAATCTTGCCGCTAGTGATGTCCTTGAGGAGCTCGGGAAGCGAGCGTTTGGTGCTGTCGAAGGTGGTCATGGCGGTTCCCTGTGCGCTGTGGTCCTGATGTGGCGATGTTGTTGGAAGTGCCCCGGTCTATGCCAGGGTGGTGGCCTGGGTTTGGACCTGGTCGAGCAGTGGGGTAACGCGGACGCGGCCGGTAAGAAGGTCGTCCATTAGGCCTTGTTTTTTCAAAATAAGCTTATCTAGCTCTTCTCTTTTGGTCGACAAAAGAAAGAGAGCCTGGTTGAATTTCCGGGAAATAAGCTCCTGCTCTTCAAGGGGCGGACAAAAGATACAAATCCGCTTCAAACTCGTAGTGTTGATCCTTTGCAGGGTGACGCCTTGCGTCCACTTCCTGGCCTGCCTGGCAAAAAGATCAGAATTCATAAACAGCATTATGTAGCTGTTGCTGGCTACTCTACTGTCAGCCCTTAAGCGGAAGCAGTCTGCCTTATTGATTGCCTCTGGCAGACTGGGGGGATACAGGCAGGCCCTTCCTGCAGGGTGTTTCCCGTCGCCCAAAGATGCAATCAGCACATCCCCCGGTTGGACTATGTTTTTCGAAAGCACCTCGGCGTGATCATCCTTAATAAACGCGCGATCAGTATCATCATATTCAAATGGCGTTATATTTTGCAGCCGAACAACACGAACGCCAGATTCCGTTACATAGTGTTCTGTTTTTAGGTTCGAGCCAAACGGACCATCCACAATAGAAGAAGACAAATGCCCAATTGTTTTTGGGTTCCACTCCCTCGGAATCAACCCCAGCGGCGACTCCTTGTAGAGCTCCGGCGCCTGCTCGGGGCTCGGGCGAAGCTGGCCGTTCTCGTCGATGCCGCGGGTCAGCAGGTCGTGGAGCAGGCCCTCCTTGACCTTCTCCAGTTTGGCGATCAGCGCCTCGGTCTTCTG